>NZ_BAAJMC010000008.1:0-158617 GCF_057551365.1 Colwellia sp. KS18-150 | reverse complement strand
CTTCTAGCGAGGATAAAATGTTATCGATTCTAGACTAGAATTAATCATTTACTTTGGGTATTTCAAAGTAAATGACAAACACCAAACCGCTGAACATCAATCATTACAAATGTAGTGAGGTACACCTATGCAAACTTACGAAAATATATTAGTGGTAATCGAAGAGCAAAACTTTGTTAGTAAAGCCATATATAGGGCGATAAATTTAGTAAAACGCTCGAAGGGTAAACTGAATATTCTTCTACTTAGAAACAATTCGACATTAAATCGATTTAGTCACTATTTAACATTAAAGGGTAAAAGTAATATTAACGGAAAGTTAAAAGGAAAAACTACTTCGCTGCAGAAATTAATCTTAAAATTAAAAGGTGATGGTATAAATGTCGCGGATAAACTCATTACTTGTGATCATTACTCGGGTATTTTACGAGAAGCGTCAGGAAATGGTATAGATACTGTTATTCTTGCTGCCTCCAAAAGAGATTTTTGGGATACCTATCAATTAAACACCATTGACTCATATCTGATTGGGCATTGCCCATACCCATTGATGATTATAAAAGATCATGATTGGCAACCTGGCGGTAATATTCTATCGGCTGTGGAAGTGTTTAATAATAATCCGGAACATCATGAGTTAACGATAAAGGTATTAGAGGAATCAGAGCACTTTAGTCAACTTATTGGTGGTAATTGCCATATTGTTGATTGTTACTATGGTGAAGACTCCGACATGTATTTTGAATCATCAAAAAGTGAATGCAATAAAGATTATCACTTATCAATGATGAAGGAGTATTGTTCTAATTACCACTTACCTTTTGAGAGTGCTCATTTATCGCAAGAGCTTCCTGAGAATGCCATTACTCAATTATCTGCTGAGATTGATTCAGAGTTAATTATTTTGGGTGACTGTGGACATCGAAATTTAATCAATACTTTTTCGGTGCATGTATCAGAGGAAGTGCTTAATAAAGTAAATTGTGATTTGTTGGTACTTAAACCTTAATTGAATAGTCGTTATAGCTCTGTCTTTACTCTTTATTAATTAGATTGCTCGTTTTTAATCCAATCGATATGATGATATAAACAAGTAATTAATTGAGCTTTTTATGATTAGGAGTAAACATGAAATCTGAAACAACGAATATTCCTCAAGAGGCATTTGATTGGTACGACGATTATGCTCACGGCGGGATGGACAGGCGAACTTTTATCAAGAAGCTAGGTACCTTAGTCGCTGTGGGTTATTCCATGAGTGTTTTAACCTCGGCATTATTACCAAATTACGCTTTAGCAGAGCAAGTCTCATTTAATGATGATGAAATCAAAGCAAGTTATGAAAACTTTGAGTCACCGTTAGGGCACGGAAAGGGTAAAGGCTATTTAGTTACTCCAACGAATTTCAAAGGTAAATTACCTGTTGTATTGGTTATTCATGAAAATAGGGGGCTTAACCCTTACATCAAAGATGTTGCTAGACGATTAGCCAAAGCGGGCTTTTTAGCTTTTGCTCCCGATGCGTTATACCCCTTAGGTGGTTATCCCGGTAATGATGATGAAGGCAGGGCAATGCAGAAATCATTGGACCGAGCTAAAATTCAGCATGATTTTGTCGCTGCTGCTAATTATTTAAAAGCGCACGAGCTGAGTAATGGTAAGCTAGGTGCTGTCGGGTTTTGCTTTGGTGGCTATATTGTTAATTATCTTGCGGCAATAGACTCTAATTTGTTATCAGCTGGTGTTCCTTTTTACGGTACTCCGGCTAAAAAAGAGTTAAGAAAAAATATTAAGGCACCTCTGTTAATTCAACTTGCTGAGCTTGATGAAAGAGTCAATAAGTCATGGCCAGATTATAAAGCAGAGCTAACACAACTAGGCGTACCATTTAAAATGCATATGTATAACAATGCTAAGCATGGCTTTCATAATGACTCGACAGCAAGGTTTGATAAAACTAATGCAGAGCTTGCATGGCAAAGAACAATAAAGTTCTTTGAAGAAAACTTAGCCTAGTTTACTTAAATATCTCCTCAGAGCTCCCTAAGTCGTAAATGCCTTTAGGGAGCCTATAATATTTTATCTTAAAACTGTCTAATATTAGAAAAAATTGTAATTAAATTGATCGCTACGTCATTGTTTTATGTATATTTAATAACTTTCTGTTAGTATAATTTTAATTATAAAAGTATTAGTGGTATCTCTTTGTCTCAAATTAAATTTCGTGGTATTGCCCCTATCCATTCGCCACTCAGTTTACGCCTTGGTGTTGATCAATTTTCTCCTCAACTGATTAAGTCATTAAAAACCATTGATTTAAATGGCTTTATAGATAAAAACGGTAATCAAGTTCAATCAAGTTGGCAGGGAAATTTTTTACATTTAGGAGGTCAACAAAACGAAGATAGGCAGTATTTGTCCACGGAGCAGAATTCCAAAGACATTCGCCTGATGTCTTGGTCACCTGTAGATAATGACAATATTATTTTCCATGTTTTTGCTAATCATATCGCAATTGCAGAAGCAGAAGTTAGTATCGATATTAATGAGCTTACCACGTCGTTTGATACCACTAATGCATTGGTAAAATATCTAGAGCAATGTGTTCAAGATAAAGCGAAAGCGCAAGTAGATGAATATTTTGTCTATTTTTGTCAGGACTTACAACAGCTTCACCAGCAACTTTCACAAGAGTTTGTATATTCAGCTACTAACCTCAACAACAATAGCAGCTGGGTTGCTAGAACAATACTTATTGATGATAAGCAATTAGCTCAACAGGAGATAGCAAATATCTTAACTGTGTGGTTAAAGAAAACCACTCGACCTGAAGATGCGGCTGATATTATTGCAGGTAAAAAAGATTATTCGATGACTTGGCTTAATTATGCGGTAAAAGATGCCAGACCTTTAGGTGAAGATCCTTATATTCAAATCATGGTACTAGCTCAGTACTACTATGTATCTCAAGAGCACTGTAATAGCTCGTTACGTGGTGCTATTGAAATAGCTTATGGGCATGTGAAAAAGCAAAGAATTGATAAAAAACTTGCTAATACACGTACTGCTTGCAGGCTTAACCAAATTAGTTTTTATGAAAACATTAAGTTTTTAAATAGACCAAATCGTGCTTTGCTTGAAAATATTCTTGATGGTTGGAAATTTAACCAACTGGTTGAAAACTCAGAAAGAATGATTGAAATTTGTGATGCCAGAATTCAAGAAGAAGATAATAAAAAGCGAGAAAGAAGTACCGTAATGACAGACTTTTTACTTGTCGCATTAAGCTTTTTTGCCGTGTTTGAATTATCACTATATTTAACTGAGTTTAGTCGTGAAATGATGAGCCGGCCTGCGTTAGATTATAACGACAGTAAAAGCTCATATTTTTTAGGGATCATTGCCGAAATTGATGCTGATATTATGTTTTCGCTAGGATTTGGTCTTACCTTATTACTTATTATTGTATATCGATACATCAAACGAAACTAAATTATGAAAATTATTTTATTTATTCTCCTATTATTCCCTAGTTTTTGTTGGGCAAATTCTATTTCAATCGCTACTAACGAGTGGGCTCCTTATATTAATGCTGAAAAGAAACCGTTAGGCACTGCTGCGGATCTACTCAAACAAGTACTTGGACAAAATGAAATACAGATTGATTGGCAATATAAAAATTATGATTTAGCATTTGAGTTAGTTGCTAGTGGAAAACAGCAACTTGCTTATCCGTACTTTAAAACAGCTGATCGAGAAGCTCGTGCTTTGTTTTCAGAGCCCGTATTTAGCGTAACTAATCATATCTATTACAATCGCCAACACGAAAGTAAGTTAAATATTTCGCAACTTGAAAAACATAAATTTGGTCGAGTTGCAGGATATAGTTATGGCCAATTAATTGATGCCTATCTTAGTGAAGCGACAACGTTTTCAAGTGAAAAAGAAGCATTAGAAAGTTTGTTTAAAAATGAAATTGATTTTCTGCCAATGACAGAAAGTGTTATGAATACTCTATTAAACGATACCTACCGTGATCAAGCGTTATTGATTAAAAAGCTTAACGATATTTCTGGGAAAGACACCCTTCATATTATCGCCCCTAAATCAGCAAAGGGCAGAGTAGTCATTGATACAGTGAATGAGCTTTTGCACCAAGTAAAAGAAATACAAAGCTTACAACTATCTACTGTTGAGCGATTTAAAACCAAAGATATTGCCCGTTTAATTGCTGCTGAAGGTTACCCTGTTATTGTTGGACAAAAATCACTTAATAACGTAACAGATTATTATACGTTACCGCAGGGGACTCGTGTGTTAATTTTAAGTTGGAGCGATAAAATTTTGAGCCCATCTAACACTGATCGCCTTTACAAAAGTATGATTGATTTAAGTCATGTCGTGATCTTAAATGGGCCTCATGTTGGCAAAGAGCTTTACGTTAAAAATATGCACCTAGAGATTCAATGATGGTTGTTGCTTTAGGTTGGTTAGGCTCAGTTTTATACTTAATAAATCATGGTTATATTTCAGTAGTAAAAAACTGGCAGCCAAAAATATATTATGCGGGTAATTTCATCGCTGCTATATCTTTGGTGATCAGCTCAATATTCGTATTATCGTATCAAGCGGTAGTAATTAACGGGTTTTGGGCTTTAATTTCTATTATGTTGCTCGTAAATATTGATGTTTCAAAAATCCCCTTATCTAAAAAGTTGTTCAATATTGGCTTAATTTTAATTCTTGCTTGGATAATATATGTAGGTTTTCAATATGGTGTAGCTTCATCAAATCTACATGTGTTTTTAGGATGGTCATCAACTTATGTTTTTTGCTTATCTTATTTTTTATTTAGCAGTAAAAAAGTAAGTCATTTCAAATATTTACTTCTTAATGTTTATGCTGCCTGTGCATTGTTGCCTCTATTATGGACTCAACAAAATTGGCCTGTGTTTAGCCTAGAAGTTTGTTGGGCGTTAATCTCAGCTTATGGTGTATTAAAACGCATTGAGCAAGTGCATTTAATCGATTAGCTCCTTAAACACCATTCTTACACATATATAATCCCCCTCTATAAATCCTTATTTAACTCATTATTAGCGTAGTTCATAATTATTAAACCCAAGAATATATAAGTTTTACTTTATTAGTGAAACTTATAAGTCTGTATTCAAAATTAGCATTTTTGCTTTGATTTTTCTTATGGGAAGATATTGTCTACTTTTGTAGAGCATTATTGCCCATTAAAATATAAAAAGGTCGAAGTTATGAGTCAATTTTCAGGAAAGACAGTCGTTATCAGTGGTGGTGCAGAGGGGATTGGCTTTGGCATTGCACAAGCTATGGCTAAACAAGGTATGAATATCGTCCTAGGAGATATTGACGCTAAACAGTTGGACATAGCTCGCTCATCGCTAGAAAGTGAAGGGGCAAATGTGTTAACGGTTATAATGGATGTTACCGATCTTAATCAATGGAAAAATGTTGCTGACCAAGCCATCGAGCGATTTGGTAAAGTTAATATGTTAGTGAATAATGCCGGTGTTGGCAGTATTCCAGGAGTTATAGAACAAACCGATGATAAAGATTGGCGCTGGGTACTCGATGTTAACCTGATGGGGGTAATTTATGGGGCACAAACCATGGTGCCTTTAATGAAACAACATGATGAACCATGTTGGATAGTCAATGTAGCCTCTATGGCGGGAATGATGGGTGTTCCTACTGCTGGCGCATATACGGCAACTAAAGTGGCTGTAGTTGGCATGTCAGAAAGTTGGTACGCTGAATTAAAGCCACACAATATCCAAGTATCAGTACTTTGCCCAGCTTTTGTGAAAACTCGTATTAACTTATCTAACAGAAATAAACCTGAAGAGTTAAAAGGAGATAAAGAAAAAGAGGCGGGTATGTCTAACAGTTCTTCTGCCGCTAAACATATGCAAAATGTTATTGATAACGGTTTATCACCTGTAGTGGTAGGTGAACGTGTAGTAGAAGCTATAACTAATAAAGAGTTGTATATTTTTACCCATCCTAATTATCGTCAAGTCATTCAAAAGCGCTTTAAAGCGATAGATGATGCTTTTGCTCGTTCAGAAAAAAGCCCATTATTAACAAGTGTATTAGATGAAGAAGTGGCGTTGTATTCTAAACCTTAACAATTGAAAATTATTGTATAGATAGAGCTTATTTTAATGGTAATAAGCTTTATTAATGAATTATTAAAAGGAAAATTAGCATGACTGATAAAAAATTTGGAATTGTTGTCTACGGGGCTACAGGTTATACCGGGCGATTAGTATGTGAATATTTAAATAAACAGTATGGTATAGATGGTGAAGTTAATTGGGCAATGGCTGGACGAAGTGAAGAAAAGCTAGCGCTGGTACGTGACGAAATGGGAATTCCAGCGGATGTCCCCTTTGTGATTGCTGATGCGGAAGAGCAATCTTCAGTTAAAGCTATGGTTGCGAGCACACAAGTTGTGCTAACTACCGTTGGTCCTTATCAAAAATATGGTAGTGATCTCGTTAAGCTTTGTAGCGAATTTGGCACAGATTATGTGGACTTATGCGGTGAGCCAGCATGGATGCATGAAATGATTGCAAAATATGCTGAGACTGCCAAAGAAAGTGGCGCACGTATAGTATTTTCATGTGGCTTTGACTCCGTACCGTTTGATTTAGGTGTACATTTTTTACAAAATCATGCGTTAGAAAAGCTTTCAAAGCCAATGCCTCGTATTAAAGGTCGTGTTAGGGCAATGAAAGGAACATTCTCAGGCGGCACATTAGAAAGCTTTCGATTAACCGTTAAAGCTGCCGCTAACAATCCAGCTTTAGTGGATGTATTGTCAAATCCATTTTCTCTTACTGAAGCATTTACTGGCCCTAAACAACCCTCAGGTTTAGCACCTATTTTCGAAGATGAGCTAAATAGTTGGTCGACTCCCTTTGTGATGGCGACCATAAATACTAAAAACATACACCGTAGTAACTATTTGCTTGCTCACCAATATGGCGATGATTTTATTTATGATGAGATGATGCTTACTGGCTCAGGCCCAAAAGGTGAGGCAATGGCAAAAATGGTTGCCGAAGATAAATCTATGGCTAATGATCCAATGAAACCGGGGGAAGGGCCGTCTAAAGAGTCTCGTGAAACTGGCTTTTATGATGTGTTATTCATCGGCTCTAATGAAAATGGCGAGTCGTTAATGGCGAGTGTTAAGGGAGATAAAGATCCAGGTTATGGCTCCACATGTAAAATGATCAGCGAGAGTGCAATTTGTTTAATGAAAAATTTAGAATTAGCAAGTGGTGGAATTTGGACTCCTGCCTCAGCGATGGGCTCTTCTTTAATTGAACGCTTGGAAAAACATGCTGGTTTAACTTTTCAGATCGAAAGTTAATAACTTAACTATATGATCACATATAAAAAAAGCACCATTATTAGGTGCTTGTTATTGTGCGTCATTGCTTTTGTAAATTAGTCTGACACAAGAGATAACCCATTTGTTATCCTATATTTTATCTGTTTAAAAATATAAGGAACAACAAAAAGTGATAAAGCTAGGCTGGTCACTTTTGTAATAAACCTCACTTTAGCTAGCAATTACACACTTAAGTGTTAAGCGCTTTTGGCCTACTCATTTCCCAGATCACCGCAAGGTTAGCAATATACCAAAGATCTTTGATAATAAACTGGCTCAATCCTGTTAATATGGTGCTTTCATCAAAACCACTGCCAGTGGTAAAAATAAACGTTTGTGTAACTAAAAATACTGTAGCGGCTCCTAATATACCAATAATAATAAGTTTTCGTTGAGCAAAGTATAAACCTGCAGCTAACAATGCCGTGATAAGCCAATCATAAGCACCAATGACATTAGATGTTTCTTGTATTGACCATATTGAATACATCCAAGACATAAAAGGTGAAGTACTGACAAGAGACTCAATACCTTTCGCCTCAAATTCATAAAACTTTAAACCGCCAATCCAAATTAGCACTGATGCAACGGCGATAAAATTAAACCATTTATGTTGTGATTGACTAAAAGAGTCTTTAAAAAACAAATAGGCAATTAGCGGTAATAAAGCAAAGTACTTAATTATGCCTTGGCCAGAGCCGAGAATTGGAAATCCACCCAGTGATGCTATCCAACGCTCTTCACTTAATAAAGTAATAAGTGGGACTATGCTTATCAGTAATAGTAAAACAATAGCAAGCTTATTGAATACCGGTTTCGATGCAGCAAGAAGTGAAGATATAGCGGCTGATACATAAATAGCACCAGTTACAAGACTCATCATCTCAGGGCTAAAAATATCATTCAGCTGAAAAAAGCTAAATAGGGTACCAATACCTTTATTATTACCACCCAACATGAAAGAGATACCCAGCAAGCTTAAACTTACTAAAAGCAAAGTATTTACGTAAGGGCGTGCATCAAATTGTTTCATATATTATTACCTACTCATTTATCATTGGCGTAAAAGACCTTTAGGTGATGATAAAAATTTCAGAGTTTATAAATTTAAAACATTATTGCGAAATTTTGATAGTTAAATATTAGAACAAGATATTGAAAATAAATAGATATTTAAAGAAAAAATATTAACTTGAGTGTTGAAATAAGAAGTGAAAAGGCAATAAAAAAGCACCAGTAAATGGTGCTTTAAAATTATTACATGATTTAGTTGTTTATTTTTTAGCGCGGCGAGCAGCTAAACCCATAATACCTAAGGCGAAAATGGCAAGGGTAGAAGGCTCAGGAACTTCAGCATTAACAGTTCTTTGAAATACATAATTAACATTCGAATTAGAGTGATCAGTTATATATGCAGACCAATCACCTTGACCAGAACCTTCCCAATTATATAAACCATTACCATTTATATCGACGATAATATCTTCAGCTAAAACATGATTACTTTGTCCGTAACCATCATAGTTAGCCATATGATTTACTAGACCAGTATCCAAAGTACTTAATGCATAAAGCATATTCATAGCCAGCACACCGAAAACTTCTTCAGCAGCATCTAAACCATTAAATAACTCAACAGTTGGACTCCAATTAGGCCCATCATTTACTTGAAAAGATCCGACATATTCCCAAGATACATTATCAGCATCTAAATAATTATCACCTACGATTAATCCTGCGTTAGCGAAACCACTAACAGATAACACTAAACCAGCTAAAGCTGCTTTTAACATTTTTAAATTCATTATTAAATACCTTTTAAATCAAATTTACAGTTGAGTAACATGTGTTAATGTTGTGTAGCATAAAGTTAATGTTGTGTAGCATAAAATGCGCCACATATATAAATCTATTATTTATCAATTGCTTATGTTTTTATCAGTTATTCCTAAGATTATATTGTAAAAATTTCAGACAATTAACTCTCCTATGGATAAAGCTTAATTCATTCAGGCAATAAAAAAGCACCAGTAAATGGTGCTTTAAAATTATTACATGATTTAGTTGTTTATTTTTTAGCGCGGCGAGCAGCTAAACCCATAATGCCTAAGGCGAAAATGGCAAGGGTAGAAGGCTCAGGAACTTCAGCTGCATATGAATATAACACAGTGTTTGACTGTTGATCTCCAGCCCAACCCCAAATGATGTCAAATTGAGGATCTAAAGCTGATGTATTTAAATAATTATTACCTAAAGTTAGTGTGATCGTTTTATTTGAAACGGTAGCTCCAGTTAGGTCACCTGTATACTGGCTCCAAGAATATGGTTCATTGTTATTATAACCATTCCAAACACCTGTATAGCCTTGATTATCAAATGAAAATGAATCAAAAACGGCAGCAGACCATGAGTTTTGACTAGTTGCATTTACGCCTGCCCATATATCGCCATAATACTCTATGCCGAAACCTTGAAGTTGAGAAGGTGACGAGTAACCAGTTAAATCACCTTCTACAGTAAAAGTTATAGAAGATGAGTCAAAACTCACATTTGAAAAAATCAAACCAGCATTGGCAAAACTACTGACAGATAAAACTAAACCAGCTAAAGCTGCTTTTATCATTCTTATATTCATTTTGAACCCCTTTAAAATACAATTAGAAGTGTATTACATATGTTAACAGTATGTATGCAAAAAGTCGTCCATATTAATAAATCTTTTATTTTTCAAATTGTTAACTTTTTGTTGCTGGGCGTAAAATGAGAAGTAGTAAAATTATCTGACACCTAACTGGTATTAACATATATATTTGAACTGATCGATGGGCATAAATAACACCAAACAATGATACTTATTTTTAGCTTGTGAGCTCTAGGCGTAATAAACAACTAATACTATAGCTAGCACTAATAATTGAGAAAAACTCAACTATAAAAGTCTCACTAACTTTACAGCTTTAATTTTTATGAATCTTCTACGTAGAAATCTGTAACGCAATTAAATTTAACCAAATGCGACAACTTTATTTCGTCCTCGTTCTTTCGCCTGATAGAGTGCAATGTCAGCCTGCTTATATAATTCATCGTAATTGGCTTGTTTCATATTGCTATATGACAAACCAATACTGGTGGTGACTTGTTGCTCAAAAGAGCTCGACATATTTGCTACGCTTTCTCTAACTCTATTTGCAAACTTTTGTGCTGCTTCCACTGATGTACCTGGCACTAAGATAACAAACTCTTCACCACCTATACGGGCGAATAGATCGTCTTTACGGCAAAGGCTCTTCACCGTATCAGCTAGAGTAATAAGGATAGCGTCACCAACATCGTGACCAAAACCATCGTTTATATCTTTAAACTTATCAATGTCTAATAACAAGAAAGCCATAGATAAATCTTGCCCACTAAATTGATTAAGTTGTCGGTCAAGGTATCGGCGATTACCAATATTGGTCAGAGGGTCTGTTTCTGACGCAGTTTTCAACACTTTATTGGTAGCTTCTAATCGCGCAATAGCCTGTTTTCTTAGCTGTAAGCTAAGGAATAATACTAAGGCAACAAGTGAAACGACAATAATACCTAACAAATAAAGAGATGATTTTTTCGACTCACGCTCACTCACCAGTAATGCTTCTTGTAGCTTTATGTAATCTCGCTCCATTTGTAATTGGCTCTCAAGTTTTTTCACTAAGCCGTCTTGTGTTAGTGGCTGAATTTGATTTCGGCGTTCAATGTATTCAGCTTGCACTTTAGCTGCTGCTTTAAAATTCCCTAAATGTAACTCTAATTTAGCTAAATTCGCGTATAGAGCCATTTCACTTTCAACGGATGTTTTATCTTTTACTTTAACAATGCCTAGGCGATAAATATCGATAGCTTCTGGAAACCGCTCCTGAAGAGTTAACACATCAGCAAACCCTAAATAAGCTGCGGCAACTGCCGGCGGGTAGGATCCAGCCTTTGCATCATTAATAACAAATTTATATTGCTGTATCGCTTGCGAGTAATTCTTTTGAAGCTTTGAAATATGCGCCAAGTTCACTAGTACTTCACTATAGGTAAAATCACTAATAACGTTTTCTTGTGCTAAAACATGTTGTAGTTTTTGCTTTGCCATTGATAATTTTCCAGCCGATAAATAGGAAACTCCTAACCCAACTGTTGCATTCATCTCCCATTCAATCTGACCTAATCGTTGCTCTATCTCTATAGATTTCTCAAAATGTTTTGCGGCATCAACATAGTCACCTTGGGCGATAAATACATTACCAATATTGTTATAGACCTTCGCTAAATCGCTTTGCTGATCACTTTCTTTAGCATAAAGCATTGCTTCAATGTAATACTTCATGGCATTTTCATAATCAATTATTAACTCATAAAATACGCCCATTGCACGATACGATACTGAAAGAAGGTGCAAATCCTTTGTGCTATTGGCAACATTCATGGCTTTATTTAGGTTTATAAATGCCTTGTTATTCAGTCCTTGATACATTTGCGCCTGACCTAACAACCTCAAAAGTTTTGCACGGCTTAAATCATCAGAAAATTTAACTGATAAAGGTAATCCTTGAGTAGAGTAATGTATTGACTGTTCTGGGTTTAGGTACAAAAAATGTGAGGCGAGTTTAATTAATGGGGCTATTCTTTTTTTATCTTCAAGCGGTATTTCAATTAACTGTTTTTTCAATTCATCTACAGTCGAAGCTTTAGATGCTCCAGAGGGAAAAATAAAAATAAGCAGGAAGAATATATAACTAGATCTAGACATTCATTTGTCATCATAAAAAAATAATATCTAGGTTAACAATTAATCAATGAAAAAATATACAAATATCTCAAAAAGTTGTCTTACATCATTCATACAAGAAGATTCTCAAAGTTGGTGCTGTTTACATTTCTAATTACTAGCCTATTACCGACACATATAAAAGGCTACTCTCGGTAGCCTTCAAATAATTTATATAACGGGAAGAACATTACTCATAATCAGAAGCATAAGTTTCTTCATATGAATGAGAGTACAGTTCAAATAAGTTGCCGAACGGGTCTTCTAAGTAAACCATTTTAGCTGGTTTGCTGTCGTCTTCTGGGTGATAGCGGTGGATGTCCATTCTCACTTTGCCACCATATTGTTCAGTACGCGCCATTGCTCCTTCGAAATCATCGGTTTGAAGGCAAAAATGGAATATACCAATTCGTGAAAAATCAACTTCGTGACGCTCTTGACGTTCTTTCATTTCAAACATTTCCACACCAATGCCGTCAGTCGTAACCAAGTGAGCAATATTAAAACCTTTAAAACCTTCACCAAAAACAGCCACACACATTTTACCTATAGCTGTTTCACGCTCTTCTTTTATTTTAGTGTTACCCATTACAACTTTTAGACCAAGCGCTTTGGTATAAAACTCAACCGCTTTATCCATATCTCCAACCATGATACCTACGTGATTCATTTTCATAATTTACTCCAAACCTAGTTTTTTAATCTGTGATTTAATTGAATGAAGCTATTGTATGGGATTATTTTTATTATATTAAATTATCAATTATAATCAAAATGATAATTTATTGTTATGGATGGTTGGTGATGCTAAACCCTACTTGGTTAAATACCTTTGTAACGCTCGTTGATATGGGGCATTTTACAAAAACTGCTGAAAAGTTATTCATGACCCAACCTGGGGTAAGCCAGCATATTAGTAAACTTGAAAAGGCTTGTGGACATTCGTTAATTCGCAGAGAGAAAAAGAGCTTCGAAGTAACAGAGCAAGGCAAGTTAGTTTATCAATATGCTGGGCAATTAGTTAAAAATGAACAAGGGTTAATGGAGTTGTTAGCGTTCGATAACCCGTTTTCTGGAGATTGCACTTTAGCTTGCTCAGGTGCACTTGCACTGATGCTTTATCCTAAGTTATTGGATTTACAAGTTCAGCACCCCCAGCTTATTGTTAAACTAAAAGCAGCGCCTAATCATCAGATATTAAATGAAATACAAACGGGAATAATTGACCTTGGTATCATCACTGATGCGCCAATCCATAGCCTATTTGATGTAGTAGAGCTTGGCCGAGAAGAGCTTTGTTTAGTGCTGCCCGCCGCTGTAAAAGCTGACGTTTATGATAAAAAACTATTAACCGAGCTTGGTCTTATTGATCACCCAGATGCACAGCACTACCTATCTCTTTATTTAGCTCAAAGTCAAGAATCAGATTTTACTCACTTGAGTATAAAGGAGATCCCCGTTACTGGTTATGTCAATCAAATCAGCCAAATATTGCAACCTGTAGCTAAAGGTTTGGGGTTTACTGTATTACCAAAAAGTGCTGTTGATACTTTTCAAGAGCCTCAACAGTTAAAAATATTTAATCCCAAGAAACCAGTGATAGAAACTTTATATATGGTAAAAAAGAGAAATAGGGTACTACCATCACGCCTTGAAGTAGTGAAATCAATTTTACAGAAACACTTAGATGCTTTAGCCGTGTTCAAGGAATAAGGGATTTAGAGTGAATAAAGCACGTAATAGAACACATTATTACCATCAGACAAATTGATATTCTTAATATAGACAACTATTTACGGTATGCTTTATGTAAATAGAGGGCTTATAAAGTCTAAGTTCTACCACTTTATAAAAATAGCGTTTTCAACCCCTTCTAAGCTGTGAATTAGGCAATATGCAGCTAACTTTTATTCTTTGATGTGATCGTTAATACAAGAAAAGTGATGGGGTGAGGTCTAAACTGGACATAGAAAATGCAGAAAAGAGCTATAATTTCACAGCTGTAACCTGTTATTTAATTTATGATTTCTATTGTATATTAGTTTGTTATTTTGACGGTTAATATAATTAACCGTGTAATAGACAACATTAGCTTAATGTAATACAGTCGGCTAAACCTTGTTTTATTTTTTATTAAAAAATACACTATTTATCTTAGGGTTAGGGTCGTACTTTTATATGCATAAGAAACTTTAAACCATTAAACCATTAAACCATTAAACCGTTAAACCTTGACATCGAGTACAACATAGTAAGTTTATCTCTTGGCATGGATAGTGATTTCAAATGGAAGGTAGGCACTTTTTTCTAGGTGATTGGCAAGTTAATCCAAGATGTAATAACCTGCGTAAAGGTGATCTTGTTAAATTACTCGAACCTAAAGCAATGGATGTGTTGCTACTGCTCTGCGCGCAGCAAGGACAGGTATTAAGTAGCGATGAAATCGTTGAGCATTGTTGGCGTGATGTAGATATTGGTGATAACCCCGTACATAAAGCGATTAACCAAATACGTAAAGCACTTGGCGATGTACCAAGCAGACCAACCTATATAGCAACTATCCGTAAACGCGGTTATCACATTATCGCTGAGCTAAACTTTCCTCTAGATGACACCCTAAAAGCTGAAAAAAACAATTGGCATGGGGCATCTCCCTTTCCAGGTTTAGTAGCCTTTGAACCTAAAGATGCACAAATATTTTTTGGTCGTAACGAACAAGTCGAAACTCTGCTAGCGGGTTTATCTAAACAAGTGAACACCGGCCATGCTTTCTGCCTTATCCTTGGCCCCAGCGGAGTCGGAAAATCATCTTTGGTCAATGCTGGATTATTGCCGACCTTAACCAGAAAAAATGGCTACGACAGTATAGGTGTTGAATCTTATACCTGTATTGATTTTGCTGATATTTGTCATCAACGACTTTTTTTGGATTTAGCTTCAGCCATGCTCGACTGGGATGTTAACGACGAACCCGTTTTTAGTGGCATGAGCGCTGATCAATTAGCCCAACAACTACAATTTAACGATAAAGCATCAATTCAACAATGTGTTAACGCCCTTAAACAAAGCCAAAAAGGTTACAGCAAACCGCATTTTTTGTTGTTTATTGATCGCCTAGAAGTATTGTTATCGTCAGTCGTTTTTAGCGATGATGAACGTAATGTATTCCTCGATGTTATTGACAAGCTAGCCAGCAGCGGCGCGATAATTGTTATTAGCACCTGCCGCAACGACTTTTACCCTTTGGTCGCTAATTACCCAAGCTTAATGGTAAATAAAGGTAACGGCGCACATTTTGATTTGTTAGCGCCTACCCGTACGGAACTTTTGCAGATGATCCGCTTGCCCGCATTATCGGCCAATTTAACATGGTCAGTTGATGCCAATTCAGGGAGCCCCCTTGACCAAATGTTATGTGATGAAGCCGCCAATAACCCAGACGCATTACCCATGCTGCAATACACTTTACAAGAGCTATATTTGCAGCGCAGTAACGCGGATGAGTTACTGCTTTCTGTCTATATAGCATTAGGTGGTATTGCTGGAGCAATTGGTAAAAAAGCAGAGCAGGTTTATCAGCAGTTACCTAGTGAACAACAATCGCAATTATCTGTGGTGTTATCACGTCTAGTGACAGTAAGCCTTGACAGGGAAACAATCACAAGCCGTTCAGCCCGTTGGTCAGAATTATCCCAGTGCAGTGAAACCTCTTTTGTGCAGGCTATGGTTGATAGCCGCTTATTTGTCTCTCACTTACAAAATAACGCAGCGTGTTTTAGTTTGGCTCACGAAGCTTTATTAAGGCGTTGGCCAAGAGCCAATGATTGGATCAGTACTCACAAAGATAGTCTTGTCATCAAGAGTCGTTTACAACAATCTACTGAGAACTGGCTAAGGGAAGATAAAGGTTCGGCTTACTTATTACCGCAAGGAAAACCCCTAGAAGAAGCACTTAGCCTGCAACATATGCCGATGTTTACCTTAGATAGCAATGAACTGGCGTTAATTAATAGCTCACAACAAAAAGTGAAGAGCAAACGTAGGTTGAGGCGCTCAACGTTCGCTTTATTATGCATATTAACCTTAACCGCTATTTTGATGAGCGTAAAAAGCCAACAAGCAGAAGGCTTAGCTTTGCATAAACGTTTAGAAGCGGAAAGCCTATTGGGTTTTATGGTCGGCGAATTTGCTGATAAATTACGCAGTGTTAAACGTATGGATTTGCTCGATGGCATTAGTAATAAGGCCTTGGAATATTTTAGTCAGCAAGAAGACGATTACCACAATAATGCTTTGTTTTCATGGTCTGACAGCACACTTAACGTTAAAGCAAGGTTTCAGCATGCTCTGACATTAGGGGCCATGGGCGAGGTGGCATACTCTAGGGCTAAAGTAGATGAGGCTGAGCAGGGTTTTATTGCAGCTAAAGTTATTTTAGATAAGCTGTATATTGAGCAAGTTGATAATATTGAATTGTTAAAGGCCTTGGGCGCGAATGCGTTTTGGTTAGGTCAGTTGGCAACAGACGAGGCTGCGTTCACCAAAGCTATAATATTCTTTAAACTATATCTTCAATATAGCCAAAAAATGGTTGAATATTATCCTGATGATAAAGTCGCTCAACTTGAACTTTCGTATGCTTACCTCGCCATGGGTAGCGTTAATAGTAAGCTACATCACCCTAGTACCGCTAAAATCGCCTTCGAAAAAGCGCTTGATATTCAACAAGGGTTAATTAAAACGCTAAGCAAAGATGATATATCCCGCGCCGATATTGCCGATACACTAGAGTGGCTAGCTGAAACCGAAGAACAATTGGGTGATTTGCAACAGGCTAAGCAAACAAGAGAAAAAGTGCAAAAAATTCTTACCGCCTTGCTAAAAAGCCATGTTGACAATGGTGACTTATTAGAAGCCCAGGCTTACTCCTATTATAATCATGCCAATAATCTTTATTATTTAACTGATTATCTGTCGGCTTATAAAGCGATACTGTCATCTATTAGTCATTTTAAGGCAATGTTAAGCCAAGATCCTTCCAACAAAGTGTGGCAGTTACAACTGCTTAGCGCGCAAGCTTTTCAGCAATATTTGGCTACAATTACTCATATTGAGTCGTCAATGCCACTTACTAGCCTTGATGATTTTAAAATAATACTCAAAAGTGCAGAAACATCGTCTTCACTTATCGCCAGAATCATAAAAAACTATCAAATAAGTGAGCAGTGGCATATGGCGCAACAGGCAATCAATTTAGCCATTCCAAAAATTGAGACATTACTTGCAAATCACCCTAACAATCTTAAGCTAAGCTCTTCCTTAGCGAATACCTATTTAACACAAGCTAAACAAGTATCGAGTCATAAGGTTATTGAGCGTAACCAAGAAAAATTTAAAGCTTGTCAGCAGGCTATTTTAACAATACAGCCCTTTATTAGCACGTCCAGTAGCTATGAATTACTGCTGCCTTATGTGCAAGGCCACGCTTGTTTAGGTAAATTGATGGAGGTAGAAAGTTATGTTAATAGATTAACCAAAATGAAAGTCAGCAATTACCAATTTTAATTCACTAACCACAAAAATGGAGTAAATATGTTTCCACAAATAAAAAAAACCAAAACTCGCGTCGTTATAAATAAAGGCTCTAAACCATTCGTTGAATTTTATAATAATGAGACAAAATTATGGGACAAAGAGGTTACCTTAAACTTTAACCGTCAGGGCATGGCCATTTTTACTTTAAACATGGATAACACAGCAGAGCCCTACATCTTTTTTGGCGCAATACAAAAAACAGAGAATGGCGATTATCCAGATACTAATTGGGATTTCATGATCAACGGTGCAGGTAATACCCTCACTTTTAATAACGATTGTAAACACCAACAAAATATTGAAATCAAACTTTGTTTAATACCACGAGGTGACAACAATCCTTTAGATCAATTGGTTAGTGCCGACCCTAAGATTAGAAATAAACCTGACTAGCCTTTAGTTAAGTGCTTGCTAACAATCGATTTTAGCAGGCTATTTTACTCATAATCGAGCCAGTTTGATTGGTTTGACGCCCTTGTGTATCACGGTGTGTTCGTCGGCCATTTTTGTGTGCTGCGCTAGCCAGCCGGGCTATTGATAGCTATTTCTCGTTTAGTAAAATTCAAACGCTGACTTACTAATGCCAGCGTTTTCCTTAATAACCTACACATTTTAACAACTCTTCAATGGGACCTATGAACTCCGGCCTCTTATTCATTACGTTACTTTTTTCTTATATCAGAATGCTTGCTGGTTGATATATTTTCCTTCTCCGACAAAGAAAATTGATGTTGGCACTCAAACTTACTACTTTAAAATCAAAAGAAACTCGGTAAAAAAATAATAAAATCAGTGCTTTGGTGTTAAGAAGGTTATCAGAAGGTAATTTTAATATTTTTTATTTAAAGTGTTTGACGTCAAATTGATGACAAGGACCCCTTAAGAATTTACTGATGGGTACAGTTAAAAATTTGATGCAGTAGATGTTTTTGTCAAAAATTGCATCTTATTTAACAAACGATTAATTCACTTTATAAAATAGGAAATTTAATATTATGAGTACTTATACATTAACGGTTAAAAACGAATCTACTAACCCTACAGATATCGCAATATTTCAGGAAGCTCCTGACCTTGGCACTGGCATTAATGTGTTTACCCTTGCTTGGTTCTCCAAGTATACCTATCAAGGAACAACGGCTGTATTTACCTGGAGTATCGACTACAGTGCAATTTGGTCGCGCCCAGGTCAAGTATTAAGACCTGGAGTTGTGTGTAACACTTCTCAAAGTTTACCGGTGGATTTAGCATCGGAAAACACTACAACCTTATCTTACGACGCGCCGAACAATGCGTTTAACTTTGGGCCATTAAGTGAGGGTAATACCGGCAGTATATTTACCAATTGTGATAATAGCGTACCAAACTCAAATACCACTCCATCAGCCGCGGCTGGTGTTGGTATTGCAGTGAGTGGTGCGGGTACTTTTCTGGTCGATACGCAGCCGAACCAAAACACTACCTGGACACCTAAGCCAAAATATTACCTCGTTGCAGGCACATTTAAGCAAGGAGAGATATTGGACGTTCAACAAATCATGAATGCTGGTAAAGCACTGGAAATTCCGTATCAGGGGATTTTGTCTCAAACTGCCACCTTAAATCAAAATAACCAGTTGGTTTTGGGATAGTTACTAGATTTTAAGTAATGTAATTCATTAAAAAATAGACAGTAACATAGTGCCAAATCTGTCGGCACCTTACTTTTTTTTAATACTCTATTTCATTAATGTGCCCCGACTAAGGGGCACATATAACCTAAATTCGAAGGAATGATTATGGACAACAATACCGTTAATCCTCTTAACACACTTGATACTTCGGCACTATTGAATGCGTTACAGCAAAAGAACTTGGTTTATAACTACAATTTTTTATATTTTAGTAACAAAACAACGGCAAGCTCAGGCGCTGTTGATTATCAGCACCCCGATGGTTGGGTATATAAGGACTCTGGTAGCGGTGCTCAAATCAGTGCATATGAACAACACTGCAAAATAGTAACAAGTAACAACTCCAGTTCTGCGATGACATTTAGGCAATCATTACATGAATTTCCAAGGTGGGAGCAAGTGCTTCTGGGTCAGCATGTTAGTGCTAAAGCAGTGATGACACTGAGTAAAAATAGTCAGGTCAGTATCACTTTATCTGATGGTATTAACAGTAATACAGTCAGCTCTACCTCTGATGGTGATATTAAGTTGGATTTGAACCTTCAGGTCGATAATAGTGCTACAGAGTTGTATATCGAAGTTCAAAGCACCTCCAATTCGGCAGTCATTGATATTAGTAAAATATATGCAAACATCGGCACTGTTGCCGTTGAAAGTCTGCCATGTGTAGTTTCTGGCATTATTGGTCAACGAAAACAATATGTTGCTACACAAAACCCACCTGCTGAGGAGTTATCTTTATGCAATGAGGTAGGGGAAGTTGCTAGCAATCAGACTAGGCTTGACTCCGTGCTTAACCAACGCTTTGGTAAAGGTTCAAACAACATGTCATTACTACCCGACATGAGAGGATATTTTAGCCGCTCTTGGGATAATGGCGCTGGGGTAGACACTGATGCTTCTACAAGGGAAATGTTGGGAAATAATCAGCTAAAAGGCGATTATGTAGGGACTTCAGAAAAAGATGCGTTTTTGCAGCACCAACACGAGCTGAGTTTTTCTAACATGCCGATAGTGCAAGGCAGTGCTGGTACAGGAACAGGTTTGAATACGGCAGTTACCTCTAACACCAAGCCAATCGGTGGAACAGAAACAAGGTCTAAAAATATTGCTGAGTTGTATACCATTAAATGGGCCTAAATGAGACCTTTAATGGCTGCAGAATTGCCAGATATTAATTTATTCAATGGATATTGTTAATGGACACTTATAGCTTAAAAGTTACCAACGACTCAGAAAATTCAACTACCTTTGCTATGTATTTGCAGGGGCCGACTCTTTCTGTTGGCAATGCAATATACACCTTGGCTTGGCAGAGTAAATATTGCCCACCGCAAGGTACTGTCAATTTTTCATGGCAACTAAAATACAACGCCTTAATGTCACAACCGGGTGAAAAGTTGGCTGTGGGTGTAGTTTGTGATGTTCGACAAGCTAAAAAGAACAGGGCGTTGGCGATGAAAACTCAAGATGAAGCATCAATGAAGGTGACGTCTTCGCAAATATTTGAGGTTGGCTTAGATGGAATAAACACTTCTACCCTCAGTTATCTTCCTGCTCATAATGCTTTTCAGTTTGGTCTTTGGACAAAGGGCTCTGCTGGCAGCATTTCAACTAATTGTGATTCATCAGTCCCTAATTCGTTAACGACATCGTCAAAGTCTGTTGCTGGTGTGGGCACAGGATTAGATGGCTCTGGAGCTTTTATTGTAGGGGCGCAACCTAACATGAATTTCGTATGGAAGATGGATACACTCAGCTACTACCTAGTTACAGGAGACTACAAAACGGGAGAGATCCTCGATCTTAACGCCATCCAGAATATAGCGCTCAGAGTCAATTATGATCACATACTAAATAACTCAGCGATATTAGATTCGAATAACCAATTGAAACTAACTGATGAGGATTAGAAAGACACTCATCGTAATATTAATAATATTTAGAAGGAGGCTACGTTACATCAATTCTTAAATTCACGATAAACACTTTTATTTTTATATCCGCTCAATAGTTTTTTGTTGGGCATCAACAATGTATCAAAGGAAAGATTATGATTTTATGGGGAAAAGACCACCAAGAAAGAGCTGAAGCTTTAGCTGAAGAATATAATGAAAAGGCTATGGCAGAGGCCAGTTTACCAAGATCAAGTGATGGCATTCAACCAGTTAAATGTTCAGATTCAACGCTCTCTATTTGGGGGCATGGTAATGAAACACAACTTGCGGAAATGTTAGATGTTGAATTAGGCGTGTTAATTCAACACTGGAAGAAGATGAATCCATCGCTTAAGACTGTCGAGCTTATCACATGTAATGCGCAGCATAATTCACAACCTTTAAGTGGGTATGCTAAACGGGTTGCTAAATATGTTGAGCGTGATTATAGCGATATTACAATAAAAGCATTACCAGTTGGGCAATTTTCGGATGATCATTCCATACTTTGGGCTAATGCTCACACTAGAACATTTTGCTATATTACGGCTCCTTCACGAGAGACTTTCAATTATGCCAATGACAAGTTAAGGGCACTTGAACCTGCTTATCATTACGATTTGATTGAGGTAGCGCAGCAAATGGCAAAAGAGCGAGGAAATCCTCCCTATGATTACACGGTGAACTATGGCAGCTTAAATGTGTTAAGAGCTTCATTAGCCACAGTTTAAAAACTTAATATGATGTCGGGATAGTAAATGGTTCTCTGGAACGTGTACATTGACTTAAATGTTTTTAAGTCAATGTTTTAGTTTAATTATTATCTCGTATTTAGGTGACTAACATTGAAATGCTTTTGTATCGAGGATAAGGTCTCTCGAAAGAAAAAATCTGGTTATATTTGAGCGATTTTTTCAGTCTATTTGTCTTTTAAATAGTTATTTTTGATGGGGGAGTATTGAAAAGAGTCGTTAATACCCCATAAAATCGGTATTTTTAGCAAACCTTCCATGTAATATAATTCGTTACAGCAATAATCAAAATGTGTGTTTTTTGCAGGGGAATATTATGTATTATATTTCGAATATATAAATGACGCTGTCTAAAACTGGCTGTTTCAAAAAATGCCTATGCACCAATGCCACTATCAATCCTGTCGACCAGTTATAGGTAATACTCTACAACAGTTTCTTGCGCGGTATTCAATTAACGCGCGTGTGTTGCTGTCATACAAATTCATTAACTACCACACACATTAACATTCCTGTATAATCCCGCGAATTAAACAACTGCCTTATCGCTTATTCCAAATAAAGCCTGAATTGCAATAAAGGCAGTTATATCACCATTTATGACGCTGCTCTTCTCTTGATTAATTAGTAGGTAAAGCGCCAGTTATATAATAAAGAGTAAGTTGAGAGCCTTATGACCGTAGAACAATTCGACCCACAAGCACCTAAGAAGAGTGCTAACTCAAACGAGAGCCAAACAACCACGTTAGACATTCCAGCTAAAATTATTGCAGAGCAACATAACGAGGTTGTTAAAGCAGAAAGTGAATCAGCTCATGTTACGGGAAACGCTGCAAAAGTAGGCTTCGTGAGTCTCGGCTGCCCCAAAAACTTGGTCGATAGTGAACGTATTCTTACCCAATTACGCACCGAAGGTTATGATGTAACCAACAGCTATGCGGATGCAGAAATGGTGATTGTTAATACTTGTGGTTTTATTGATTCAGCCGTTCAAGAGTCATTAGATACTATCGGTGAAGCATTAGCTGAAAATGGCAAGGTATTAGTGACAGGCTGTTTAGGCGCGAAGAAAGATGAAATTATTGAACTGCATCCTAATGTGCTAGGTGTTACTGGTCCTCATGCCTATGATGAAGTGTTAACACAAGTGCATGAGCACGTCGCTAAACCCAAACATAATCCGCATATCGATTTAGTACCTGATCATGGCGTTAAGCTAACGCCTAAGCATTATGCGTATTTAAAAATATCAGAAGGATGTAATCACCGTTGTACGTTCTGCATTATCCCATCAATGCGTGGTGATTTAGACTCTCGCCCTGTAGGTGATGTAATTGGTGAAGCTAAGCGATTAGTGAATGCCGGTGTAAAAGAGTTATTAGTTATCTCGCAAGATACCTCTGCTTATGGTGTTGATGTTAAGCATAAACTTGATTTTTATGAAGGCATGCCAGTAAAAACTCATATGCAGCAGCTTTGTGAAGAATTAGCTAAGCAGGGCGTATGGGTACGTTTGCATTACGTTTATCCTTATCCTCATGTGGATAAAATAATTCCATTGATGGCCGAAGGTAAAATTCTACCGTATTTAGATATCCCGTTTCAGCATGCCAATAAACGTATTCTAAAACTGATGAAACGCCCTGGTAGTTCAGACAGAGTATTAGAGCGTATTAAAAAATGGCGTGAAATTTGTCCAGAGTTAGTGATTCGTTCTACCTTTATTGTCGGCTTTCCGGGTGAAACAGAAGAAGAGTTTGAAGAGTTATTAGATTTTCTTGAGGAAGCACAATTAGACCGTGTTGGCTGTTTTAAATACTCACCGGTTGAAGGAGCAACTGCAAACGAGTTACCGGATCATGTTTCTGATGAGGTAATGGAAGAGCGCTTACAACGCTTTATGGAGGTTCAGGCGAAGATAAGTGCCGATAAGCTTCAAGCACGTATTGGTCAAGAGTACTTAATTTTAGTTGATGAAGTGAACGAGTTAGGCATAGTTGGGCGCTCATATATGGATGCGCCAGAAGTGGATGGCAAAGTATATTTGTCGGATGACTTTGATGCCAAGCCCGGCGATCAACTTTGGGTACAAATCATTCATGCTGATGAACATGATGTTTGGGGTGTAAGGGTTGAAGATTAGTTTTAACATTCTTTAGTTTGCAGATACCTAATCATAAAAGTATCTGCGCTATTTCACGTAAAGCGTTGACTAAGGTGCGGTGCTACATGAAAATCAAACAAGAGCCACAGCACCATGTATTTGAACTTCGGTGGATTCTAAAAAGTAAATCACTTAAAAGCCAGTCACAAATATTATCAATAGTATTTTGCAGTATATTCTTTATTTATTCCGTTATTCATTGTCAATTTTACGTAACCTATATTAATTAAGCACCAGTAGAGTTATTCGAATCATTAAAATGGACGTAACGGAAATATGGTGTATGGTTTATTGCGACGCCTTACACCATTAATTTGGATATTTTTCTTAATATCAAAAATTCATTTCCAGTAGGCTTAGTTACGTTTCTACCCACACATTTTGTTACATCAACTTTGGTAATGCTTGGTTGGTTCGTTTTAATTCGACCCAAAGAAGAGGCCATAGCAAACAGGTGATAACCTTCACGAAACAACTCACATTAAGCCACAAGTTATGGCTGATAATCAAACCCTACAGGTATACACAGGTACACAAAACATTGATATCATCATTAGTGATATTGAGAATATAAGTGCCGCTGGAAATTATATGGAAGTTTATGACGAGAAAAATAATTTTATTATTCGCACCACAATGACTGATCTGGAAAGGAAGCTTCGCCCTCATCAATTTATTCGAATACACGGCTCCCACTTAGTTAATAATGCTAAAGAGAAATTATTTGAACGAGGTGGTTACAAAAACTTATCAAAAGATAATATAGTTGTCGAATCTGCTCGGTTAATTATAGAGATTTTTTTTGAAGCGCAATACATTTAACCATGAAATAGGAATTGTTTGCCATGCCCGAAATACAAATAGAGATATACAAAGTTTTATATTTAGCGTCAATTAGCATTGGCTTATTTCTAGTTTTATCTCTTTTACTAAAAAAAAATAAAACCAATGGTGGGGATATTTTAGCAGTATATTTAATCAGTATGTTGGTTTTACCCTGCCAAGCATATATTGAATTAACGCTGGGTAATATTCCTTTCTTTATAACCGCGGCAACTCACAGTTTCATTATCTTATATAGTCCAATGATTTATCTTTTATTAACTTTTTTAATCAAAAAAAGCCTAAGAATAAATAAAATAAAAATACTGTTGCACTTCATGCCATTTTTGCTGCTATTTTCTGTCAAGATATCTCAAATTCAGTACAATTCAATAATAATTTTAACTTCGATTAGTTTACTGCTTTTCTCATACATGACGGTTAATATTGCTTTAATCGTTAAATATCGACAGCAACTAAAAGTACTCTTAAAGCAATATTCTTACTCTAGCTATTATTGGTTAATATATATTGTTGCGGCATTACAGCTACTGATATTTTTTGATCTAAGTCTGATTACCAACCTAGTTTTGGGTAACAAAATTTCGGCAATATATTGGCATACCTTTATTGTTGGCATATCAATATATTTATTAACAATTTCCGCTTGTTTCATTTATAGCTCATCAATTAACACTCCACTGATTGACGACTTAGCGGCAAACGATTCTCTAAAAGACAAGACTAGTCTATTTAGCTCTGAAGATGATAAAAGCATCTCTGTTGAAGACTGCTCTAAGACTGTTCTTACAAGCAAACAAGATACAAATGAATTAAGTAGCGAACTAGTTAAAGTGCTAAAGAAACAATTAGATGAACTATTTCAAATACAACAGCCTCATTTACACAATGATCTTTCTCTAGCTGATTTAGCCAATTTAATGAATTTAAATACTGCGCATCTTTCAGAGTTACTGAATAAGCATATGGGTGTCAGTTTTTATGTATTTCTTAATAATATGCGTTTTAATACTGCACTTTCGTTAATTAATAATCACGAATGTGAATTATCAATGTTAGATGTTGCTTATCATTCAGGATTTAACAATAAAAACACCTTTTATCGTGTTTTTAAAGAAAAAACAGGAAAAACCCCTAGGCAGCAACGTTTATCTATCATGGCCAGCATTTCGCCATAAAGTTTTATGATGTATCCGCTACCACTGCCACTGTAATCTTTAACTTTTATAAACATACCGATATTAAAGCTACCAGTTAACGATAATCATTAATTTAAATAATCTACTTTCAAAAAATTCACAAATAAACCCACTAATTTTTAGTCATTTTAAGCTAAAGACACTTAATTCACTGGCTAGGTAGTTACTCTATAGGTAACAAATACCGAGGAAGTAATGATGACAAAACTTAGTGTAAATAGAGAAACCCTGTTAATTGACAGCGTAGAAGAAACACCGCTTTTGTGGGTGCTTAGAGATCAATTACAATTAACAGGAACTAAATATGGTTGTGGTATCGGTCAATGTGGCGCTTGTACTGTTTTAGTTGATGGTCAAGCTATCCGTTCTTGTATAACACCAATAAAGTCTATAGAAAATTCTGCAATTACGACCATTGAATATTCAGATTCAAAAATAATTAGTGCCTTACAAGCAGCTTGGAATGAATTAAATGTTCCCCAATGCGGCTATTGTCAATCGGGGCAAATAATGTCTGCGACTTCATTACTCAAAACGATAGCAGTACCTACTAGCAATGATATTGATAATTATATGTCTGGTAATATTTGTCGATGTTCAACATATCAGCGTATTAAAGCAGGTATTAATCTAGCTGCAGAAAAACTATCAAATGAGCAAGGAGAAAATAATGTCCAGTAATAACGCTTCTCATTCACGCAGAAATTTCTTAAAAATGGTATCCACTGGCGCAGCGGTTAGTGCTGCTTATACGCTTGGCATTTACATCCCTAAATCTAACGCATTAACCACTATCACAGAGAATGGTGTTCAAGCAGAGTTTATCCCCAATGCTTTTATCGAAATATTTGCCGATAACTCCATTGTAATCAAAATAAAATACTTAGAGATGGGACAAGGTGCTTATACCGGCTTATCAACCCTCATTGCTGAAGAGTTAGATGCTGATTGGCAACAATTAAAACCAGAACATGCTCCTGCAGATGCAAGTAAATATAGTCAATTTGGTCCAATACAAATGACCGGCGGCAGTGGTGGTATAAGAGCTGCTTATATGCAAATGCGGCAAGCTGGAGCAACCGCTAAAACAATGCTAGTACAAGCAGCCGCTAATTTTTGGCAAGTACCAACAGCCAGTTTAAGTACTAAAAATGGTTATGTAATAAATAATCAATCCAAGAAAATGATTTCATATGGTGAATTAGCGGCTTCCGCAGCAAAGTTAGCCGTACCTGACATTAAAGATATCACTCTAAAAAGTAATAAGGATTTTACTCGTATAGGTAAAAGGCAGCTGAGATTAGATCAGGGAAAAAATAACGGCAAAGCAATATATACTCAAGATATTCAACAAAAAGATATGTTAGTGGCGGTTGTTGCTCACCCACCAAGATTTGGCGCAACCTTAACGTCATTTAATGCAGAGAAAAGTCTCAAAGTTTTAGGGGTTAAAAATGTGTTTTCCATTCCAAGTGGCGTAGCTATTGTAGCTGATAACTTTTGGATAGCTCAACAAGCACGGCAACAACTGAAAGTCGTTTGGGATAATAGTAATTCTGAAAGTTTAAGTAGTGAGTCATTAATGACAAGTTATAAAACACTTGCTGAAACGCAGGGTCTTATAGCACATCAACAAGGAGATATTAAAACGGCATTTAATGAGACAAAAAATGCAATTGACTTAGATTTTGAATTTCCATTTTTAGCACACGCAACCATGGAGCCAATGAATTGTGTAGCTCAAGTAAATAATAACGGCTGTGAAATATGGTGTGGCACACAAATTCAAACAAAAACCCAAGAAAAGGTTGCCAAATTACTCGGTATGTCGCCTAAACAAATAAAGGTTAATACCGTTTTTGCTGGTGGTAGTTTTGGCCGACGAGCTTCACCACATTGTGAATATATTGTTGAAAACATAAATATTGCAAAAAAATTCCCTAAAATGCCTGTGAAGCTAGTATGGACTCGTGAAGATGATATGAAATCAGGTTATTTCCGACCAATGTACTTCCATAAGTTAAAAGCTTCACTTGATGATTCCGGCAATATATCAGCATGGCACCAACGCATTGTTGGTCAATCTATATTAACAGGCAGCAATCTTTTTGAAGAGTATTTTGTGCAAAATGGTATCGACTCTTCATCAGTAGACGGGCTTACCACTATACCTTATAAAATAAATAACACTCAAATAGAACTGCATTCACCAAGCAATAAAATTCCGGTGAATGCATGGCGTTCAGTGGGTCATACTCATACAGCTTACGCTAAAGAAGTGATGATAGATAAACTCGCCCATTTAGCAAAAGAAGATCCTTATGAATTTAGATTAAATAGGCTAGAAGCTACATCAAAAGAGGCGCAAGTATTAACCGCTGTAGCCGAAAAGGGCAATTGGTATAAACCACTACCAAAAAATTGGGGGAAAGGTATAGCGTTACATAAATCTTTCAATACGCATGTTGCTCAGGTAGCTGAAGTATCAATTGACGATAATGGTAATTTTAAAGTAGAGCGAATCGTCTGTGTGGTGCATTGTGGTTTAGCTGTTAACCCTGATGTTATCGAAGCACAAATGCAAGGTGGTATAGGTTTTGGGCTTGGTCCGTTAATAAATAGCGAAATAACAATTAAAGATGGTCAAGTTGTTGAAGAAAACTTTCATCAATACAAAGTCACAAGAATGTCAGATATGCCTAAAATAGAGGTCTATATAATACCTTCTACTGATGATCCTACTGGTGTGGGAGAGCCATCAACATGCGTTGTTGCTCCAGCTGTCGCTAACGCACTGTCAAATATTACGAATAAAGTTTATAAAAAGCTTCCTGTTAATAGTATTTAATCGGTGTTTGGATAACGGCTTCATAACAATGACGAGTATATTTCTAAATGTTGACAAAGTGATTCCTCTAATGGCGGAAGGAAAATTCTACCGTATTTAGATATTCCATTTCAGCATGCCAATTAACGAATATTGAAATTAATGAAACGCCCAGGTATCTCTGACCGAGTAATAGAGCACATTAAAAATGACGTGAAATCTGTCCTGATTTAGTTGCGCAGAACAGTAAAGTTTAACTTTATTAAACAGAATGAAGGCATTTTTCCTGTCAAAAATCAGTGCGAAGTAATGACGGTTAGTCGCAGTGGTATGAAAGAAGATGTTGAAGCTTATATCAGATATTACAATCAGATCAGGCTGCATACATCAAACGGTGACTGCTCTTCAATTGAGTTTGAACAGTCCACAATAAATGTGTCCTATGCTGCTTGACCAGAACACTAATTTTAATGCCGATGATTAACATTATATAACGACAATAAACTTGTATGGAGTCAAGGGTATTCTCACGTATAATGCACAATTACACCTTCATTAAAGAGAAAACTATGTCATCAGCAAGAGCAGTACATATCTTGGTCAAATCGGAAAAACTTGCGCGAGAAATGATAAAACTTTTAGCAAAAGGAGTTCCGTTTGATAAATTGGCAAAGAAGCATTCTATTTGTTCCTCGGCCAAAAAAGGTGGAGATTTAGGAGAGTTTAAAAAAGGGCAAATGGTTAAAGGTTTTGATGACGTTGTGTTTAAAAAACCTATACTGAAAATTCATGGTCCAGTAAAAACAAAATTTGGTTACCATGTGATTAAAACACTATATCGAAATTGACATTTAAATACCCACTACTTACTCTTTCGCTACTAAGTTTTTTATTTAAATAAACTTATTTATATCAATGTGGCACAGTTAATTTTGTACCACATTGTAAGGCACTAATCATTACTGAAAAGTAATGTTACCACCAGTGACTTCAAAATTATTTTGGCCATACTCTGCTGTGCTTGCACAGTTGTTAACAGTACCATCGACTATAATTGTGCTGCCAGGAACTACATTGGCATATTCACCAGTACCAGCAACAATAATTAATGTCTCTTGAACCTCAAACGGCGTCACACCATCTGAGCAATATGCATCACCAGCATATATATTCGTAACAGAGTCACCTGATGTATACAGAACACCGGTACGATCTTTATTGACTAAAACGTGATTCAACGTAAAGTCATCATTGAATAAACCTTTGATGACACCTTTTAATACAATGCGATTTTTATGTCTTTTTGGTGATGTACTCTCTTTCAAAACAAGACGGAAGCGACCTAATTGATCTTTTTCAGTGACAGCCAGTGTTTTGGCAAAGCCTTTTACAACAGTATAATTCCCCGGTACTTCAGCATTAGCAAAACCACAAATAATTCCTAGTGATAATGCAGTCATACTTATTTTTTTTATTATTTTCATTACTATATTCCTTGTAGTATTTAATTATCTTTATTTTTCTAACTAATTTAATGAAACAGCTTGAACCAATAAATTAATCAGCGCACATCATAGCGCTTAAAAAGCTGTAGTGCATTTTATTTATAATTACAGTAACTTTATTCGTGCTTTACCGTGAGTTTCTCCTAAATAATTTAGGAGAAACAGGGGGAAGGAATATCTTTTTTTAAGTTATTTTCGGTAAATTTCTTTACCATTTACCCAAGTTTGTAATACCTGGTTTTTCCATAACTCAGTTTCTTCTATCATAAAATAATTGTCTTTTAATATAATAAAATCAGCTTTTTTACCTTCCGATATACTACCAATTAAATGCTCTTGGTGCCCAGCGTATGCAGCGTCATGAGTGAAGGTTCTAAAAGCCTCGATACGTGTCATTTTTTCGTTCGCAAACCATCCGCCATTTGGGGTATTGTTTTTATCTTGTCGAGTGATGGATGCATGCAATCCAAAAAATGGATTAGGTGATTCAACCGGAAAATCTGATCCTGCAGCGATAATAGCATTGGCATTGAGTAATTTGCGCCAAGCATAAGCACCTAATATACGTTCATTACCAATTCTATCTACGGCCATGTTTTTATCACTCGTAGCATGTGTAGCTTGCATCGAGGCAATAATTTCTAGCTCGCCAAAACGCGGAATATCTTGTAGGCGCAGCACTTGTGCATGCTCTATACGATGACGTAATAATTTAGTGTCAGTGTCTTTAATCAAGTTTTGATAAAGGTCTAAAACGATTTTATTCGCGTTATCACCAATGGCATGTGTATTTACTTGAAAACCTGCGTTCATCGCAGTTTTAATATAGTTCTTTAATGCCAGATCATCATGTAATAATAGCCCTTTATGTCCGGCATGATCTGAATATTCTTCAATCATGGCAGCACCTCGACTTCCTAAAGCTCCATCGGCTTGAATTTTCACACTATTGAAGTTCAGCATGTTATTTTTAGTTTGGAAAGTACCTGCTGTTAGGATATCTTCCCAACCTGATGAAGGTAAATACAGCATGGCATTGATACGAATCGGCATGTTGTTTTCTTGACTTAACTCACGATAAGCTTGAAGGTTTAAATTATCAATTCCGGCATCATGGACACTGGTTAAGCCAAGGCTAGCTAAAGAGTTCATTGCTTTTAGCAGAATTTTCTTTTGCTGCGCTATTGTTAAAGGAGTTATGTTGTCAGTTATTAACTCCATGGCATTATCAATAAAAATGCCTGTTGGCTGTCCTGTATCATCACGAATAATTTCGCCGCCAATGGGGGATTTGGTGGTTTTAGTTATGCCAGCTAGTGCCATGGCTTTGCTATTTGCCCAGCCCGCATGTCCATCAATGCGCGTTAACCATACAGGTGTATTAGGAAAGAATTTATCTAAAGCTTTAGCACTAGGAAAAGATTTATCAAGCCAAAGAACCTGATTCCAACCTCCACCAGTAATCCAGCTCTCTATTTCATTTTGTTTTGCATAAGTTAAGGTTCGTTTAATGGCATCTTCTTGAGAAGTAGCTCCCGCTAAATCAACTTTCATCAAGCGTTGACCATAACTAAGTACATGGCCATGAGCGTCAATTAAACCTGGCAATAACGTGGCACCTTTACCATCGATAATTTTCCAGTCATTGTGCTGTGGAATTTTCATGCCTTGAGCAAATAATTTATCAATTTTATCATCTGTAAATTGCACGGCGGTAAACTGGCGTAACTTACCTTTCTCGAGGGTATAACCTTGAACGTTTTTAATTAAGGTAGTTTGAGCAAATGCCACTGATGAAGCGAAATACAATGTTATTCCCAGTAGCAAGGCTTTGGTTTTATTCATAAACTAACACTTTTAAAGGGTGGTGAATTTATACTAACACGAACAATTGAAATTGGTAGTGGACTTACTATTAAGGAGTTTACTAACAAAATTTGAGCTTTTACGAAAAGCTAGACTAAAGGAGAGCTTGAAATGTTTACAGTGTCTATCGTCGTTACTCATACTGATATAACGCAATTTACTAGAAGATGAACTACTATTTTGATATTAACCTAATAGGCTTGATTAACTTTAAGATAAATATAAGTCGTTACATTCGAGGTTAGGTCATGTTCAACAATGTAAGACTCAAAATTAACAATTATGTCCATAAATCTCGATTTGGATTTATTTGTATTTTACTGTTTTGTATAACAATTCAAAAATCTTATGCCTGTACTTTGAATATGGCGGTATCAAGTAACTTTCCCCTTATCATGTCATGAAAAGTGACGGTGGTTGGGGAGGTGTGAGTGTTGAATTAGCACGAGCCCTAGTAGAAAAAGCGGGTTGTGATTTAATCATTACCAGTATTCCTTGGGGAAGAGCGATCACTTTACTAAGTCAGGGGAAAGTACAGTTAGTCTCTAATTTTACTATGAATGCAGAGCGCGCAACTTTCACTGAATTTTTAGGGCCTCATCATATAGAAAAAGTTGCCTTTATTGCCAAATCTACCTTAAGTCAAAACATAACTGATGTTAGACAACTCAGCCAGTTTAATGGTGTTATTGCTATTACTCGCGGCAATGAATTTGGCGATGAGTTTGACAAGTTGGTAAGGAGTAACCCACAAGTAAATATAAACCTGATTTCAATTAGAAGTAATATAGATAGATATTCACTTTTGTTACGTGGCCGGATAGATGCGATGTTTGATGATGAACATTCAGCTAAATATTTACTTTTTAACGCTAATAAAGAAGGAGAGCGCTTTAATATACCTTTTGTTTTAAATGGAAACCCAGTGTACTTTGGTTTCAGCCAAGTTTCAGTCTCTACTGAATTACGAGTAAAACTAAATAGTAGTTGGCTTGAATTACTGTCTGGAAATGTAATCACTAAAATTTATGAAAAATACGGATTACAATTCGATAAACAAGAGTTGTATCATTATAAAAAACAGCTACTGAGTACTCGTGATTAAAGGTTTAATTTCACAAATTCAGATAATTCTTTGGTTCGGAAAAAACACTCCTCTCTAGGTTATTACAAAGCAATAGGTAACTTTAATGTTATGAAATTGTTGCAAATAGCTTTCTAGTGTATTGAAAATATGTAATATTAATTTTCATGTTTACGTTTTATCTAGAGACACGCTAGAGCGTGTACTCATCAATTAAAAGGAATTTTCAATGCTGCATAATAAAGACTCTGTTCGAGACAAACTTCACGAAGATATCTATTCCACCACAGATGCTGCTTTTGCACTTCCTAAATACAAAATGCCAGCTAACGAGCAAGATCCTCGTTTAGCATTTCAAATGGTTAGTGATGAATTATTATTAGACGGCAACTCAAGACAAAATTTAGCAACGTTTTGTCAAACTTGGGTTGAGCCTGAAGTCGCTGAGTTAATGAGTAAAACGATTGATAAAAATATTGTCGATAAAGATGAATATCCACAAACAGCAGAAATAGAAAGTCGTTGTGTACATATCTTAGCTGATCTTTGGAACTCTCCAAAGGCAACTGATGCTCTAGGTACTTCAACTGTTGGCTCAAGTGAGGCAGCAATGTTGGGTGGTATGGCGTTACTTTGGCGATGGCGAGATAAGATGAAAGCTCAAGGCAAGTCAATTGATAAGCCTAATTTAGTTACTGGACCAGTACAAATTTGTTGGCACAAATTCTGTCGATATTGGGGAGTAGAAATTCGTGAGATACCGATGGAAGGTGAGCGATATATCATGAATGATGAAGAAGTTATTAAACGCTGTGATGAAAACACCATTGCTGTTATTCCGACATTAGGTGTTACTTTTACTGGCCAGTTTGAGCCTGTTGAAGAGGTAAGTCATGCACTTGATAAACTTGAACAAGAGAGTGATATCAATATTCCTATCCATGTTGATGCAGCAAGTGGTGGCTTTTTGGCACCATTTTTACAGCCAGAATTAATATGGGATTTTCGTTTACCACGAGTGAAATCGATCAATGCTTCAGGTCATAAATTTGGCTTATCACCACTAGGCGTTGGCTGGATTATTTGGCGTGATAAAGAAGACTTACATGAAGATCTTGTTTTTAAGGTGAATTATTTAGGTGGAGAAATGCTTGATTTTGCTTTAAATTTTTCACGACCGGGTAGCCAAGTTATAACTCAATATTATAACTTCCTCCGTTTAGGCAGAGAGGGGTATCGAAAAATACATGCAAATTGTCGTGATATTGCGCTTTATTTATCTGCAGAAATTGAGAAGCTAGGACCTTTTGAGATTATTTATGACGGTAGTGATGGAATTCCTGCATTATGTTGGAAACTAAAAGAAAATCATCAGCATAAATATACCTTATTTGATTTGGCGGATAGGCTACGAACTCGAGGTTGGCAAGTGCCTGCCTATACATTACCCAGTAATTTAAATGGTTTAGCTATACAACGTATTCTTGTAAGACATGGTTTTAGTCATGATTTAGCTAATTTATTATTAGAAGATTGTCGTGCAGCCATAACGCATTTAATACAACACCCAGTATCATCACCACTTTCAGAAGAAGAAAGCGGTGGCTTTAAACATGGTTAATACCGTAAGAAGCGTTAAGGTAGGTTTTTGGCAATTAAAAACATTAAGTTGGTGGATAGCCACCCTGTTTATGGTTGGCTCTTCTTTTTTTATTATCGCTTGTACACTGTATTTATTGAAGGGGAGTAATGAATTTTCAATTGGCTTGATATTTTTTATCGGCTCCTTATTTTTTACTAGTGCAGCGTACAGTCAGTTTTATCAAGCTATTAATGCTCAAAGCAGTTGTCGAGTTTGGTTTGCTTGGCAACCTAAGCAACTTGTTTTTAGCATTGCTTGTTCGCAGTTTATCGGAACTATTTTATTTAATGTTAATACCTTGGATGCTTTACTATCATTGGGTTGGTTTAAGCAAGAGTTATTAGTTTGGGTACCTGATGCAATAGGATCGATATTATTTCAAATCTCTGGTTCGCTAGCTTTGATTGACGTACAAAAACGTGTAGAAAAGAGTCGAGCTCCTAAGCTTGATTGGGGGATTGGCTTTCTAAATTTTATCGGTTGTGTGGCTTTCTTAGTATCTGCATGTTTCGCTATTGTTTTACCACACCCAATAGAGCTGCTTTCCAGTTATGCCACAATACTGACACTTATAGGCGCAATATGTTTCTTTTTATCGGCATATCTAAATTGGTTTCAGTTAATGACTAGCAACAAATTTCAACAAAGGTAGTAATTCGTCGTTAAGTCATTGAACCCCGCCTTATGCTAAGACAGTGTTAAAATGACTTAACGTGTTATCCTAATTTAATCCTTGCCACCATGGCTGTTGGTTTGGCATCGAATTAACATCAATAGCTTCGCCTACAATAGGAGTTATTAACTTAACTTGGTTATGCTTTGCCAAAGTTGTGATTCTCTCTAGTGGCTCATACCAAGCATGAAATGCTAAATCGAAAGTGCCATTGTGTGCTGGTAACATAGTTCTGCCTTTAACATCAATATGTGCTTGCAAGCTTTGCTCTGGCGTCATATGAACATCGGGCCAATCTTTATCATAAGCACCGGTTTCAATAATCGTTAAATCAAAAGGCCCATATTTTTCACCTATTTGCTCAAAACCATCAAAATAGCCGCTGTCACCACTATAAAATAGTGATTGCTCTGAGCTTTTAATGACCCAAGATCCCCAAAGGGTTTTATTACTATCCGTTAGGCCACGCCCTGAAAAATGTTGAGCGGGTGTAAGGGTGAGATCAAGACCACTCAAATGGACTGATTGCCACCAATCTAGTTCAATTATATTGTTTTTAGCAACGCCCCAATTTACTAGAACACTGCCAATACCCAAAGGCACAAAGAAGTTATTTACTTTTTGCACTAAAGATTTTACTGCTGCTTTGTCTAAATGATCATAATGGTTATGTGAAATGATCACTCCTTCAATTTCTGGGAGTTCTTCTATTGAAATAGGAGCTTGGTGAAATCTTTTAGGCCCTAAAAAACTAAAAGGGGAGGCACGCTCAGAAAACACTGGGTCAATTAGCCAATATTTGTTATTCGCTTTTAGTAAAAAGCTCGAATGACCTAAGCGAAAAAGTGTCATGCTATTTTCTGATGCCTCACTCAGTACTTCCACAGTTATTGGCTCTAGTGGAATAGGCAATGTTGGCTCAGCATCTACACGCTCTTCGGTGATATAGCGTTTGATAAAGCCTGGAATTTGTCTTAACGAAACAGTTTCAAAAGCTTTTTTGTTGTGAAACTTCCTTTCACTAAACTGGGGGGATGTGGATACGGTTTCATTAACGGTATTAGATTGTAATAGGGTACAAGCACTCAAAATTGCTCCTATAGTAACAATTGTTACTAGTATTTTTAACGACATGAATCTTACTCTTTTGTAAACTACACTGTGTAGTGTAATTGTTTTTATTGAAAAGTAAACTGTTCAGTGTAAAAATATAAATATTAGTGTTGATTAGGATATTAAAAGTAATGGCTCGAAGCACTCAAAAGAAAGAAGCAATTTTAACTGCAGCTATTAGTGAGTTTAAACAAAAAGGCTTTGAAAACACCAGCATGGATCAAGTTGCGCTTACTGCTGTGGTATCAAAAAGAACCGTTTATAATCATTTTGCCAGTAAAGAATTATTATTTGATGCCATTCTTGAAAAAATGGTGACACTTTTCAGTACGGCTGTTTTTATTAAATACCAAGATGATGTGAGCTTAGCGATACAGTTAACTGATATTGCTAAACAGGAGCTCACTTTATTAGCAGATCCTGCCTTTGTTGATTTAGCAAAAGTTATCATGGCAGAAATGATGCACACACCTCAAAGGATTAATAAAGTATTAGCAGAAGTTGAGAGTAGGGATGGTGACTTATCAAGTTGGCTTAAATCAGCCAATGCGAATGGGGCATTAAAAGTTGATGATGTTGATTTTGCAGCGACACAATTTTTTGCTCTGCTCAAAAGCTTTTGTTTCTGGCCACAAGTGATTCAAGATCAACCTTTTCCCGATAAAGCTCAGCAGAGCCATATTATCAATTCAGCTGTAGATATGTTTCTTGGTTATTATCAAGCGGGTATCAATTAATTATCACTTTTAGTTTCGTTTTATATTACGCGTTACAGTCAAGCTATTGTTATTTATAAGGTGTTTAATGACGACTTAATTGATTGAATAGCCTTAATTTAACCAATTGAGCATGGTTTGAATAATAACCGCGTTAGTAATATCAATAAAAAAGGCCCCAATAAGTGGTACAACAATAAATGCTTGTGGAGAAGCACCATATTGTTTAGTTACCGCAGTCATATTGGCAACAGCAGTAGGAGTTGCCCCTAAACCTAGCCCTACATACCCTGCAGATATAACAGCAGCATCATAAGTTTTGCCTAGCGCTCGAAATACGATAAAAATAGCAAATAATGAAATAACTAATACTTGACCCAAGAGTAATAATAAAATGGGTACAGCAAGGTCAATAAGTGTCCATAGCTGTAAACTCATTAAAGACATTGCTAAGAATAAGCCCAAACTGAAGTCTGAAAATAAAGCGAGTGTTGAAGTACCCGTAGGCCAGTTTATCTTCTTCCATATAAGCGGCACTGTATTTGTTAAGATGATGCCGCCAAAAAGGCAAGGGACAAAGATGGGCAGTTTAATACCTAAACTCGCGATTGCTTGATGTATTGAAATACCAATACTGATGGCAATACAGACAATTAGCAGGACATTATAAGCAGAATTGACGGTAATTATTTCTCTTTCTGGCTGAGGGAAACCGACAGAAATTTTTTCATTACTCGTTGATGTTAGCTCATATTTTTTGATTAAAAAGTTGAAAATAGGCCCACCGACAACGCCACCTAAAACAAGACCAAATGTTGAACAAGCGATACCAATTTCCACAGCGTTGCTGATACCATATTGCTCTATAAAAATTGGTGCCCAAGCAATGGTGGTACCGTGACCTCCACTTAATGAGACCGAGCCACCTAACACACCCGTTTCAGTAGTTAACCCTGTTAATGAAGCAACCGTTATTCCGGTGAGGTTTTGTAAGAATAAAAACAGTACTGCAAGTATAAGGAGTACAACCAGAGTTTTACCACCTTGTAATAGAGTAGAAAATTTTGCTGATAAGCCGACACAGGTAAAAAATATAACCAGTAAGATATCTCTTTGTTTAAGTGCGAAATCTAATGAGGTATCAAATAAGAAGTAAATACCACTGAAGATAATAGAAGCGATAACGCCGCCCACTACAGGCTCAGGAATATTAAAACGTTGAAAAAAGCTAACTTTATTATTTAAATACCGACCTAAGAATAGTACTAAAATAGCCAGAATTAATGTTTGTAGTGAATCTACTTGCATAGTTATCACTCTTCCTTGATAAGTTGTTAATTCGCTTTGTTTAACGCTGACTTGAGTTCATTATATAGCGCTTTATTATGTGGAGCCGAAATTTGATCATAGTAATCGACAGACATTTCATCAAATATACGTTTTGCTTGCGCGGTATTACCTTGTAATAACATCACTTCAAGAATACGTAATTGCGCACTTTCCATCGCTCTGTCATCTTGAGCAATTTTTGAAAATTGATAAGATGTTTTATAGTGCTTTTCGGCATTACTGTATTGCTGATTTTTCTGATAAGCCACTGCTAGATTAAGGTGAGCAACTGATTTTTGTTGATCGTTATCTGTTTCTAAAGTCCATGTTAACGATTGCTGACGGTAGTTTATATGCATTTCATGGTCGTTTTGGTAATAGGCAATATGGCCTAAATTTGCATACAATTCTTGTTTAAAGTTTGGATGATAACGATGTTCAAACTTTTTATCTAAATCAAGTAAAGTGGTTTTTGCTTGTTCATAATCTTGCATAGAAATTTGCAGGTTAGCTATCTCAATTAAACGGCGAGGAGAGGGGAGTTTATCATTGATATCACTGAGTAAATTAATTGCCTTATTTAAATATAAGGAAACTTCCTCATTCGATTTTTTATCTTGGTTGACTTTTCGTATTAACTTGGCGTTATAAATATAAATATACACGGCAAAGTTTGGCGGCATTTTTACTTGCTTACTCTCGTCAAGAGAAAGCCAATAATTTACTTCTTGCTGTAAAGGTTTAAGTTTTTGTAAGTCAAATAAGGCATTTAATCGTAGTTGTTTTAAGCGAAACCATTGCGTTGAATAGGCTTTACTGTCATTTAGTCCAACTTCTAAAATGGCCAAACACGAAGGCGTCGATTGTTGACAGACACTTTCTATTTCATTTATTTCAAGTGGGCTCATATGTTCGGCATTAATACTAAAACTAAACATAAAGGCTAAAAGAAGAGATAACCGAGACATAGATAATTCATTTTGTGAGAAACAATGTTAATTTAGCGCTTTTAGCATCAAATTTATAGGCCTATGTATATAAATATTACTGAATAATAATTATTGCTTATCTAATAGGTTGATAACCTGGGATTTTACTTTTATCTATTACATCAATTTGCGACTCAAGTAAGAAACTTTTAGCAAACAACAAATAGATCTCTTCTTCAATAAATACATCAAATAAGTCTGGATCAATATGATGGTCTAATTTCATATAACCCATGATTTTTAATGTTTCAGACAAGGTTTTAGGCTCTTTATAAGGCCTGTCACTTGAGGTAAGGGCTTCAAATATGTCAGCGATAGCCATTATCCTTGCTTGAGTAGACATTTCATCACGTTTTAACCCTTTAGGGTAACCTGTTCCATCCATTTTTTCATGATGACCACAAGCGTATTCAGGCACATTACGTAAGTGTTTTGGAAACGGCATGGATTCAAGCATCTCAACCGTAACCTTCATGTGATCATTAATGATCTGACGTTCTTTGTGATTCAAAGTCCCACGCTTGATAATTAAATTTGTTACTTCATCATCATTAAGGACTGACTGAGTACAGCCATCAATAGATATTTTATATTGCTTAGCTATTTTATAAACTCGTTCAATCTTTTCGTCATTGAAAAATTCGCCACCAGTATTTGCTTCATTAATGAATGTACGGTCACTGGCTAATGCTTTTAATTTTATTAACTTCTCACGTTCGGTAAATTTTGTGGAGTAGGTAATATCTCTTGCTGCAATTTCAAAGCGAGCATTGACTAACTCAATGCGGTCAAAAATAGTTTCAAGTTTTTTAGCCTTGTCCATTACATATTCTGGTGTCGCCACTTTACCGCAGTCATGTAACCAAGCAGCCATACTGAGTTCATGAAAATCTTCTTTTGCCATATAAAAATTTGCTAATGGGCCATAGTCTATTTCATGACATGCGTTCGCAAGTAGCATGGTTATTTCTGGAACACGACGACAATGGCTACCTGTATACGGAGATTTAGTATCAATAGCTGAAGCAATTAACTTTGAAAAGGCAGAAAACAGGTTCTCCATTTCAACAACAAGCTGTTTATTCGTTAAGATAACGGCAGCAAATGAAGTTAGCGAGGCTGTTGTTCTAACAATGTCAGATGAAAAAGCAATTATATTACCTTGCTCATCGGCAGCATTGATGAGTTGAATAACGCCATTTAGCTCCCCTTGATGATTTTTCATTGGAATAGTTAACACTGAGTCGGTTCTATAACCAATTCTTGTATCCATGGCTTTAGCAGCGCTAAAATCATAACTTTTACATTCGTCCACATCTTCAACATTGATAGTTTCATTGGTGGCAGCTGCAATCGCAGCCATTGCTGTCGAGTTAATCTCACCCTTGTGGTAAATTTCAATGTTGGGAAAATCAATAGTATTGCCACTAGTGCCGCCTAAATGGATGCCAAGGCTGTTATTGATGACAGTATTAAACACTAGCTGATTTTTATCTGTAGTTGAGTATATTGTACCAGCGTCGGCTGAGCTGAGCGCCATTGCACTGGTGAGGATTTTTTCTAACAGTGCGTTGTGATCTGTTTCTGTTGATAGTGCAATACCAATATCAATAAAGTGTTCAACATTGTTTTTACCGCTATTCATAGAAAGCCCTTTCTTTATGAATGTCTTAGGGGATATTAAATAACTCTTCTAAGTATAGGATAATGCAAGTATTATGTTAGGTATAATTACAACTATTTAATTTACATCATATCGTTTGATAGCAATGTGACTATTTTATTAAGTCGCGTTTATAAAATGTCGGTTAAAGCAAAACCAATTCCTATGCGCTGTTGCTTATAATTATAGTCAATTAAACTTTCACCATAACCGTTAAAATATTGCGCGTAACCTTTTAGTTTTCCCCATAAGGGAAAAGTGAAACCTAGCTCGACAGCGCCTTTATGATGAGCAAAGTTTTCTCGTAACTTCATGGAAACTTCATATTTCTTACTGATGTTATAGGCTAAGCCTAATTCAAAATGTCCCATATATTCATCGATATCAGGATTGTCATCGCCACTGGCTAACATGGTTGTTTCTTTATCACCTTCAGGTATGCGATACCAAGGGCGAAATGAAAGTGCAAAATCATTCTTTTCGAACAATAAATTCAAGTAAATGCGGTTCCAGCTTCTAGAAATAGCTTGAGAGCGACCATTTGACTGATGCTCAAAACCAACCATTAAGCCTGTGTTGCTGTTAAACGGGTGCCATTTTAAAGGCGTAAAGTAAAAAAATTCTGGTTGGTAATTTGTTTCTCTAAAGGGTCGAGAAATACTCTCACTGTATAATTGCCACCATGACTCTAACGTAAAAGCAAAAAACACCTGATCGTGTTTATGAAAAATCCCTCCAGTCGTTAATGGCACTTTTATACTTAGCTGAAATTTAGCTTCAATATCTTCAAGGTTATCAGCCCAATTGTTAACACCCTCATATGCTTGAGTATTGATATCGTCTGTAATTGATATTGGTAAAATATAATTCATTTTATGTGGCGTTATCACATAAGGGTCAAAAGCAGATTTTCTTTCTTTAATAAGCCGCTGTGAAATAGCACCAAGCTCTTGATTGCCTAGCTGCTTCTGTACTAGTTTCTTCTGACAATAGACTTCTACTTCTTGCAAGCTTTTCATTTGCTCTGTGGACTTGATTGTCTCGAAAATGCATTGCTCCAAAGGAGTCTCTGTGTTCTGAGCATGTATTTGAGTCGAAAAAATAAGAAGAAATAAGGTAAGGGAAGTAACTGAATATGACTTTGACATTGCTTTCTGGTTCATGAGTTAAATTAATACAGGGAAAGTATACCCTTAGCAAATGACATTGTCATAAATATGTCTAATTGTGTCTGTGAATTGCAAACAATTTCTCACGAGCAGTTCATCGTATTTTAATCTCTATTAAGCGCAAGCTTTCTTCCATATTTGTCATCTAGATGTATTTTTAGGTTAACTAATGTTACTTATCGTTGGAATGGATACATGAAAATAACTAAAAGTGCTTTAATAAGCCCTGCTGCGGTTGCTGTTGGAGTTGCTCTAATTGTTCTACTTGGTGTGCTCAGTTTATTTAAATTACCTGTACAGCTATTTCCCGATATTGAACGTCCTCGAATTGCGATTCAAACCTTTTGGCGAGCTGCTGCACCTAGCGAAATTGAATCTGAAATTATTGAACCGCAAGAGCAAGTCTTAAGAGGGATCCCAGGTTTAACTTCTATGAATGCTTTTGCTAATCGAGGCGCCGCATTTATTAATCTAGAGTTCGGTGTTGATACCAATATGGAGCAAACTCTAATAGAAGTCATTTCTAGAATGACCCGAGTTGCTAATCTTCCTCGCGATGCTAGGCCACCACGCATTATGTTAGGGGGATTCGGTGGAAATACGCCAGCACTAACTTGGTTCTTTCTACAGGCATTGCCGGGTAATGATAAAGACATCGCCGAGTATATGGACTTTACCAATGACACCATCAGGCCGCGAATAGAAGCCATTGAAGGGGTCTCAAGTGTCCAAACGTTTACTCGTCAAAACAGAGAGCAGCTACAGATACGTTACGACCCAATTAAGGCTGCAGAGTATGGCATAAAAATAACCGATTTAATTGCCCTAGTAGCAGCAACCGATGATGTTTCAGGCGGCTTTGTTGATGTCGGGCGAAGACAATATACTTTACGTTACAGTGGAAAATACCGTGTCGATGAACTATCACAGTTGATGTTAGCATCACGAAACGGTAGTCATATCCGCTTAAGTGATATTGCTACCGTTGAGATCAGGCGTAACGATAGACAAAATTTAGCGGTACAAAATGGTAATCCTGCTTTTTCTATGCGCATAGATAGAGCAAACGGTGCCAATGTACTTGCCACGTTAAATCGAGTGAAAACGGAAGTTGAACGTTTAAATACTGAGCTTCTTTTAGATAAGAAACTGGTGATGGTGCAATCATTTGATGCTTCTGTATTTATTTATCGTGCTATTAATTTAGTCACCAGTAATTTATTTGCAGGTATTATTTTATCCTTATCGGTTTTGTGGTTCTTTATTCGTCGTATGCGAGCGACATTGATTATTGCTACCGCCATTCCCGTCAGTTTATTAAGTACTTTCATCGTTTTAGAAATATCGGGGCGATCATTAAATGTTATCTCACTAGCTGGGTTAGCCTTTGCTGTAGGGATGGTTTTAGATGCGGCTATCGTTGTTTTAGAAAATATTCTGCGAATGCGGGATAAAGGGTTAGACGAGCATGATAGTGCTGAGCAGGGGGCTGAACAAGTTTGGGGAGCATTACTTGCCTCTACGGCAACTACAGTAGCTATTTTCCTACCTGTCTATTTTCTAAAGGATATTGAAGGGCAGCTATTTGGAGATTTGGCGCTCACTATTGCCATCGCTGTGTCAGTGTCCTTAATTGTTGCTGTTGTTCTATTGCCTGTGTTATCTAAATATTTTTTAAAACAGCAAGAAAATGGTGAAAAGCTCATTGCTGATCCCAATGAAAAAACTTGGCAACGAATGACAGCTTTCGTGATGAAAGCTACTAATACACGAGTTAAACGATTATCACTTGCCGGTACATTATTAATTTTACCCATTATCATTAGTATTGTTGCCATGCCAAAGTTAGATTATTTACCCCCAGTTAAGCGCGACGCGATAGACGCGAATATGCAATTCCCACCTGGCGCTAATATCAATACAATTGAGCAAGAAGTTATTAAGCCTATTGTTGCTAGGTTAAAGCCTTACATGGATGGTGTTAAAGAGCCGGCGTTAAAAAACTACTATTTATTTAGCGGTCCTTTTGGCGGTAGTTTAGGTGTACGGGTAAAAGATCAGTCAAAAGTTGATGAGTTATTAGATATTGTCAAAAATGAGATATTAGTCGATTTACCCGATACTCAAGTTTTTGCTCGGCAAGGTAATTTATTTGGCGGCTTTGGCGGCGGTCGACAAGTGCAGCTTCATTTGCAATCAAAAGATACTAAAGCATTACAAGACGTTGCTCGCCAAGGTATGACCTTTGTTAGTGAAGCCATTGAAGGCGCTTCTGTTAATGCTAATCCCGGTTTAGAGATGGCTGAGCCTGAAATACGTTTAACGCCAAATGATCGCAATATTATTGAGCAAGGCTGGAATCGTCGTGATCTAGGTCGAGTGGTAAGAACCCTAGGCGATGGCTTATTTGTTGGGGAATATTTTAATGGCAGTAAGCGCTTGGATATGATTTTACGCGCTGAAGGTTGGAATGACCCGGATAACCTAGCTGATGTACCACTGATTGTGGCAAATAATAATACTGGTATCACTCAGTTAACTCAGTTATCAAGCTTAGTCGATATCCATCGAACTGTTGGGCCAAGTCGTTTAACTAGAATTGATGGTAATCGTACAATCAGTTTAAACATTAATCCTCCACAAGGTTGGTCGTTAGAAGAAACTATTGCGGTTCTAAGAACACAAGTTGAACCTAAATTACGTGACATCATGCCGGATGATGGCAGCATCTTATACGGTGGTAGTGCCGATCAATTAGCTAAAGCCATTAGTGTAATGAGTGAAAACTTTGCTTTTGCCTTGGTGGTCTTATTCTTACTTATGGCTGCGTTATTTCGTTCGGTTAAAGATAGCTTACTGGTTGTTATTACTATTCCACTAGCAACTGTCGGCGGTATTTTAGCTTTGCAATTATTAAATTTAGTAGTCTTTCAGCCGCTAGATCTATTAACCATGATAGGTTTTATCATTCTACTGGGTTTAGTGGTGAATAACGCTATTTTACTCGTACATCAAACACGGATAGGTCAGCAACAAGGGCTAGAGCGCTCTAAAGCTATTGAGCAGGCGTTATGTTTACGATTACGCCCTATATTTATGAGTACAGCAACCAGTTTCTTTGGCATGTTACCTTTGTTGTTAATTCCTGGTGCAGGCAGTGTTATTTACCGCGGTTTAGCTGCTGTTATCGTGGGTGGATTGGCGTTTAGTACCTTATTTACCATTGTGCTGTTGCCTTGTTTACTTAGGTTAGCAAAGCATGACTTTATTACAGGAAAAGCGCAGAGCCGCCGATTATCAGTTCCCCTGAAACAATTACCAACAGCGAAAATTAAAATTTAATTTTAATTTTACTGCCCAGAAAATAATTTAAGGAAATATTATGATCAAGAAATGTATGAAAACCACACTTATATTATTAAGTACAGTCACTCTTTCATCGTTCAGTTTTTTAACTTTCGCAGAGCAACCAGCGCAATTGGTTAGTATTGATATGGTTAAAGAGCAAGAAGTAAAGCCTACGATTTGGTTGCCGGCAAACGTTATTAGTCGAATGAATGCGCAAATTTCTGCTGAGCAAACAGGGCAGTTATTATGGATTGAGGATGTAGGCTCAACAGTAGAAAAAGGGCAGTTATTAGCGCAACTTGATGATAGGCATTTAACATTACAACTAACGCAGCAGCGTGCTGAAATTAATCAGTATCAAGCCGATGTTGATTACTATACCAGTCAGAAAAATAGAATTGGTAAACTCAGAGAAAAGAATAACTCTGCATTAAGTGAGTATGAACGTATTAACAAGGATCTTACTATCGCCGTTAATAAAGTGATTGCCTTAAAAGCTGAAGTTGAACAAACAAAATTAGCGATTGAGAAAACGCGTGTTGTTGCGCCTTTTAACGGGCATGTCAGTGAGCGGTATGCAAATGTTGGTGAGTTAATCTCGGTTGCAAGACCTTTGGTCCAGTTCATTGATACACAAAACTTAGATATCAAAATTGCGGCACCTATTCATATTGCACCTTTTCTAAAGAAAAATGCACAAGTAACTGTTAAATGGCAAAACCAGCTTTTACAGTTACCTATTAGAACGTGGAGTAGAGCAGGCGAGCAGTCGTCTCGAACCTTCGATGTCAGGTTATCAGCGAATAACATTGATATCTTAGCGGGTAGCGCTGTTATGGTTTCTTTACCAAAAGAACAAGCGCGACAAAGTTTACTAGTGCCAAGAGATGCCCTTGTACTTCGTAGCAATGAAACTTATGTGCTCAGTGTTGATAAAGAAGATACTGCTAATAAAATATTAGTTAAATTAGGGCAAGGTGTTGGTGAGTGGATTTCAGTTGTCGGGGCACTTTCGATTGAGGATAAAGTTATTGTTCGTGGTGGAGAGCGTTTACAAGATGGTCAAAAAGTTAGAATAAATGAAACCTTGTTAGCTAAACATCCCTAAGTATTCTAGTACTTCTTTACTCCCCAAAAGCATGAGTGAACCTCATGCTTTTTTATTTCCAGTTACTGGCTTTCTTAAAAAATTGAAAAAAGTAATCACTTTCGCTATTTTTTGTTATACAAATCACTGTAAATGGTGGCTTTATATAAGGATTTTAGCAATACTAGAGCTATCGTACTCATCAGGATTTCCTTTTCAAATGGAGTGTTTATGACAATAGATGGTGTTAACCCTTTATCTAAACATGCAAGTGCTTATCAACTACGTCAACTTATCCGCAGTGGTGATTTTTCTAGTAATACTTCTGGCTATGCTCAGGGATTTGTCCAAGGAAATATTGTCATTTTACCTAAAGATTGGGCGAATGATTTTTTACAATTCTGTCAATTTAATCCTAAACCTTGCCCGTTAGTTGGTATGTCGGTAAAACCAGGGGATTATATGTTGGAGGCATTAGGGCAGGATATTGATATTCGCTCTGATGTGCCCGGTTATCGTGTTTTTGAACAAGGGGTGTTGACTCAAGAAGTCACTGATATTTCTGCTTTATGGCGAGATGATTTAGTAACTTTTGTTCTAGGGTGTTCATTTTCTTTTGAGGAAGCACTACTTGCTGATGGCCTTGAAATACGAAATATCACTGAGCAGAAAAATGTGCCCATGTATCGCACCAATTTGGCCTGTAAAAATGCTGGTCGTTTTAGCGGAAATACAGTGGTGAGTATGCGTCCGATGAAAGCAAAAGATGCCATCCGTGCTATTCAAATTTGTAGTCGTTTTCCTTCTGTTCATGGAGCACCAATTCATTTTGGTGATCCTAGCTTAATAGGTATAAATCATTTATCTCAACCAGACTATGGCGACTCAGTCACTATTAATCCAGATGAAGTGCCAGTATTCTGGGCTTGTGGTGTGACACCGCAATTAGTATTAGAGCAAACAAAACCAGCTTTTTGTATTACCCATAGTCCGGGTAAAATGTTAGTGACGGATATTAGTAATTCTAGCTTGTCAGTGTTGTAAGTGAGATGTTATCTCGCGGTAATGTAAGGATTAAAAATGAAATTAAATTGTGATCTTGGTGAAAGTTTTGGTAGTTGGACTATGGGCTTAGATGCACAGGTTATGCCTTATATTGATCAAGCAAATATTGCTTGTGGTTTTCATGCTGGCGACCCTTTAGTTATGCAGAAAACTCTTGAACTGGCTAAACAACATGGTGTTAGTGTTGGTGCACATCCGGGATATCCTGATCTTGTGGGATTTGGTCGACGTTCTATTCATTGTTCTAGTGCTGAAATTATTGCTTTGGTGAAATATCAAATCGCTGCAATTGATGGCGTTGCTAAGTCACTAGGGATAGAGCTTGAATACGTTAAACCCCATGGTGCTTTATATAACGATATGATGGCCAAAGATGATGTTCGTGAAGCTATTTTTGTTGCGATCTCAAGCTATCATAAACCACTTAAGTTGATGATTCAGGCAACGGCCAATTTTAATGACCATAAAGCACAAGCAAAAACTTTTAATGTTGAAGTACTTAGTGAAGCCTTTGCCGATAGGTGTTATGACGATGATGGTAAATTATTAGCGAGAACACGCGAAGGTGCTGTGCATACAAAAGAAAAAATGCTTGCCCAAGTTAAGCAATTAAAAGAGCAAGGCTGTGTTACTACGTTAAGTGGAAAAACGTTAGTGTTAGCAGCAGATAGTTTATGCGTTCATGGTGACAATATTGAAGGTGTGAAGGCCATTGAAGCAATTAGGGAGCTGATTGGTTAATGTCGACAAACGTTATTAGCAATAAAATCAGCATTCAAATTGCTGGTGAAAACACTTTAATCATTTATTTTGCTAAACAGGCTAATGCGCAGGTTTCTAAACAGGTACAGCTAGCTTCAGCACTTATACGGCAACATATGAATGATGAGATCATAGACTTAGTACCATCATATGCATCAATTCTAGTGATGTTTAACATGTTAGATAACGATCATCATCAAGTACGAAATAAGTTAAGGCAAGTGTTACAAAAAATCACTCAGGAAAGCAGCTTAAGTGCAAATAATGCGAAACTGGTGGAACTGCCTGTTTACTACGCTCAAGAATCAGGCCCTGAGCTAAGCGTTATTGCGAAAAATGCTAATATCAGTATTGAAGAAGTTATCAGTATCCATCAAGCGCAAGAATACCTTGTTTATGCTATTGGTTTTGCTCCAGGTTTTGCTTATCTTGGCGAAGTAGATTCACGAATTGCCGCACCTCGCTTAAGCTCACCGCGCCTTCAAGTTCCTAAAGGTGCTGTAGCAATTGCAGATAAACAAACAGCTATTTATCCAAGCGTATCTCCCGGTGGTTGGAATATTATTGGCCTATGTCCTATTGATATGTTTGATCCTAAAGCTAATCCAATTATGCCGGTTGAAGTAGGTGATACCGTCAAATTTAAAGCCATTTCAAAAGAAGAGTTTCTCGCTTTAGGTGGAACTTTTCCTAAATCAGGCTGGGAGATATCTTAATGTTAGCTCTTGGATTTTTAGTCAAACAGCAAGGTATGCTAAGCCTGATTCAAGATGCAGGACGTTTTGGTGCATTTAATATTGGCCTAACCAATGGTGGTCCCATTGATAGTCATGCTTTTAAATGGGCAAATAGATTATGTGGTAATGAGCTTGCTGTTACGGCTCTTGAAATAAGTGTTGGTGGACTCGCTTTAACAGCCCAAATTGATACCGTTATTTCAGTTACTGGCGCTAATATGCCAGTTACCATTAATGGAAAGGCTAGTGGCTTGTGGCGCAGCCATAAAATAAAAGCAGGCGATGTTATTGAGTTTGGTTATGCAAGCTCGGGTGTCCGTTGTTATTTAGCCGTATCAGGTGGTTTCAACATTAAAAAGGACTTTGGTAGCACAGCAACCGTTACTCGCGAAAAAGTAGGGGGGCTGTGCGGTGAAAAGTTAGCTGTTGGAGATATCTTAGCCTGTAACGAGGTCACAGATAACAGGGCTAACTTAATGTTACCGGAAGAGTTTTGGCCAAGTTATGAACAAGCACAAACATTAAGAACTATACCAAGTTATCAACAACATGAATTTTCATCACATCAGCAACGGTTGTTTTTTTCTAGCGAATATAGTGTAAATAACAGTTGTGACCGTATGGGTTATCGACTGGAAGGCAGGGCAATTAAATGCAATGTCGATGGTATTTTGTCAGAAGGTATATGCCATGGCGCAGTTCAAATCCCAGCCGATGGCCAGCCCATTATTTTAATGAATGATAGGCAAACCATTGGCGGATATCCTAAAATAGGCTCAGTTATATCTCTGGATACAGCCAAGCTTGGTCAATTAAGCCAAGGTGCAAAGGTACATTTTGAGCCTATAAGTATGGAAAAAGCCCACAATTACTTTCATTTAGCGCTAAGTCGTTTCACGCGAATGTCAGTAGTGGAGTGCGAATAATGAAGTTAACACCAGATGAAGATCAGATGATAAAAGAGCTTGAATTAAGTCAAAGCATTGAAGATATGCTGGTTGAGCGTAATTTACGTGGTATGAAAAACTTGCAGGCAGATCTAAAGAGTGGCTATTGTTTACGTGGAGCACAAGTGCTTCGTGATCTTACCGGCACAGTTTTGATAGGTACTGGATTTCCCGTCGTCAATACCTTTGAAACTGATGGCCCAGTAGGCGCATTAATTTTATATAGAGCTCTAGAAATATTAGGCGCAACGCCGGTTCTTGTTTGTGGTACTCCGATGGCGAGCGCTTTTCAACATGATTACCGTACTTGTGTGATCAGTGTCGGTAAAAAAGAGCTTGGTGAAGCAGAAGCCATTAGAATGCTAAAGCACTATCAACCACAAGCTATTATTTCTATTGAACGCCCGGGCTTAGCTGCCGACGGCCATTATTATAATATGCGAGGAGAAGATATTAGCGCCCGTGCAGCATGTTTTGATTACTTTATGACGCAAGCAACTTGTCCAACACTTGCCATTGGTGATGGCGGTAATGAAATAGGGATGGGCAATGTAAAAGATTTTTTAACTGAGCTTGATATCACACCCTCTGTGACTCCTTGTGATGAATTGATTATTGCCGATGTTTCCAACTGGGGGGTGTATGGTTTATTGGCTTTTTTAAGTCTATGGTCAAAACATGATTTATTAAGTGAAACCTGTCCTGAGAAAATCCTAAGGTATATTTCTGATTTAGGCAGTGTTGACGGGGTAACACGTAAAAATGAATTAACTGAAGATAGCTTACCCGCGTCAGAGGGCATTGCGTTAATCGCCAGAATAAGAGCGTTGATTGGTTATAGCTAAGTAACTTTAACGCAGTATCAATTCTGTGATTTATAATTGATAGCAGTACATTTACATCGTATCAGGAAAATTAATGAGTATAGTATTTTTAAATGGCGACTATATGCCAATAACTGAAGCAAAAATATCTCCCCTTGATCGTGGGTTTTTATTTGGTGATGGTATTTATGAAGTTATCCCGTCTTACTTTGGTAAAATGGTCGGTTTTCAAGGGCATATTGAACGCATGAATGATGGCCTTAACGCCATTGGTATCCAGTTAAACTGGAGCGATGAGCAGTGGCTATCTTTATGTAACTCTTTAAGTGAAAAAAATAATGCAGGTGCGCTAGGAATATACCTGCATGTGAGTAGAGGGGCAGATACTAAACGTTTCCACGCTTATCCAGAAAATGTTGAGCCAACAGTCTTTGCAATGACTTTTGCTATACCAGAGCCAAAAACACCGGCTATTGAAACTATTGGTCAAGGTTATTCACTGACCAGCACCGAAGATTTACGTTGGCAACGCTGTCAAATAAAATCAACGGCATTACTAGGTAACGTAATGCACTTTCAACAAGGGTATGAACAAGGTAGTCAAGAAACCTTACTTTATAATAGTGATAAACAGTTGACGGAAGCGAGTGCCTCAAATATTTTTATAGTTAAAAATGGTGTTATCGCGACACCCATTCAAGATAATCAAATATTACCTGGCATAACTCGTAGATTAGTGATTGATATACTTGCAAAAGATGGTTCACTTCCTCTAGAAGAACGGGTTATAACTCTTGATGAGGTACAATCAGCCGATGAAATTTGGATCACTAGCTCTTCAAAAGAAATAGCGCCAGTAACAATGCTCGATGGCCAGCCTGTTGGTAATGGTAACGTTGGTGATATTTGGTTAAAAGCCGCAACTTTATACTCAAATAACAAGTTTTTATACTAGATGATAAATTTTTTCAGATAAACCTATGAAAAAGTGGAGTTTTGCAAAAGAATTATCTACATTGAAGGTATAGATAGCTTTTCTGCCCTAAAGCATAAGGAATTAAAATGGAATCTTTAAAAATAGAAAAATATATGAACCATTACCCGGTAACATTTACTGCAGATATGGCTGTTGAAGAAGCTTCATTACGCTTTTTAAAAACCAAGCAAATTGGTGGCCCTGTGATTGATGAGCATGGAAAGTTAATTGGTTTTTTGTCTGAAAGTGATGTTTTAGCTAAAATGTTAGAGACTATTTATTTCAATGAACATATAGCTGATGTTAGGGATATCATGCGCAAAGAGGTCCTATCGATGAAACCTTACGACAGTGTGATGGAGTTAGGCCAATTGATGTTGAAAAATAAGCCAAAGGTTTATCCCGTGATAGATGATGACGGCAACTTATTAGGAACCATATGTCGAAATGATGTATTACAGGCAATCGATTTACATATGCGCGCCAACTTGCAGTCAGGTAAGAGTAAAGCGGCTAGTTAACTTAGCAAGTTTTTAACGAGCTAATTGTTTTCAATAATACAAATTTAGTACAACAACTGATAAAATAGACTTTATTATCATCTTTAGTGTTATTAGAGTCTGTTTTGCCTAGCCATTCTTCTCCAGAAATACCTCAAATTCAAGCCCAATTCGATTTATTACAGCAAGTAAAAAAGTCTGATTTTTTACGCTTAAAACACCAACTAGTTGCACATAAAAGAGCGTTTGAGCAATTTAGTGCAAAAGAGAGTGAGTTAAAGGGAAAACCTCAAAAAAGGTTAGTGCAGTTAACCAAACAGTTCACTAAAACAACCGAGTATATTGCACAGTCAATCGCAGAAAAACAACATAAAATCGATAACCTTCCTCGTATTGTTTATCCTGATGGCCTTCCGATAGCGGAGAATGCTGAGCATATAGCAAAAGCCATTCAGGAAAACCAAGTGGTGATTATTGCTGGTGAAACAGGATCAGGAAAAACCACTCAGATACCAAAAATTTGCTTAGCCCTTGGCAGAGGAGTAGATGGGTTAATTGGTCACACCCAACCACGTCGTATTGCGGCCAGAACGGTAGCCAATCGTATTGCAGAAGAGCTCAACACTTCACTTGGCGAACAAGTGGGTTATAAAGTTCGTTTTAATGATCAGGTCAGTAGTAATAGTTACATTAAGTTAATGACTGATGGAATTTTGCTGGCGGAAATGCAAAAAGATCGCCTTTTACGCCAATATGACACAATTATTATTGATGAGGCTCATGAGCGCAGTTTAAATATCGATTTTATCTTGGGTTATTTGCGTCAAATATTGCCTAAACGTCCCGATTTAAAAGTTATCGTAACTTCTGCAACCATTGACCCACAACGATTTGCTAATCATTTTAAAGATAAACAAGGTAATCCTGCTCCTGTTATTGAAGTATCAGGTCGAACTTATCCTGTTGAGTTACTTTACAGACCTCTGAATGAAGCGAGCCAAGAAACTGAAGACAAAGTACATGAAACTAACGATATTATTAGCGGCATTTTAGCGGCAGTTGACGAGTTATCAACGTTTAGCCACGGAGACATTTTGATCTTCTTAAATGGTGAACGTGAAATCCGTGATACGGCCTCAGCATTAACTAAAGCGAATTTATCACATACTCAAATTCTTCCATTATATGCACGCTTAACAATCAGTGAACAAAACCGTATTTTTAAACCACATACTGGCCGTAATATTGTACTTGCCACCAATGTTGCTGAAACCAGTTTAACGGTTCCAGGCATTAAATATGTAATCGACCCTGGTACGGCTCGAATCTCTCGTTATAGTTACCGTACTAAGGTACAGCGTTTACCTATTGAAAATATATCACAAGCTAGTGCTAATCAAAGATCAGGTCGATGTGGGCGAGTATCCTCAGGGGTTTGTATTCGTTTATATAGCGAAGAGGATTTTAATAATCGTGACGAATTTACCGATCCTGAAATATTAAGAACTAATTTAGCTACCGTAATATTACAAATGCTGGCTTTAGATCTTGGCAGCATAGATAAATTTCCTTTTGTTCAGCCACCAGATAATCGCAATATTACCGATGGTATGCGCTTATTAGAAGAATTAGCAGCGATAGATAACACTAAGAATGGTCGCAATACTGTTCAAACAAATATTCGGTTGACTAAACCCGGCCGTTTGTTGGCTAAATTTCCTATCGATCCGCGTTTAGCCAAAATGGTACTTAGCGCCATTGATTTAGGTTGTATTGAACAAGTGCTAATTATTGTTAGTGCCTTGAGTATTCAAGACCCTCGCGAACGTCCACATGAGAAACAACAAGCCGCTGATGAAAAACATAATCGCTTTAGTAATAAACTTTCTGATTTTGTTAGTTTATTAAATCTTTGGCAGTATGTTGCAGCACAGCAAAAAGACTTAACGCAAAATCAATTTCGAAAATTATGTCAACGTGAATACCTCTCAAATGTACGAATACGAGAGTGGCAGGATATCTTTAGTCAGCTTAAACTGACCCTAAAAGAACAAAAAATCACGTTAACCTCGGTCGATTATTCATTTGATTTTGAAGATATTCAACAATCCAAGAACAAAGCCGAAGGCAAAGTAACTACTTTACCTGCAAACCTTATTACGGTTCATCAAGCTTTACTTTCTGGGTTATTGAGCCATCTTGGCCAACAAGATGAAAATCGTGAATATAAAGGAGCTCGCGGTAGTAAGTTTTTCATTTTTCCGGGCTCAGCTTTAGCAAAAAAATCACCTAAATGGCTTATGTCAGCAGAGTTAGTCGAAACTAGTCGCTTATTTGCTCGCATGAACGCACGAATCGATCCTCTTTGGATAGAGCCTATTGCCCAACACTTACTTAAATACCATTACAGCGAACCTCATTGGGAGAAAAAGCAAGGGGCTGTAATGGCCTTTGAGCAAATTACCCTATACGGCTTAACTATTGTCAGTAAACGGAAGGTGAATTTTAAAACAATTGAGCCAGAAACCTGCCGAGATATTTTTATTCGGGAAGCACTCGTTAATGGTGATAGTTTTATTAAAGAGAAATTTTTACAACAGAATCAACGCTTGGTTACTAGTATTGAGGAGCTTGAACAAAAAGCCCGCCGAAAAGACTTTTTGATTGATGAACAACAGTTAGTCGATTTTTACGCAGAAAAAATCCCAAACAGCGTGGTTTGTGAGGCAAGTTTTTTAGCTTGGTGGAAGAAAGTCAAATTACAGTCTCCAAACGAGCTAAGTTTCACGAAAGCATTTTTACTTAATGAGAACTCTAAAGAATTATCAAAGCAAGAATACCCAGACACTTGGCAACAAGGCCCTTTAACTTTACCGTTAAAGTACCATTTTACTCCCGGTGATGTTGATGATGGCATTAGCTTAATGATACCGCTAGCTATGTTAAATCAGGTGCAATATGAAGGTTTTGATTGGCTTATACCTGCACTAAGATATGAGCTTGTTGTTGCACTAATTAAAGCGTTACCCAAAAATTTACGACGTAATTTTGTACCAGCACCGAATTATGCTGAGGCCTGCCTCGCCAATATTAAAATAGGAGAGGGGAGCATTCTGGAAGCCGTGACAAAACAGTTGTTACGCATGACCGGAGTGCGATTGCCTGAAGATGTTTGGCAAGATATTGATTTGCCAGTTCATCTGACCATGAATTTTCAAGTGGTCAATGAAAAAGGCAAGCTACTAAAGCAAAGTAGAGATTTAAACGATCTTAAGGCGAAACTGCAAGGAAAAGTGAAAGAGTCTATTAAGCAAGTTGCAGAAAAAGGTATCGAGCAAGACAAACTGACCACTTGGAGTTTTGATACTCTACCGCAAGGGTATGAAAAGAAAGTCGCTAACATGACTATTAAGGCATTTCCTGCGCTAGTTGATCATCAACAAAGTGTCGCTATAGAGCTTTTTGAAGAGCAAGAGCAAGCAGAAGCCGCTATGTTAGCTGGGCTAAGTCGTCTTATTTTATTAAATATTCCATCACCGTTAAAATATTTACAAGAAAATATGCCTAACAAAGCAAAGCTAGGCTTATATTTCAATCCTTTTGGTGCCATTGCTGAGCTTCTGCAAGACTGTATTCAAGCGGCCTGCGTATTTCTGGTAAAGCAATATATGCAACAGCACGGAAAAACCAATCTACCTCGTTCAAAAATGGAATTTAAACAAGTTAGTGATTATGTACGAGCAGAAATTGCGGATTGCGTTTTATCTGCTGCGATTAAAGTAGAGCGTTCATTAAGTTTACGTCATGATGTCGCTAAAAAGTTAAAAGGTAATATGACACTGGCAGTGATCCAATCTCATGCTGATATTAAAGAGCAAAGTGAGAAATTAGTTTTTAAAGGCTTTGTTAGTAGCTCTGGTCTTGAGAAGTTAGATGATATTATTCGTTATCTACAAGGCATGTTAAGGCGTTTAGAAAAACTGCCCATTGATCCAAACCAGGATAGGCTGAAAATGATCGATGTTAATAAAGCGATAGACGCTTATAAAGCAGTACTTGCTAAACAGCGTAAAGATAAACCCATTGATGAAGATATAGCCGCAGTAAAATGGTTAATTGAAGAATTTAGAATATCTTTATTTGCACAAAATTTAGGTACCAAACAAGCTATTTCATTAAAACGTATTCTAAATCATCTTAAAGATTATTAATAAAATCGCGTTATTGACACAAGTGTCTAAGCTCAGTATAAAGGCTTATACTAAATAGCTTAGGGGCTGTTGAACTTTCGAGATTGTTTTTGCAGCGAATTGTTGGGTACTTATACAAGGCAGAGTCTTTGTCATGTGGTTGTTCCACATAAAATGGCGATAACGCCGTAAAAATACCCAACAAACGCTGTCCGAAGGATTCGGTTAAAAGCGTTTTACTCATTGTTGAGTAGTATTTGCTTAGAATGACTAGGCTAAAAACTACTCATCGCGATTAAAACGCTTTTATCTCGAACAAAATTTAACCGAGAAAGAACAACAGTCCCTAGTGTTTTAAATTCAATTTGTATTACATTGGAGTAGGGATGATAAATTTTGATGATAAACGCGATTTTTATCGCATGATGTTGAACAGCGAAGTTATCATAACGGTAATTGATGATGAAGCTAATAGCCAATTGACGGCTACTTGTCGAGATTTAAGTGCTACTGGTTTGGCAATAGAGATGGAGCATCCTCTTGAGCTAACGACACATGTGAAAATTAAATTGGACTCAGCGTCTAATCAGGTACAGTCATTAGATATGCGCGGCAAAGTTGTGCGAATAGATGAAGAGTGTGAAGGTTGTTACCTTATTGGTATTTCAATCGAAGAATTAGATTGATAAGTAAGAAATGTTAAAACAGAACAATGTACTAAATTAGTTAAATTAATGAGTACCTAATAATTCTTAGGCACTCATTATACTCTTTAGTGAAACTAATTACTTACGCTAAATGCTTTTTAGCAACTGTAAGTACTTTTAAAGTATTAGAAGCACCAATCGTTTCCATTAAATCACCGTGAGTTAAAATAACTTTATCACCAGCAGCAAGATCAGAATTACTACAAATAGCTGATAAAATATCATCACTTAACTCTTCAACTTTACTGTCAGTAGAATCAAACTCAATTGGGTAAACACCACGGTAAATCGCAGTCTTATTCAATGTTTTGGTATGACGAGATAAAGAGAAAATTGGTAAACCTGAAGTGATACGAGACATTAACTTACTCGTTTGACCAGACTCAGTTAATGAAACAATCGCTTTAACACCGTCAAGGTGGTTGGCAGCATACATAGCTGAAAGGGCAATAGTTTCAGAAATCTCAGTAAAAGTTAAATCCATTCTGTGGCTAGAAATATTAACTGAGCGATGTTTTTCAGCACCTACACAAACATTTGCCATGGCAGTAACCGTTTCAACAGGGTACTTACCAGCAGCAGTTTCAGCACTTAGCATTACAGCATCAGTACCATCAAGAACGGCGTTTGAAACATCCATTACTTCAGCACGTGTTGGCATTGGTTGCTCTATCATGGTTTCCATCATTTGAGTTGCTGTAATAACAACACGGTTTAAACGACGAGATCGAGCAATAATGTGTTTTTGTTTACCAACTAATTCTGCATCACCAATTTCTACACCTAAATCACCACGTGCGACCATAACTACATCAGACGCTAGAATGATGCCATCAAGTACTTTGTCATCATTAACAGCTTCAGCACGTTCAATTTTAGACACTAAACGCGCATCACAACCAGCTTCTTGAGCAAGTAAACGAGCTTCGCGCATATCGGCAGCATCACGAGGGAAAGATACGGCTAAGAAATCAACATTAATTTCTGCAGCTAGTTTAATATCTTCTTTATCTTTTGCAGTAAGAGCAGGGGCAGTTAAACCACCACCTTGACGGTTAATACCTTTATTATTTGATAAAGGTCCGCCAACAGTTACTTCGGTGAAAACTGACGTTTCAGACTTAGAAAGTACTTTTAATTGAACGCGGCCATCGTCAAGTAATAAAATATCACCCGTTGTTACATCTTGAACTAAACGTTTATAATCGATACCTACTTTTTCTTGGCAGCCTTCGCCTTTGCCAAGCGTTGCATCTAGCTCAAACTTATCACCGATTGCTAATCTAATAGGACCGTCTTTAAATGTTGATACACGGATTTTAGGACCTTGTAAGTCACCTAAGATACCTACATATACACCTAATTCTTTTGCTGCTTCTCGTACGTTATTTGCTCGTTCGATATGATCTTGTGGTACACCGTGAGAAAAGTTCAATCGTACTACGTTGACACCAGCAGCAAGTACTGCTTTTAATTTAGCTTTATCATCTGTTGCAGGACCTAAGGTAGCAACTATCTTCGTTCTTCTAGGCATTTTAATCCTTATAACTTCTTTTAATTAACATATATTATATTTATGGCTTATTTACTTTTACGCTTTATATCAAAACGTAGATTCAGCAATAAGCCGTTAAATATTCTTACTCTTTACGATCGAAGCGTGAGCTTCTTAAACTATCTTTTACTTTTTTCAAATTATCTCTAAATTTACTACCTCGGCGTAAAGTAAACCCTGTTGCTAAAACATCAATCAAGGCTAATTGAGCAATGCGGGATGACATAGGCATGTAAAGGTCGGTATCTTCACTAACGTCTACAGAAAGTACTATGCTGCATTCTTTTGCTAGTGGTGTACCTGTGGTAGTAATACCTATAACAGTGGCATCATTTTCTTTTGCTAAGCTTGCTACTTCAACAAGTGATTTGGTTCGTCCAGTATGTGAAATAACAATTACTACATCGCCTTGGCGACTATTTATAGCACTCATACGTTGCATTAATATGTCATCAAAATAAACAACAGGTACATTGAAGCGGAAAAATTTATTTTGAGCATCGTGAGCTACGATAGCCGAAGCCCCTAAACCAAAAAATGAGATTTTATTAGCTTGAGTTAACACATCAACAGAGCGGTTGATCAAGGACGGGTCTAAACTTTTACGAGCAAGTTCAAGACTTGCCATTGTTGATTCAAATATTTTAGCGGTATATTCATCAGCGCTATCATTCTCATCAACGTGACGGTTCACATAAGGTGTTCCATTAGCCAGGCTTTGCGCTAAGTGTAATTTAAAATCAGGGTAACCTTTAGTATCTAAACGACGGCAAAAACGATTGACAGTGGGCTCACTGATATTCGCTTGCTTGGCAAGTGCAGCTATACTTGAATGGATAACTGTACTAGGTGATGACAGGATAACTTCAGCAACTTTACGTTCAGATTTACTTAAAGTGTCTAGTTCATTGGCGATCTTTTCTAATATATTCATTATGTTGTGATCCTAGATCTGCTTTTATGCCCAAATATTTCGGCATTTGTTAAGTAATAATTTCTAGCTTTTAGCAATGAAGCTTCTAAGCTGATTACCTATACTGTAATTTATTTTCTGCTTGAGTAACAGAAATTATGAAATTTTATTTCATAATTTTAACTAATATAATGCAAAAAGCATGAATTTTGCAAATGTTTAATAAATAAACGCAGTTTAATTTCTTATACTATATTTAGAAATGAAAAAAATATACGTATTGAGCTTTCGTAAACTCGAGGAAATCTCGCTATTTTAACTTCATTTAGTTAAATAAAAAAAATAATGTAGTAAAATTACAAAAAGTTCTTTACTGATGAAGATTCAAGCGCTAAATTAGGGAATATGTAGTTTAGTTACAGTCTTGTTGCTTAGCACAATGTTATATATGCAACTGTAATTTTAACAAATTTGTCGAGCAAAATAGTTATCATCTTTATGATAAACAAATGCTTAGCCATAAGGTCAGAGAGTAATATGAATAAAATAGATCGTCAGACAGCAAGTGAAATTGTCATTTTTGGTGCCTTAGGTGATTTGTCACGCCGCAAGTTATTGCCTGCTTTATATCAATTAGAAGTATGTGACTTAATCAATCCAGAGAGCCGAATTGTCGGTGTTGCTCGCCAAGATGAGTCGTTAGACGAATTTAAAACTAAAGTCGTTGAAAGCTTAAATAGCTTTGTAAAAGAAGAGCTAGACCAAGAGGTTGTATCTCGATTAACAGCGCGTTTGGTTTATCAACAGCTTGATATGATTGACGCTGATGCTTATACAAATTTAGCCTCAACATTAGCCAGTGGCAATGAAACACGAGTATATTATTTTTCAACGCCTCCAGCTATTTATGGCGATATTTGTGACGGCTTAAATCATGCAAATTTAATCACCGACATTGACCGTGTTGTCATGGAAAAGCCAATCGGTCATTGTTTAGAATCATCGAAAGTGATTAATGACCAAGTAGCGCGCTTCTTTAAAGAAAACCAGATTTATCGTATTGACCACTACTTAGGTAAAGAAACAGTACTTAATTTATTGGTACTTCGTTTTGCTAACTCATTATTTACCAATAACTGGGATAGAAATAGTGTTGATCATGTACAAATTACAGTAGCAGAAAGTGTTGGTATAGAAGGACGCTGGGGCTTTTATGATGAAGCAGGCCAAATGCGTGACATGATTCAAAACCATCTTTTACAAATTTTGTCTTTACTTGCTATGGAGCCACCTGCTGATTTAAGTGCAGAAAGTGTTCGTGCAGAAAAGTTAAAAGCAGTAAAAGCGCTTACTCCAATTGATCGTAGTAATGTTAAAGATAAAACTGTACGTGGACAGTACACGGATGGCTTCTTAAATGGTGTTGCAGTACCTGGTTATCTTAATGAAGAGGGTGCAAATACCAACAGTAGAACAGAAACTTTTGTGGCAATAAAAGCTGAAATTGATAACTGGCGTTGGTCAGGTGTTCCTTTTTACCTACGTACTGGTAAACGTATGCCAGCTAAGCACAGTGAAATTGTTGTACACTTTAAAGAACAGCCACACAATATTTTTAAAGACAGTTACAGTGATTTACCTTCAAATAAATTAACCATTCGTTTACAGCCTGACGAAGGCGTAGAGCTGCAAATGATGAATAAAATTCCTGGTATTGCCTCACAGATGCACATCCAAGAAAATAAATTAGATTTAAGCTTTTCTGAAACTTATCAAGATGAACGTGTTATCGATGCTTATGAGCGATTAATGCTTGAAGTACTTAATGGTAACCAATCACTGTTTGTTAGTCGTGATGAAGTAGAAGCTGCTTGGACATGGGCTGATAGTATTATTGATGCTTGGCAGTCAACAAACGAAGCGCCAAAACCATACGCAGCAGGCTCTTGGGGGCCAGTTTCATCTATTTCATTAATCGCGCGTGATGATCGCCAGTGGGTTGAATAATTATGTACCATTTAAATGACTTTAATGAACGTGACGAACTTGATGAAGCCTTAGCTGAACAAGTAAGTGCCATATTAACTTCAGCAATCGCTTTAAAAGGTAAAGCAAGTATTGCTGTGTCAGGTGGCTCTACACCGAAAGGTTTTTTTAAAGCGTTATCCGAAAAAGATTTAGATTGGAAAAAAATAACGGTAACTTTAGCTGATGAACGCTGGGTAGATATTAATAGCAGTGATAGTAATACTCGCTTAGTCCATGAAAATTTATTACAAAATAAAGCCTCAAATGCAAAATTTTTTCACTTGAAACAAGGTGAAAACTTGTGTGATGAAACGTTAAATGATCTTAATTTAGCGGCAAACAATAGTTTATTACCATTAGATGTGTTGATTTTAGGCATGGGAGAGGATGGTCATACTGCTTCATTATTCCCTTGTAGTGAACAAATTAAGTTTGGCTTAGATGAAACTAATCCTAATGCGTTAATGAAAGTGCAACCAACTACCGCACCTCACCAACGTATCACTTTTAGCTTTGCAGCTTTAAGTCAAAGTAAAAACACCTTTTTACATATTTGTGGTGAAAGTAAGAAGCAAGTATTGGACAAAGCTCTTGCTGATACGGATGCATTTGAAATGCCTATAAGAGCATTTTTACAAAATGAAAAAATTAAAACTGAAATTTACTGGGCACAATAAAAGCTTAACCATAAAAATAATAAGTGTTCGATAGTAAATATGTTAATAAAGCTATTATTAAAATAGCCACAACCCATCAAGAAGCAGAAAAATGACAGTTAAAATGAAAAAAGAAATAGTAGACATTACTGAGCGTATTATCGCTCGAAGTGTTGATACTAGAGCAAAGTACTTAGCCAAGGTTGATGCAGCTAAATCAACCACAGTTCACCGTGCTAGTTTATCTTGTGGGAATTTAGCACATGGCTTTGCCGCTTGTGGTAAAGAAGATAAACAAGCAATAAAAGGTTTAAATCATTCAGATATTGCTATTACTTCAGCCTACAATGATATGTTAAGTGCTCATCAGCCTTATCAAACATACCCTGACATTCTTAAGGAAGCCGTTAAAGAAACAGGCGGTGTCGCACAATTTGCTGGTGGTGTACCAGCAATGTGTGATGGTGTTACACAAGGTCAACCAGGCATGGATTTAAGCCTAATGAGTCGTGATGTCATTGCCATGGCAACAGCTGTTGGCTTATCGCATAATATGTTTGATGGCTCTTTAGTATTAGGTATTTGCGATAAAATCGTTCCTGGTCTACTAATAGCAAGTATGACTTTTGGTCATTTACCAACAGTTTTTGTTCCTGCGGGTCCTATGCCTTCTGGTATTCCAAATAAAGAGAAAGCGCGTGTTCGTCAACAATACGCGAAAGGTGAGGTTGATGAGGCGGCATTATTAGAAGCAGAGTCTTCATCTTACCATACCGCAGGTACTTGTACTTTCTTTGGTACCGCGAACTCAAACCAATTAGTGGTTGAAGTGATGGGGTTACATTTACCGGGTGCTTCTTTCATTCCACCGAATACTCCATTACGAGAAGAACTAACCAAAGCAGCAGCTCGTCAAGTAACTCGTTTAACACAACAATCTGGCAACTTTATGCCAATTGGTGAAATGGTCGATGAACGCTCAGTTGTTAATGCAATCGTTGCATTATTAGCCACAGGTGGCTCAACTAACTTAATCATGCACATTATTGCTTTTGCTCGTGCTGCAGGAATTATAGTTGATTTTAATGATTTTAATGACTTATCTCATGTGGTTCCTTTAATTACCAGAATTTACCCTAATGGCCATGCTGACATTAACCACTTCCAGCAAGCTGGTGGTATGGCATTATTATTTAAAGAATTAATTAACGCTGGTTTATTACATGAAGATGTTGAAACTATTTGTGGTCGTGGTTTAACACGATATACCCAAACGCCGGTATTAGAAAATGGCCAGCTTAAGTGGGTTGATGGTGTTAGTGAGTCTGGTGACAAAGAAGTAATAGCAACAGTTGCTAATCCATTCAAAACAGATGGCGGTTTAAAAACACTTGAAGGTAATTTAGGTACCTCAGTGATAAAAACTTCATCACTGCCTGAATGTACGACTACTGTAAAAGCACCTGCCGTAGTGTTTGAAGACCAGCATGATTTACAAGCGGCTTTTGACGCCGGTGAATTAGATAAAGACTTTGTTGCTGTTGTTCGCTTCCAAGGTCCTAAAGCACGTGGTATGCCTGAATTACATAAATTAACTCCACCACTTGGTGTTTTGCAAGATAAAGGCTTTAAAGTGGCATTAGTAACTGACGGTCGTATGTCGGGAGCTTCAGGTAAAGTACCCGCTGCTATTCATTTATGTCCAGAAGCATTAGACGGTGGCTTGATCGCTAAAGTTAAAACAGGTGACATGATTAATTTAGACGGCGAAACAGGTGAGTTAACTTTACTCGTTGATGAAAAAGAATTGTCAGCTCGTGAAAACGCTCAATTCCAAGTTAACGGTCATCATCAAGGTATGGGACGTGAATTATTTGGTTTTATGCGCCGTAATTTAAGCTCAGCAGAAACCGGTGCTTGTTCGTTATTTGATGAATAACTAATTCGATATCAGACAATTTAAACTTAATAAACATTAAGCATCGAATTGATTCGATGCCAAGTAAAACAGAGGATTTATGACAGTATTAAAAAATTGGCAAATGATGCCAAAGGATCTTTTCAATCAAGGACCTATTGTACCAGTATTAGTAATCAACAAAGTGGAAGATGCCTTGCCAATTGCTGAAGCTCTACTTGCCGCAGATGTTCGAGTGTTAGAAGTAACTTTACGTACGCCTGCTGCATTAGACGTAATTAGTGCTATCGCGAAAGAGTTACCAGAAGCTATTATAGGATCTGGTACCGTGACTAACCGTCAGCAATTACAACAGTCATATGATGCCGGTGCTAAGTTTGCTATAAGCCCTGGTTTAACAAAAGATTTACTCCAAGCGGGTAATGAAAGTGAGATTGCTTTAATCCCTGGTATTTCTTCAATCTCTGAATTAATGGATGCTTGTGATTATGGTTATGATCACCTTAAATTCTTTCCTGCAGAAGCTTCTGGTGGTGTGAATGCCATTAAATCTATTGGCGGCCCATTTCCTGATATTAAGTTTTGCCCAACAGGTGGTATTAATATCAATAATGTACGTGATTACCTAGCACTTCCTAATGTTGCTTGTTGTGGTGGCTCTTGGTTAGTATCAAGTAAAATTGTTGATAACAAAGATTGGGGACAAATAACTCAATTAGCGAATGAAGCATTAGCTCACGTTAAATAATCGACACTTGTTCGAGTAATTAATTTATATAAGTTAATTACAGTTATATAAATAAAAACCAGCATGTTTTCAATAATGTGCTGGTTTTTTTATTTTCACTAAGCCGGCATTATTTATTGAAAAGTGCACCGTAAGCTTTAAACATGCAGCAATAGAAATGTTCATCATAGTAAAGATAGCAATCATGATCATGATTTGATATTTAATCGCTATCACAGGGTCAGCACCTGCAAGAATTTGACCTGTCATCATTCCTGGTAAGGTAACCAAGCCTGTTGTTGCCATAGTCGCTAATATTGGTGCCAAGGCTGTTTGTAGAGAATCTTGAATAAAACCTTCACTGGCTTGCTTTGGAGTTGCTCCTAACGCTAATGCTCCTTCATATTCAGCAATCCTCTCGTCAAAGGCACTAGAGAGCCTTTGCAGTGCTATTATGTTACCACTTAAACTATTACCTAATAGCATCCCTGCAATAGGAATTAAATATTGCGCCGACAGTGTTGGAGTCGGCTGTAACATAAAATAGAGAATTAACATCAATATGGGAATTAGACCAATAAACAAACCTATAACTATAGGAATGAAGACATTGCTCTTATTAACTTTACTACTGGATAATATCGCACTTGTGCCAATTAAAACCATAATAACTAGCCAGATGATATTTAGCCATTGGTTATCGAGGATAAAAATATATTTTAAGTAGAGGCCAACTAGCATTAACTGAATAGACATGCGAAGAGTAGCGTAGGCTATATCAGAGTTAATGGTAAGTTTTAGCTTATGATTTATGGCAAAGGGTATAAATAAGAGCAAGCTGAAACTTGCTAACTGCCACCAACTGATATCGATGAATGCTTGCACGTTCTACCTGAGTGGTGAAGATTAGATAGTATTTATTCTCCCTTACCAGAAATAAAAAAGCCAGTGGTTATTGCTAACGACTGGCTTAGATTTTTGTAGGCGATTAAACCATTATACTGGCTTAGTTGCTTCAGCTGAACTACGACTTACTACATCAGACGTTACAGCAGTACGTCCTGATACCTGATGCACGAAACGATCTTCACTGGCCATATAGCTAGTTGGGATTTCATTAATCGTGGTAATAGTTTCAGTTTTAGTCATAGGTGAAGTTGCTCGACCTGATAATCGGTTCGCTTTTTTAACTTGTCTTGCTAACTTCTTATCTTTTGGAGCCGATTTAGCTTTAGCTGTTGTCGCTTTTTTAACTTTTTTCACTGGCGCTTCAACCGAAGCTTCTTCTTTAGCTTCAACCGGAGTTTCTACTTTAGCTTCAACTGGAGCTTCTACTTTAGCTTCAACTGGCGTTTCTACTTTAGCTTCAACTGGTGTTTCTACTTTAGCTTCAACTGGCGTTTCTACTTTAGCTTCAACCGGAGCTTCTTCTTTAGCTTCAACTGGAGTTTCTACTTTAGCTTCAACCGGAGTTTCTGCTTTAGCTTCAACCGGAGTTTCTACTTTAGCTTCAACTGGCGTTTCTACTTTAGTTTCAACTGGAGCTTCTTCTTTAGTTTCAACTGGAGCTTCTTCTTTAGCTTCAACCGGAGTTTCTACCTTAGTTTCAACTGGAGCTTCTACTTTAGCTTCAACTTGAGTTTCAACATCTACAAAAGGTAAGTCTTGCTGAATTTCATTTGAAACAGCTTCAGGATAACGAGCTTCAATTGCTTCGTTAGCTACCTCAGCAGAGTTTTCATTACCTTGTTCAACATTCTTCTCACGACGTTTACGCTGTCCGTTAGAACGTAAGTGTCTAGGGGAACGACGGCTTCTTGGACGTTCTTCACGCTTTTCTGACTCCGTATTCACTACGTCTGCTTTGTTTTCTGATTGAGCAGCAGTTTGTACGTCTACCTTTTTAGGTGCAACGGCTTCATTAGCAGCGGTTTGAACTTGGCTATTTTCTTGTTCAGTCGTTGCATCTTTCGCCTTATTAACGCGTACTTTTTTACGGTTTGATCTACGTTGACGACGTTCAGCTACTACTTCATCTTTAACCTGTTTATTTTTATCATGCTCAGGTTTACGATTAGGCTTTTTAGTCCTGTTTTGTGACTTATTACCTTCTTCACGCTCATCTTTATTACGTGTGTTTCTATCTTTCTCGTTAGATTTAGCATTGCGGTTATCGTTACGTTCATCATGGCGTTTACCACCACGATTATTGCGAGTATTACCACGGCGTTGCCCTTGACGTCCACGTTGTTGACCACGGTTGTCTTGACGTTTAGGTTTACTCTCTGTAGTTTTTTCTTCAGTTTTCACTTCTTCTGAAACGAAAAGGCTTTTCAGCCAAGCAAAGAAACCTGTTGGTTTAGCTGCTAATTTACTAGGAGTAGCAACCGCGCTCGGAGCAGTTGTTGATTCTGCTACCTTAGGTGCGACCATTCCTTGACCCATAGCTTGGATCATTGGTTCATCACGCTTAGCAACTTCTTTATCAAACTTAGGCATTTTAGCTTCTTCTAACTCTGCCTGTTTTATAGAAATTTCATAGCTTGCATTAGCTACTGTTTCATCTTTCTTCACACGTAATACTTCGTATTGAGGTGTGTCCATGTGAGGGTTAGGGATGATCAGTACACGTACACCATGATGCTTTTCAATATGCATAACAGAGCGACGTTTTTCATTTAGCAAGTAGGTTGCAACAGGAACAGGTACTTGTGCTTGAACATGTTGAGTATTTTCTTTAATGGCTTCTTCTTCCATTAAACGAAGTACTGAAAGTGCTAGAGATTCAACACCTCGTACTTGTCCAGTACCACTACAACGAGGACAAACCCCTTGGCTAGTTTCGCCAATAGAAGGGCGTAGTCGTTGTCGAGACATTTCTAATAAGCCAAAGCGAGAAATACGCCCTAATTGAATGCGTGCTCTGTCTTGTCTGACTGAATCGCGCATACGATTTTCAACTTCGCGTTGATGACGAACAGGTGTCATATCGATAAAATCAATAACAACTAGACCACCTAAATCACGTAAACGTAATTGACGCGCAATTTCTTCAGCAGCTTCAAGGTTAGTATTAAAGGCTGTTTCTTCAATATCACTACCTTTAGTTGCACGGGCAGAGTTAATATCAATAGAAGTCATTGCTTCTGTCGGGTCAATAACGATTGAACCACCAGAAGGTAGGCGTACTTCACGCTGAAATGCTGTTTCAATTTGGGTTTCAATTTGATAGTGAGTAAATAAAGGTACGTCACTATTATATAATTTGATTTTATTTAAGAAGTCAGGGCGAACTATTTCGATGTGCTTCTTAACACTTTCAAATGTCTTAGGGCGATCGATAAGCACTTCGCCTATATCGCGTCGTAAATAATCACGAATAGCACGTAGGATCAGATTAGTTTCTTGATGAATTAAAAAAGGAGCAGGGCGAGTTTCTGCTACATCACTAATAGCTTTCCAGTGATGTAATAAAACACTTAAATCCCATTCTAATTCTTCATAGGCCTTGCCTACACCTGCGGTGCGAACAATTAATCCCATACCTTTTGGCAGGTCAAGTTTACTCAAAGATGCTTTAAGCTCTGTACGTTCATCACCTTCGATTCTACGTGATATACCACCAGCACGAGGGTTATTAGGCATTAAAACTAAATAGCTTCCGGCTAAGCTGATAAAAGTCGTTAACGCAGCACCTTTTTGGCCACGTTCTTCTTTATCTATTTGAACGATAACCTCTTGGCCTTCACGTAATACTTCTTTAATATTTGGGCGGCCTTTAAAAGTATAACCATTAGGGAAATACTCTCGGGCAATTTCTTTCATCGGTAGGAAACCATGGCGATCTGCACCATAGTCAACAAAAGCAGCCTCTAAAGAAGGCTCAATTCGTGTGATTTTTGCTTTATAAATATTTGATTTTTTTTGTTCATGGCCAGGACTTTCAATATCTAAATCGTAAAGTTTTTGTCCATCAACAAGAGCTACGCGCAATTCTTCCGATTGGGTAGCGTTTATTAACATACGTTTCATAGTTTGTGTGACTCATTTTTAGTCACAACACACCTATGTTAAGTACACAAAGTAGTGCAATCTATGGTGTTTTAACAGCAAGTTGTCAGCCTCACGGTTGTCAATGTTAGCGTGTCATTTAACCACGCTAAGCTGTTATAAATTCTGATTGTTATTAATTAACCATGAAATTGTTCTCAAACAAAACTCATGATGTAAATGTTTCTTTATGTGCTCAGCAAGTGTGCTGTGCTACTTATTTTGCTTGTATTTACAACTATTTATACCTAGCGACTTTTTACGCTTTATTTTAGTGGTTTATTAAGTTGTATGTTGAAAACTGATACAGCAAAGTAAGTTAATTTAATAAAATTGCTTTATGGAGCTGGGCTACTATTAATTGTCAATTAATAAAACTGTTTATGTTTTTTCTAACAAGTTACACGCGTTAGTTATTACAACAGGTCGTTCTACTAGTAAGTCAAGTGCCAACAATTGGAGTTGCTATACTAATGTGACCGCAGTTTGCCTCTTACGTTTCTCTTTAAAGCTTCTAAAGTTAATGCTTAATTACTTATGAAAAGGACTACTTTTTGCTTAGCAAAATTGTTAGTAATATCCTAAATAAGCAGTATTTATTATGCATTAGCTTTTTATTATCACTTATTAAACTTGGATAAGCCAATAAAAAACAACTTAAATGACAAAAAGCGATAAAAAAAGTGTGTTAAACTGCGCGAATTGCGAAATTCGACAGGAAATAAGCGGCAAGTCATGTCAAAAAACTCAGTGAATCAACAAAAACCTGTTCAAAGTAAACCTATAAATATCGAAGAAGATAAACCCAAAGTTCGTTTTATTACTATAGATAGTGAAGATGCAGGCCAGCGAATAGATAACTTTTTACTTAGAACCTTAAAAGGTGTACCTAAAAGTCATTTATATCGTTTAATGCGTAAAGGTGAAATAAGAGTTAATAAAAAGCGAATAAAGCCTGTTTATAAGTTAGCTCTTGATGATGTGTTGCGTATTGCGCCTATCCGTGTTTCGGAAAAAACGGATAATGTTTCCACAGGGTTAAATATTGTTGCTAATTTAGAAAAACAAATACTCTTTGAAGATGATAGATTAATTGTCATCAATAAGCCCTCAGGTATGGCAGTTCATGGTGGTAGCGGTTTAAGCTTTGGGTTAATTGAAGCACTTAGGGCCTTACGCCCTGATGCTAGAATGTTAGAGCTTGTTCATCGTTTAGACAGAGATACTTCTGGCTGTTTAGTGGTTGCTAAAAAGCGTTCAGCCTTGAGAAACTTACATGAGCAATTACGCAATAAAAAAGTACAAAAATTTTATCATGCATTAGTTAAAGGTCATTGGCCAAACAAATTGACCCGAGTTACTGAAGGGTTAAAGAAAAACGATCTTAAATCTGGTGAGCGAGTTGTTGTTGTCGATAATATTAACGGTAAAGAATCCGAAACACGTTATCGTGTTTTAGAGCGTTATCGGGGAGCCACTTTAGTACGTGCTTTTCCTGTTACTGGAAGAACGCACCAGATTCGTGTGCATTGTCAAGTTAGTGGCCATTCTATTGCTATGGATGCTAAATACGGCCATGAAGATTTTGATAATGATATGAAAAATAAGGGCTTGAAACGTTTATTTTTACATGCTGCTAGTATTGAATTTACTCACCCTAAAACCGAAGAACGCTTAAAAGTGGAAGCACCATTAGAGCCAAGTCTAGAAAAACTCTTGAGTAAATTAGTGAAAGAGAAGCTATAAAATATGAAGCAGTATAAGTTAGTCATTTTTGACTGGGATGGTACGTTAATGGACTCTGTAGATCGTATTGTCGTATCAATGCAGTCTGCGGCAAAAATTGTTGGCTTAGTCAGCCCATCTTCTCATGAAGTAAAGCAAATTATTGGTTTAAGCATTCCTGAAGCTCTCACTACTTTGTTTAGTGGTATTAGTGAAGAAAAAATTGAAACAATGCGCTTGCAATATAAGTATGAATATATTGAGGGAAGTAATACTCCAACACCTTTGTTTGAAAATGCGACCACATTATTATCAGTATTAAAAGATAGTGGTAAGCTTTTGGCTGTCGCCACAGGAAAGGGCAGAGAAGGTTTAGATAGGGTACTAGATATTAGTGATACTACTCATTTTTTTCAGGCGACACGTTGTGCTGGGGAAATGCCATCAAAACCAAACCCTGAAATGCTTACTAGCATATTGGCTGAATTAGAAGTGCCTGCGCATGAAGCTATTATGATTGGTGATACCAGTCATGATTTGAAAATGGCTCAAAATGCAGGTGTAGATAGTATTGCCGTTACTTATGGGGTACATGACAGGCAAGTACTTGAGCAATATAATCCTAAGGCCGTAGTTAATTCGCTAACAGAATTACAACAACTATTATTATAGAGTTGATTAATGAGAAGCTTTATTTTGATAAAAGGAAAGACGTAAATCAATAAACAGGCGTTCGTACCTTTAAACCTATTTTAAAGAAATGATGTTAATGTGGCTTTGACACGTTAAATAACGATAAGCGCCTGTACTCGATGTATTTCAAGTCTTACATGCACGTTTATCAATAGTTAAGCGTTATGAGAGGAGATGCCATGGGGAAACTATCATGGAATTCACTAACCTTGAAAAAGTACTCAATATTTAGTGTCATCAGCAAAAACTTCTACTTTACTAGAAGGATATTACTGTTGCGGAAAAACAGCTTTTGATTAGTCATCAGTATTTCTATTGTTAATAATACTAAGGCATTTAATTTAAGCACTATCTCTCATTAATATTATTTTATATCAGCTCATAAGCCAAGCGGACTGTCAGTTCGGCTTATGAGTTGATGCCATGACAACTATTTGGGCAATTTATTTTCTGCCTAGCTAATTTACAACAAGGATTCGAAGCTTGTTAACTCAATGTGAAGACGTTTAGCTGTTTTTTTATTAAATGAGACAAGATCTGGAATGCCAATTGTATAACAGCCGGCATCAAGAGAGGCTGTTGCCCCTGTACTTGAGTCTTCAAAGACAATTGTTCGTTGAGGATTAATGTCTAATCGCTGGCAGGCAAGCAAATAGGGTTCAGGATCAGGTTTGGAGTTTTTTACATCATCTCGCGTCACAACGATTTGAAAATTTGAGTAAAAGTCGTAATAGGCAAAGTTTGATTTTACACCAGACATAGTACTTGATGTGACTATTCCCAGTGGTTTATTTAACGTCTTAATTACTTCCAAATAAGCTAGAAAACTAGCTTTAAGTGGTACCTTGTCTTGAAGTAATACGCGAAGGTTGTTGTAATAACAAGTGGAAAACTCGTGTAATTCTACTTCGTCATTGAACATCTTAACCGCTAATTTCATACACTCTGGTGTAGTCACGCCAATAAAGTGTAAATACATTTCATCTGTAAATAGCTGACTAAATTGATTAGCCGTTATTTTCCATGCTTCTCTATGAACAGTTTCTGAATCGAAAATTGTTCCATCCATATCAAATAAAATTGCATCAAAATCGCTGTAATTTATCATAATTAAAGACTTTATTGGTCAGCTTAAAGCAACATCTTACAATAAAAACATTACAGTTATTTTAATATTCTCAAGAGTAAATCTGTTAACTGTTAACTTAAATAATTTGCTCTTATCGTTTGGAGTGAGAATGTCTCTGGTTCTTAAGTACATCTAATCCATGATCTTTAAATAGTGATACTAGTTTGATTAAAGGTAAACCAATAAGCGTATTAGGGTCATCACCTTCAAGCTTCTCAAATAAGCAAATACCTAATCCTTCGCTTTTAAAACTTCCAGCACAGTTATAGGGCTCTTCTGCGTGCAAGTAGTTTTCAATTTCTGTCAGTGAAAGATCATTAAAGTGTACAGTGAAGGGCTCAACGAGTGACTTAACCGTATTAGTTGCACTATCTAGTACACATAAACCGGTATAGAAGGTGATAGCTTTATTGCTAAATTTAGTAAGTTGTTTAACGCCATTTTCAAAATTATGAGGTTTACCTAATATTTCACCCTCACATACCGCCACTTGATCTGAGCCAATAATCAAAGCATTAGGAAATTTATGGGCAACAGCTTTAGCTTTTTCTATGGCTAAACGCTCGACTAACACTTGTGGTGTTTCATTGTTCAACGGTGACTCATCAATATTAGGTTTAGCGCAATGAAATGGAAGATTTAATTTTTCTAAAATGCTTTTACGAAAAGGAGAGGTAGAGCCTAAAACGATGGTTTTCATGGTATTCCTATAAAAGTAAATAATTTGCACAGCATCGATGAACAATTAAGCAAAAACTGTTCAATAGCTGCTATTATAAGGAGAATCTTTGAATTTTAAACGAAATAAGCTAATTTTCTTTTGACACTTGCTCTTAGGGGCTTTATTATGCGCGCCTTATGCAGAATCTTAAGCTTCCGATAACAATTAGCCCAACCCGAAGTGCACAACGTAGACTTGTGTGTGAAGGTGTGTTTAAAATATCGGAAATGACTCGACTGCTTGCTGTTAGCGAAATGCGTAGCGAGCATGTTCAAGTTAGTGTTAAGTTTGATGTGGATGAACGTGGTTTGACAGTAATGTCTGGCACAGCATCGGCATTAGTTGCATTAACTTGTCAGCGGTGTAATGAACTTTTTGATACTGAATTAGAAGTAGACTTTACTTTTAGTCCAGCCAAAAACGAAGAAGCCGCTGAAAATATTCCATCATATTATGATGTAATAGAATTAAATGAAGATGGTGAAGTAAACTTGCGAGAATTAGTGGAGGAAGAGTTAATACTCATGATTCCTTTAATTCCACGGCACGAAATCGAAGACTGTTCTGCTGATGCAGATAGTGTTTGGGGTGAATTGCCTAAAGAGCTTGAGAAACCGAATCCATTTGACGTATTAAAACAACTCAAATAGTTGATCGCATAGAGCAATTTAACTAACAACCGATTTAGGAGTAACTCATGGCAGTTCAAAAGAGCAAAAAGTCTCGTTCAAGACGTGGCATGCGCCGTTCACATGATGCTTTAACAGCAGAAAACTTATCAGTAGATCCAGTATCAGGTGAAACGCATCGTCGTCACCATGTTACAGCTGATGGTTTTTACAAAGGCGTTAAAGTAATCGCTAAATAAGCGTATTTACTTTAAATAGCTTATAGATTTGAGCTTGAACAGTTCAAATATTCTAACCTTAGCGTTAGATGTTATGGGGGGCGATCAAGGCCCCCTTATAACGATCCCCTCTGCAATTATGGCAATCAATCATATGCCTAATTTGCACCTTATTCTTTGTGGTGATACAAAAATCATTACAACAGAGCTTGCTCAATTTAATATTACTGAGCAGGATTTATTAAATCATAAACAATTATCTATTTTAGCCACAACTCAAACTGTGGAAATGGATGACAAACCTGCCTTTGCTTTAAGAACTAAAAAAGATTCGTCAATGCGTAAAGCATTAGACCTTGTTAATAGTGGTGAAGCGCAAGCTTGTGTGAGTGCCGGTAATACAGGTGCTCTATTTTCAATGGCTCACTTTGTTTTAAAAACGTTACCCGGTGTTGAACGTCCAGCGTTAATATCCTCTTTACCGACTCATGATGACGATAAACATGTCTTTATGCTTGATTTAGGCGCGAATGTTTTCTGTGAGTCTCATGTACTTTACCAGTTTGGTGTTATGGGCTCAGTGATGGCTCAGCAAGTAGATGGTATCGATAAACCCCGTATCGCGTTACTCAATATGGGGGAGGAAGCTATTAAGGGTAGTGACCATATAAAGCTCGCTGCGCTTGAACTTGCTGAAAATAAAGCGATAAATTATATTGGTTTTATTGAAGGCAGTGATATTTTCTCTAATAAAGCTGATGTTATTGTTTGTGATGGTTTTGTCGGCAATGTAACCCTTAAAACCTGTGAAGGTGTTGCACGATTAGTATATAAAAAATCCACCAGTATTTTTAATCAAAGCTTTTTAGTTAAATTACTGGCAGCAATTGTTAAGCCTCGCTTAAAAAAAATGTTCAAATCCATGAACCCCGACCAGTATAACGGTGCAAGTTTGATAGGATTGCGCGGTATTGTGGTAAAAAGCCACGGTAATGCAAATTCAAATGCTTTTTTCTCAGCTATTATGGAAGCGGTGAAAGAAGTAGAGCGACAAGTCCCTGAAAAAATTAAACACTCCTTAGAGCAAGGTTTGTCGCCTCAGTAATATTATTCATTTATAAACACTTATAAATAGTTAAAAGAGACGTAAAATCATATGCAAAATATATCTTTACAAGGCAATTTAGCTTTCGTTTTCCCAGGACAAGGCTCACAAACAGTCGCAATGTTAAGTGATTTTAGTGACAATGAAATTGTTCAAAACACATTTAAAGAAGCATCAGATGCACTAGGTTACGACTTATGGCAATTAATCGCACAAGGTCCCGCAGAGAAACTCAATCAAACAAATTTCACGCAACCGGCACTATTAACGGCTAGTGTAGCTTTGTGGAGAGTTTGGCAAGCTGAAGTTGGTGTTACACCTAGTGTTGTTGCAGGTCATAGTTTAGGCGAATATTCTGCCTTGGTTTGTGCCGAGGTGATCTCACTTACCGATGGGGTTAAGTTAGTAGAAAAACGTGGTGAGTACATGCAAGCATGTGTACCAGCGGGTGTTGGTGCTATGGCTGCGGTGATCGGTTTAGATGACCAAGCGATTATTTCTGCTTGTGAACAAGCGCAAGCAGGTGAAGTAGTGGCGGCAGTAAACTTTAATTCTCCAGGACAAGTCGTTATTGCGGGACATAAAGCTGCAGTAGAGCGTGCAGGGGAGTTATGTAAAGAGGCAGGAGCTAAACGTGTTCTTCCTTTACCTGTTAGTGTTCCATCACATTGTGCATTAATGGCCGATGCTGCTGACAAATTAGCAGCAGATCTTGAAAACATCACCTTTAGTACGCCTAAAATTAATTTAGTAAATAATGTTGATGTCGCCGTGGAAACCAACGGTGAAGCAATTAAAACAGCATTAATTAAGCAACTGTATAGCCCTGTAAGATGGAGTGAAACAGTCACTTTGCTTGGTGAGCAAGGTATTACTCAAATGATAGAAGCGGGACCAGGTAAAGTATTACAGGGTTTAGTTAAACGAATTAAGAAAAGTATTAGCTGTGTATCTTTTAATAGCGAAGATAGCTTAGTAAAAGCAAAAGAGCTAATTCAGCACTAATTTCAGCAACAAAATAATAAATATAGGAAATAATATGTTTTCATTAACAGGAAAAGTAGCACTAGTAACAGGTGCAAGTCGTGGTATTGGTAAAGCGATAGCTATGCAATTGCAAGCACTAGGCGCAACCGTTGTAGGTACAGCGACCTCTGAGCACGGCGCAGAAAAAATTGCTGATTACTTGAGTTCAGGTGGTGCAGGTAACGGTTATGTCTTAAATGTTACTAATGATGATTCAATTAGTGCTTTATTTGCCAATATAAAAGATGAGCATGGCGGCATTGATATCTTAGTCAATAATGCTGGTATCACAAAAGATAACTTATTTATGCGTATGAAAGATGATGAATGGCAAGATATTATCGATACTAACTTAACTTCTATCTTTAAAGTAAGTAAAGCGGCTATACGCCCTATGATGAAAAAACGTCAAGGTCGTATTATTAACATCGGCTCAGTTGTTGGCTCTATGGGTAATGCTGGCCAAGTTAATTATTCAACAGCTAAAGCAGGTTTACTTGGTTTTACGAAATCACTAGCACGAGAAATCGCATCTCGAGGCATAACAGTAAATACCATAGCACCAGGTTTTATCGATACCGACATGACACAAACCTTAACTGATGAGCAAAAAGAGGGGATTTTTTCTCAAGTACCAGCTAATCGATTAGGTAAACCAGAAGAAATAGCTAGCACAGTAGCTTTTTTAGCCTCTGATGCTGCTGCATATATAACTGGTGAAACCATCCATGTTAATGGTGGCATGTATATGGTTTAAGCCTTAATACTAAAGGCTTTGCATTAATTAAATATTATTGATTTCAATCAAATCAATAGAAGTCAACAGGTTAGACCACGTAAAAAATACAACTTGATGCTTGCATGGAGAGCTGTTGACGAATAAACTACACGCAATTTGAAAAAACTGCACTTTCAGTAAGTAAAGGAAACAAAATGAGTACTATCGAAGAACGCGTAAAAAAAATCACTATTGAACAATTAGGTGTTAGTGAAGCAGAAGTTAAAACTGATTCATCATTCGTTGATGACTTAGGTGCTGATTCATTAGATACAGTAGAATTAGTAATGGCGTTAGAAGAAGAATTTGATACTGAAATTCCTGACGAAGAAGCTGAAAAAATTACTACAGTTCAAGCAGCAATCGACTACGTAACTGCTAACCAGTAATTATTAGTGAGTCACTATTAATTGCGTTTTATACGTAATTGACAAAGAGCGGTATACTTATCAGTTAAGTGGCCGCTTTTTTTATATCTGCTATTTATTTTTTAAGGGGTAGAACACAATGAGACGTGTTGTTGTTACCGGCCTTGGTATGCTTAGCCCATTAGGCAATACACCAGAGGCGACATGGGAAAACTTACTGCTTGGTAAAAGTGGTATCAGTAATATTGAACATTTTGATACTTCAGAATACACCACTAAATTTGCAGGCTTGGTTAAAGACTTTGATGCACAAAACTATATGGAAAGAAAAGAAGCCAAGAAAATGGATCTTTTTATTCAATATGGTGTTGCAGCGGGTGTTCAAGCAATAAAAGATTCTGGTCTTGAAGTTAATGATGAAAATGCACCGCGAATTGGTGTAGCGGTTGGCTCTGGTATTGGTGGTTTAGGCTTAATTGAGCAAAACCACGAAAAAATGTTAAAAGCAGGTAACCCTAAACGCTTATCACCATTTTTTGTACCTTCAACCATTATTAATATGATTTCAGGTCATTTGTCTATTATGTTTGGCTTACAAGGCCCTAATATTTCGATTACCACAGCTTGTACTAGTGGTGTTCATAATATAGGCCATGCTGCTCGAATGATAGCTTACGGTGATGCTGATGCGATGGTTGCCGGTGGCGCAGAAAAAGCATCTACTACACTTGGTATGGGTGGCTTTGGTGCTGCTCGCGCTTTATCAAGACGTAATGATGATCCTCAAGCGGCATCTCGTCCATGGGATAAAGACCGTGACGGTTTTGTGCTTGGTGATGGTGCAGGTGTAATCGTTGTTGAAGAATATGAGCATGCTAAAGCTCGTGGCGCAAAAATTTACGCTGAATTAGTTGGTTTTGGTATGAGTGGTGATGCTTATCATATGACATCACCTCCTGCCGATGGCGCAGGTGCTGCAAGAGCCATGGTGAATGCGCTTAATGATGCTCAGCTAGATGCAAGTAAGATTGGCTACATAAATGCTCACGGTACCTCAACCCCTGCAGGTGATATTGCTGAAACTAATGCCGTTAAATCAGTATTTGGCTCTGATGCTTATAATGTCTTGATGGGATCAACTAAGTCGATGACTGGTCACTTATTAGGTGCAGCAGGCTCTGTTGAAGCAATTTTTAGTATTCAAGCCTTAACCAATAATATTGTTCCTCCAACCATTAATTTAGATAACCCAGATGAGGGCTGTGATTTAGATTATATTCGTGGCGCTGCTCGAGAAGTTAATTTAGATTATGTGTTGTGTAATTCTTTTGGTTTTGGTGGCACTAACGGCTCACTAATTTTCAAAAAAATATAAATTAAAATAAACGCTTGTGTTTAAATGATTAAGCCTGAATACTTAGCTTGTTTGCTAAAGTCTTCAGGCTTTTTTATTTATTGAATCTTTTTTATCATGTGTTCTTCTTATGAAATTTTGCTTGGTTAATGGCGTACAACAAAGTTATATCGATATTGAAAGTCGTGGTCTTGCTTATGGTGATGGTGTTTTTACTACCGCTAAAATTCAAAATGGACGCGTTCATTACCTAAAAGAGCATGTCGAGCGACTAATTAACAGCTGTAAAAAATTAAGCCTTACCCCTCCAGAAGTTTCTTCTTTAACAAAGCAACTTTCTTGTGTTACAGAGAATTACCCCTTAGCTGTATTAAAAGTGATCATAAGTGCTAGCAAAGGAGGGCGAGGATATGCCCGAGCTAGTTATCATCAACATGATATTATTATTATGATCCATGATTACCCTCAGCATTATGATGAACTAGCCCAAATAGGTATTAAATTAGGTATTAGTAAGCAGCAGCTTGGTCTCAACCCTATGCTAGCAGGATTAAAGCATTTAAACCGCCTTGAGCAAGTCTTGTTAAGGCAAGAATTATCAACGACTGACAATGATGACTTATTAGTCACTAATATCAATGATGAAGTCATTGAGACTCTAAGTGCGAATGTTTTTTATATAAAAGATAACATTATGCACACTCCTACTATTAGCCATAGCGGTGTGAATGGTATCTATCGACAAGCTGTTGTTGCTCAGTATTCTGATACCGTGATTAAGCCTTTTACATTAGAAGACTTTTCCCAAGCGAAAACGATATTTACCTGTAATTGTGTCTCTGGCGTTATTCCTGTGGCAGAATTTAATGGACATACATTGGATATTGAACCGGCAAAAGCAATCCGCGAATTGATGATTGAATCAGGGAGTAACAATGATTAGTTCAGTGTTCAAAAAAATAATTTTAGTTTGTTTCTTCACTTTAATATTACTGGTGTGTAGTTTTTATTTCTTATTAGATAGACAACTTCAGCAACCGTTACCAATAACTAAAGTACAGTTGGTAACGGTTGACAAAGGTATGTCAGTAAGTGCATTCGCCAAACAGTTGGTTAATAAAGGTTGGTTAGAAAACCGTTTTTGGTTACGCGCATACGCACGTATATATCCAAGTCGCGTACAAATCAAAGCGGGAACATATCAAGTGTCTCCCAATAGCAGTTTAGCAAGCTTAATCGCTCTGTTATCAGAGGGTAAAGAGCACCAATTTCAACTGACGTTTGTTGAAGGCTCTAACTTTAAGGAATGGCTAGCTCAAATTAAGCAACAGCAGCACCTGACCCATACACTTAGCGGTTTAAGTATTGAACAAATCGCACAGAAACTGGAAATCAGCGCAACTAACCCTGAGGGATGGTTTTTTCCTGAAACTTATGCCTTTACTCAAGGTACTTTAGATATTGATTTGTTAAGACGTGCACATAAGTCAATGGCACTAACGTTAGATAAGTTATGGGCTCAAAGAGCCATGGATTTGCCGTACGAAAGTCCATATGAAGCCTTAATCATGGCCTCAATTATAGAAAAAGAAACCAGTCATTTGCCAGAGCAACCTCTTATTGCCTCAGTATTTATGAATCGATTAGCAAAAAGAATGCGATTACAAACAGACCCAACGGTAATTTATGGGTTAGGAGACCGTTATCAAGGTGATATAACTCGTGCTCATTTACGTGAGAAGACGGCATATAACACCTACAGAATTAATGGACTACCTCCTACACCTATTGCTATGCCAAGCCTATCGGCGTTAACAGCGGCACTAAATCCTGCGAGTAGCGACTATTATTACTTTGTCAGTGATAGTCAGGGTAAGCATGTGTTTAGCAAGACATTAAGAGAGCATAATATTGCGGTTCGAAATTATCTGGCTAAACAGAAAGGCAAATAAGTAACTAGGGCCTTTAATAAGAGAGTGAGTTAATGGTTAGTATTATTGTTACAGACATCTTTGGTTTTACACCTGCTATCAAAGCACTTGCTCGTGCCATTAACGCCGATACCATAATCGATCCCTATCAAGGAGCAGTGTTATCTTTTGATAATGAGTCTCATGCTTATAAGTATTTTACCGAACATGTGGGCATAGACAGTTATGTGGACTTATTGCATGAAAAGATAACAAGTTGTGAAGGTAGCGTTAAACTCATTGGTTTTAGTGTTGGCGCTTCAGCCATATGGCAATTGTCTGCAACTATTTCGGATGTTGTTGCAAACAAAGTTAACAGCGCTTGTTGTTATTATGGCTCACAAATACGCTATTTAACTCAATTATCACCAAAATTTCCCATACAAGTTGTTTTTCCTGAAAGTGAGCCTCACTTTGATGTTAATGAATTGAGTAAATCTATAGTAAATAAAATTATGGTTACTACGAGTCATTGTGACTATTTGCATGGCTTTATGAATCAGCTTTCAAACAACTTTAATTCAGTCGGATATAGCGAGCATATTGCCTTACTAAAAAGTTTTAGTCATACCAGCTAATTAATTATTAAATGAGGGATGAAAATGTCAGATTATACAGCTCAAGTGAAGTGGATAAGAGCAGAAGATGAAGTGTACATCGACAATAAATACAGTAGAGGCCATCAATGGCACTTTGATGGTGGTGTTACGGTTCAAGCCTCATCGTCAGAGCACATTGTACCTTTACCTTACTCTGTTGCAGAAAATGTCGATCCAGAAGAGGCATTTATTGCTTCACTTTCTAGTTGTCATATGCTGTTTTTCTTATCTATAGCAGCCAAAAGAAGATTTGTTGTTAATGCTTATGTCGATAATGCAGAGGGAATAATGGCTAAAAATGATGAAGGGAATATTGCCATGACTAAAGTTACGCTTAGGCCTAAGGTAGATTTTTCATCAGAGAAAACGCCGACTATTGAACAGCTGGAAAAGATGCATCACCAAGCTCATCAACAATGTTTTATTGCTAATTCGGTAAAAACTCAAGTGGTCACTGAAATAGTTAGTTAAGACATTATCTAAATTTGTTCATATAGCGGTGAATTGTTCAAAATACCCATCAACAATTCGTCTATAGTATTGTTGTCAGTTGCAAAGCTAGCTATCATTGGACAATGTCGTGCAGACAAAAATTATATGAAATGAGAGAAATATGAATAAAGGCTTTATGGTTGTTTTTGATGGCAGCAATGGTGCGGGAAAAACAACCGTGATTAAAGGTGTAGAAAAATATCTAACGGAAAAAGGTTTAGATGTTTTATTAACAAGAGAGCCTGGTGGCACAGTTATTGGTGAAAAAATCAGAGAAGTAATTTTAGACCCCAAAACCCCTGAAATGACCTACATGACCGAATTAATGCTATTTGGTGCAGGCCGTGCTCAACATATTCAAGAAAAAATCATTCCAGCTTTAGAGCAGGGGAAAATTGTTATTTCTGATAGGTTTGATGCCGCAACCTTTAGTTTTCAGCATTATGCTAGAGGCATCGAATTAGATACGATTATCAAGATAAACGATCTAGCATTGGCAGGGTTTAGTCCAGATCAAAATATTATCCTAGATCTCGATCCTAACGAAGGGCTTAAGCGTGTCCATAGCCGGGGAGAGGGGCTTGATCGTTTAGAAGATGAAAAAGCTGATTTTTTAATTAAAGCACGAAATGGCTATTTAACACAGGCAGAGCAACAACCTGAAAAATTTTCTGTAATTGATGCCGCGCAATCCAAAGAAACTGTATTGGCTGAAGTTATCGACATTATCGATTTATTGTTAGCAAAGCGTACTTAATATGAAACCATGGTTGATTGAGCATCAACAGCTCCTATCTCAACAGCTTAAAGAGCAGATTTTACCCCACGCTATTCTTATTACCGGAGTAAAGGGCTCTGGCAAGACTGACTTGGCTCAGTGGTTAATCAAATTATTAGCTTGTCAATCACCGACAGAGCAGCAAGATGAACATCGGTTATTAACTGCTTGTGGCGAGTGCAAAACCTGTTTACTTGAGCAAAGTAATACTTTACCTGATCATTTAAATCTAGTCGCTGAAAAAAACAGTATTGGTGTCGATGAAGTTCGCCATGCGAATAGCTTTCTACAAAAAACCACACAACTTGGCCTTTATAAAACCGTGTTAATAAAGGAAAGTGAAAGCATGACAGTGCAAGCTGCAAATGCCTTGTTGAAAACTTTAGAAGAGCCAACACAAAACAGTATTATACTTCTATTAACAGATGATCATGACCGCTTGCTGCCTACCATTATTAGTCGCTCTAGAGTTTTAAATATTAGGCCAGTAGTAGGTGATGCCTTAATACAAAAATTGACTGAGTTTGATAGCAACCCCTTAGCTAGCCATAAAGATATCAGTCAAGAAAGTCATTTTGTTAATCTAACCCAATTACCAGAATTAACAAATCCATCAGTCAATGAAGCTTTTCAAACATTTAAACAGACTTATCTAACTTATATTTTCCATCAACAGGGAGAAAGTGAGTTATTGCAACAGGTCTTAAATAATGAACATGCATTACGCTGGTTAGAGCAAATTACCGTTAACCTTCAGCGAAATCGCTTATTGTCGTTAAATGATTTAACTCCAGAGCAAGAGCAGTTAAGTGCGCTTGTTTTGAATCAGCTCTATAATGTAATCATTAATGGGTGTAAAGTAATGAAGTCTTACATACAAGCAAATAAGCAGTTCGTTTGCGAACAACTTATTATGTCAATTAGTGATGTTATTGCTCAAAATAAGATGTTAATAAAAAACAGCGGCTAGCAGGAGAGCGAGTGTGATCCCCATCAATGTAGAGTTTCAGTCTGAGCATGATTTATACATATCTTACATGCCTTTTTTAAAAGAGGGGGGGTTGTTTATACGTACTGTTGAGCCCTATGATCTTGGCAGTGAAGTTGAGCTAAACGTATTATTACCTGATTCGTTAGAGCCTTCCCTTATTAAAGGAGAAGTGTGCTGGTTAACCCCCACAGGCGCGCAAAATGGCACACCTGCAGGTATTGGTGTAAGTTTTACTGATGATCCGGATAAGATCCGAAATCAAATTGAACAAGCTATTGCACGCCAATTAAGTTCATCTGAGCCAACATTAACCATGTAACTCAGTTCATATATATTTTTCCAAATTCTTTCTATAATTTTATACGGAGCCTATTTTTGTTCATCGATTCCCATTGCCACTTAGACCGACTTGATTTATCGCTTCATGACAATGAACTTGCCAATGTAGTACAGGCTGCCAAAGCAGTGAAAGTAGATAAACTTCTTTGTGTCAGCGTTACACTGAAAGACTTTCCATCCATGCTAGAAAAAACCAAAAGCTTCGATAATGTTTTGGTTTCGTGTGGTATGCATCCATTAAACCAAGACGATCAAGTTGATGAGCAAGAGCTGTTGAGCTTTTCAGATCAAGAACGAGTTATCGCTATTGGTGAAACTGGCCTTGATTATCACTATGCACCAGAAACTAAAGCATTACAGTTAGATTCATTCAAGAAGCATATTAATGTTGCAAAAGCGTTGAAAAAGCCTTTAATAATCCATACTCGTGCTGCGCAGCAAGATACTTTAGACATGCTTAATAACGAAGGTGCAGAGGACGTAGGAGGGATTTTACACTGCTTTACCGAAGGTTGGGATATGGCTAAACAAGCACTTGATTTAGGCTTTTATATTTCTTTCTCTGGTATCGTGACCTTTAAAAATGCTACGGCACTACGTGAGGTAGCAAAGTTAGTACCTGATGATAGGTTACTGATTGAAACCGATGCTCCTTACCTAGCACCTGTTCCGCATCGTGGCAAAGAAAACCAGCCCGCCTATGTTGTTGAAGTTGCAAAACATTTAGCCAGTATTCGTGGGCAATCTGTTGATACTATTGCCAAATTAACCACGGATAACTTTAACCGATTATTTAATTTATAACCTTGAAATAAGATAAAAAAAAGCCCGAATAAAGCATTCGGGCTCAAGGGATGGCTCAAAGGGGTTTGAGCCGTGCGCTAATTAACTATCCATTAACAAAAAAACTAATCAAAACTAAAATACTTTTTCAATCAAGACTTACCTAGTATCAAAGTACTAGGAAAAGAGTGCGCGAGCATCACTTTTATCACCTAAATGGTGACTAGATTACGAAGTCAGCATTGTAAATCTGTTTATCAAAACACATTGACCGCTCAACTTGTACTAATTAAGTGTAGTGGATGTTTTTACAAATGCTAATTATTTTTATGTTTTTTTATCTTGTTGTTTTTTAAAGTTTTAATTGGGATTATCCCTATATTGATATATTAGCCGACACTTTTAGTAACAATTTAAGCACTGGCTATGCACGGCTTTTTCACAGTATATCCACAGCCAGATCAGCTATTATTGACATCAATTAAGGCAATACTTTCATCGGCAAAACCAACACCTGCTTCAGTATAAAAGTTAAAGACTTTATCAATGCCAAATGCTTCTAATTGCTCTCGTTCATCATCATAACGTGCTATTGCTGCAATTTTACCTTTATATCCGGCTAACTGCAGTTGCTCTGTGATACTTAAACTATCAATAACGTTGGGTAATGCTAACAGCACCAATTCAAGCTTTGTTAAGTCAATACGCTCCCAAAAGAAGGCATCTTCAGCATCCCCATAAAAGGCCTCAACATCTTGTTTTTTCAACCAAGACACTTTTTCCTGTTCAGCATCTAAGCCCCAAGCAAGTTTATCGCTATGTTCATAAATAGCTCGATATGCCCCCATACCTACACGTCCCATACCAATAATGACAATGGGAGCATTACAAGGTTGAGTAAATACATCTTCTGCCAAAATCTCTTTTCGCTCGAAGCGTTGAAATACATATTTACTGTGGCTAAAGAAGCTATGAGCAAAACGATACAAAACATTAGTAATAACAAACGAAATAGCGACTGTTAGCGCTAAGATCACTAACCACTCATTACTAAGCCAACCGCTACTTACACTTATTGCGGCAACTATTAACCCAAACTCACTAAAGTTACTGAGTGTTAAGGCACTTAAATAAGCCGTTCTACATCTTATTTTCATGATGCTCAGTAAACCAAAGAATAAAACAAATTTGATCGGTAATAGTAATATTAGTAGTAATGCCAGGTTTAACATTTCTATGGTGGGTAATGCACTAAAGCCAATCGATAGAAAGAAACCGATTAAAAATAGGTCTTTAAAGCTCATTAATGATTTATTTATTTCTGATGCTTTAGAGTGAGATGATAAAAACATACCAATAAGTAATGCTCCTAAATCCCCTTTAATATTAACTAACTCAAATAGCTCATAACTCCCTAAAGCGATAAAGAAACCTGTTAGCGGAATTAATTCACCGTGACCAACCAAATCAATGATTTTGTTAATGAGCGGTCGGATTAAAAACAAGGATAATAATGCGACAGCCCAGACAGAAGGTATTTTACCTGTAGCAAAGACAAGAAATGCAACCGCAAGGATATCTTGGATAACAAGTATACCTACGGCGATTTTACCATGGCGAGTTTTCATTTCGCCGTTTTCTTCTAATAACTTGATCACACAAACGGTACTACTGAAACTTAAAGCGAAGCCGATGAGCATCATGGTTAAAAAATCTAACTCTGCAAAATAATTGATAGCAAAAAAAGCAAAAACTTTAATGATACTAATAGTGACAGTAAGCCAAATGATGGTATGCAATGAACTGGCTAACCATACTTCATTTTTAAACAAGCTTTTTACATTCAACTTTAGGCCGATAGTAAATAGCATCAAGGTAATGCCTAAATCACTTAATATCGTCAAACTATCATCTGCCTGATAGCCACTAAAGTTCAATGCAAAACCTGCAAGTAAAAAACCAATTGAAGGAGGGAGGTTAATAGTTTTAGCTGCTAAACCACAAATAAAGGCGAAGAAAATCCAAATAAAGTCCATCGTTATTTATGTTCCTTTAACACCAGTGGCGTAGAAACAAGGTTTGATAATGTTTGCTCCATAAATTCTACTATTAATGGTTGGGCTGCTAGATTAGGATGAATACCGTCTGCTTGCATTAGATCAGGCTGTGTCGCAATAGACTCCATAAAAAATGGTAATAAAGGAATACTTTTTTGCTCTGCAACATCAATAAAAGTCTGATTGAATAACTGGTTATATCGTTGTCCGTAATTTGGCGGTATCATGATGGACATTAGTAAAACTTGGATGTTTTTTTGCTCGGCAAGTTCGATTATTTGTAACAAGTTATTTTTAATTAGCTTAGGAGGGAAGCCTCGCAAGCCATCATTGCCCCCTAATTCAATAAGTAAATAATCGATATTTTGTTTCGCTAAAATGCTTGGTAACCTAGCTAGTGCACCACCTGTAGTCTCTCCGCTTATACTGGCATTAACAAGTGTATAAGGGGCATTTTGGTTACTTAATGTTTGGTTTAGCTGGTATACCCAACCTTGGTTTTCTTTTAAGCCAAAGCTTGCACTTAGGCTATCACCTAGTATTAAAATAGAGCTAGGTTTTTTTGACTCACTATAACTTGAATTTGAGTAAAATAAAGTAACCACAATTAACAGTAGTAACACATTTAAATAAGTATTTTTAATCATGACATTTAATTCCGAAATTATTCTTAAAACTCAATCAATTACTAAGTCAGTATCGCTAGAAAATAAGCAATTACAATTGCTAAATGGCATCGACTTAACGGTTTATAAAGGTGAAACTGTCGCCATTGTTGGCTCATCAGGATCAGGGAAAACAACATTACTATCACTACTAGCAGGGTTAGATTTACCTTCTCAGGGTGAAGTTTATCTTAAAAACAAGCCTTTACACCAGCTAAATGAAGAAGAGCGTAGTCAAGTTCGTGCTGAGCATGTCGGTTTTATCTTTCAACAGTTTTTATTAGTCAATAGTTTAACGGCTTTAGAAAATGTCATGCTACCCGCAGAGCTTGCGAATAGCTCTACGGCTAAAGAAGATGCATTATCGTTATTAAAGCAAGTTGGCTTGATTGATAGAGTGAATCACTTTCCTTCTCAATTATCAGGAGGAGAGCAACAGCGAGTTGCCATAGCACGTGCTTTCATTACTAAACCAGACATATTATTTGCGGATGAGCCTACCGGTAATTTAGATAAACAAACCTCTAACCATATTGCTGATTTACTCTTTGATTTAAACAAACATTATGACACCACGTTAGTATTAGTAACCCATGATTTAACGTTAGCAAAACGTTGCCAACGAAGTGTTAAAATGAAGGGCGGTTATCTTACTGATCAATCTAATGTTGAGAAAAAAACACAATCGACAATAGAGCCACAAGCCACTTCTAAGCCAGCTAACGCATGAGTATTTTAACGGCCAACTGGGCTAAACAGTCAATGAGATTATTCTTCCACGAATTAAAGCGTGGAGAGCTCACTATCATTATTTTGGCAATTGTTTTAGGCGTCATGAGTGTATTTTCACTGGCGGGTTTTTCAGGGCAAATAAAACAAGCGTTGATTAATGAAAGCACCAGTTTTATTGCTGCGGATCGAATTTTACAAACTAGCCGCTCTCTACATGAAACAACAAGTGAAGAGCTAAGTCTTGAAGCGATAAAAGCGCATACGCATCAAGCAGGTATTTCTCAAGCTGAACAAGTATTAATGTCATCTATGGTATTTGCTGGTGATAATATGCAACTTGTTGAATTAGTTGCCGTCTCAAGTGGGTACCCATTAAGAGGTGAACTTTTAGTTAGTAGTAAACTATCGTCTGAACAGTCACAAGTTAAACATGCTCCTGAGCAAGGTAGTGTGTATGTTGAGCCTAAATTTTTATCATTGTTGAATGTTAATGTTGGCGATGTGATTGAGATAGGGAATGCTCAACTAACAATTGATGGCATTGCTAATCAAATTCCTGATGCTTCTTTTAGTGTTTTTACCTCAGGTGTTAAAGTTATTATAAATATTGACGATTTAGCGGCAACTAAGCTTGTTCAGCCTGGAAGCCGTGTTACGTATAAATATTTATTTGCTGGTAATAGTAATGCCATTACAGCATTAGATAACTGGATTAAACCTCAAATAAATGATGCTCAACGTTGGTATGACATCCAATCTAAACAATCACCATTAGCAAATGCCTTAAATCGAGCAGAAAAGTATTTATCGCTTGCCAGTTTACTCGGTATCATATTGGCAGCTGTTGCCGTGGCAGTCGCTAGTAGGCGTTATGGCCAAAAGCACTTAAGTAGTGTTGCTGTGTACAAAGCAATGGGTGCGTCGTTATCACACATTAGAAAACTGTATACTTTACATTGGGCAAGTTTAAGTCTGTTTAGCATAATGTTAGGGTTATTATTTGGGTATATTTTGGCTCAGCTAGGCCTTTATGCCATTAAAGATTATTTACCCATTCAGGTCATAGAGAGCCAAAATCAAGATGGTGGCTTAAGCATATTTTCATTCACCTTAATACCTCTTGGTCTATATCCTCTCGTTATGGCGGTATTAACAGGACTTGTATGTGCCGTTGCTTTTGCTTTGACTCCTTTAAAGCAGCTAATTGCTACCTCTCCATTGGCTACGCTTAGAGATAGCAATCAGGGTAAAATAAAACAATCTTTCTCAAATCGACTTATTGAAGCACTACCTCCGCTACTCGCATTATTCTTTTTGTTAGTCTTATTTAGTCGCAGCTTACAACTTAGCATCAACTTATTGTTTGCAGGGGTCGTCGTTTCAGGTTTATTACTTGTTATGGGGCGCCTACTGATGAACATAAGTCGAACTGTCGGTAGTAAATCTGGTGCTGCTTGGCATCTTGCCATGGCTAACCTAAAAAGACGTGCTGCAGCGAATAGTGTTCAGCTAGTCAGTTTTACGATTGCCATAAAACTTTTATTGATGATCATTGTTATTAAAAGCGCTTTACTTTCAGAGTGGCAAGAACAACTACCCGAAAATGCACCAAATTTATTCTTAGTGAATATTGCCAACGATCAAGCAACAAACGTTGAAGAGTTTATTAATGCTAATAATATTGTAGCGAGTGATTTATATTCGGTTATTAGAGGTAGATTAACGGCGATCAATAATGATGAAGTTGCAAAACAAGTGACTAAAGAGCAAGACGATGGCGCTGATAATGGCCGTCGAGGCGTTGGGCGTGAGCTTAATTTAACTTGGCGTGACAAATTACCGAATGAAAATGTTATTTCACAGGGGCAGTGGTGGAATGAAAGTTCTAGTACTGCTGAAGTATCAATCGAGGAAAGTTTAGCTGAGCGATTAAATGTAAAACTTGGCGACAAACTCACTTTTCAATTGGGCAGTGATACTATCGAAGTACCGGTAACTTCTATTCGTACGGTAAATTGGCAATCGATGCAACCAAACTTCTATATGATATTCAGCCCTCAAGTTTTGGCTGATTTTCCAGCCAGCTATATAGCTTCTCTTTATGTTGCTAAAGATAAAAAGTTGTTAATGCAAAAGTTCCTTGCTGATTACCCAACAATTAGTTTAATTGATATCGATGCCATGATTGATCAATTACGCAAAGTTATTGAGCAAGTCTCCAAAGCTGTTGAGTTTATACTAGTGTTAGTGGTACTTGCTGGCTGTTTAGTGCTAGTTGCTCAAGTACAAGCAAGTATGGAAGAGCGTGAGAGAGAAATTGCTATATTACGTACTATCGGGGCTAAAGGCTCATTATTGCGTAATAGTGTATTATTCGAATTTGTTGCGTTAGGTGCTATCGCAGGTTTGATGGCAAGTATGGCGATGGAGGTGACAGTATATCTATTACAAACAAACCTATTTCAAATGCAAACAAGTTTTCATTTTGATTTTTGGTTACTAGGCATCATCGCTGGCGCTGGATTTGTTGGTATTGTTGGCTTGTTGTCTTGTTGGCGATTGATAAATTTGCCTAGCGTAACTTTAATTCGTCGGACAATGTAGTAGCACCATATATTATCATCGGTAATTAAGGTATATTGCCGATGATGATTTAAATAATAAAAACAATAGCTTTATTGGTAAAAGGATTGAAAATATATGGGTGCGTTAGCTAAGAATACAAGTGTAGTGAAAGTGTTTGTCACCATTGCAGCCATTTTTATTATCTTTGCAGGGATCAAAACGGCAGCCAATATTTTAGTCCCATTCTTATTGGCTTTATTTATTGCCATTATTTGCAACCCAATAGTCGCTAAAGCCAGTGAATTTAAAATACCAAAGGCTATTTCGGTTATTATAGTTATTGGTTTATTTGTCACCATTGCACTTTCTATCGCAGGATTGGTAGGAAAATCATTAAACGAATTATCTCAGCTTATTCCTCAATACCGATTACAGCTTAAAGAACAATTTATTTGGTTAACGGCTTTTCTAGCGCGTTATAACATGCAAATATCTACAGGAATTTTATTAGAGTACTTTGATCCCGCTGTTGCTATGGGGATGGCTGCAAGCATGCTGAGTGGCTTTGGCTCAGTAATGACTAACTTGTTTTTGATCATACTAACGGTTGTTTTTATGCTTTTTGAAGCATCTTCTTTTCCTATCAAGTTACACTTTGCGTTAGATGATCCTGAGATGCGCATAAAACAAATTGAACGCTTTCTTTCGTCAGTCAATAACTATATCGCTATCAAAACCATGGTTAGTATTGCTACCGGGATTATTGTTTCTACCATGCTGTGGATTTTTGGTTTAGATTTCTATTTGTTATGGGGAGTATTTGCATTTCTATTGAATTATATTCCCAATATAGGTTCAATTATTGCGGCGGTACCTGCGGTAACCTTAGCTGCAATTCAATTGGGTTTAGGTGAAGCTGGTGCGATTGGTTTAGGTTACGTACTGATTAATATGATCATGGGCAATATGATAGAGCCAAGATATTTAGGAAAAGGCTTAGGTCTATCTACTTTGGTGGTGTTTCTGTCGTTAATTTTTTGGGGATGGTTACTAGGTTATCCGAACAAACCAAAAGTCCAACAATATTTTGTCTTAGCGTAAGCTGATTTTATTTCTTAACATCTTTGAATTATTGAATATTTATACTATAGTTTACTTTAACTTGTTAAGTTAAGGTGTCCAACAATGAGTCAAGGGATCGTCCTCAAAAACTTCCTAGCAATAAAAAAAATGTATCGCGGATATGTTGTTTATGAGCTTATTGATCATGATGGAAATGAATTTTCTCCATTTTCAATATTTCAGCGAGACTTTATTGATGCTCCAAATTCACATTCAGCATCTACCATAAAAACAGCTAGAACTGCTGTTGCAAAGTTTCTTGATTATATGGCAGAAGTAAAATCCTTTAATGGTGAATATAACTCTACGTTATTACGGTTTGTAATTAATCAATATCCTGATTTTTTAGCTGATAAAATCAACTCAGAAATTGAATTACTTAAGTCAGCTCACGATGCACTTAAGAATTTTAAACCAGAGTTAAATACCGTTGGTTCTCATAAATCTCACATTACCTATGTAAATGCATATCTTGAATTGTCTGAAAAAATAGCAAGAGAAGCTGCTGAAATATTAGCAATCAAGGCTGGTCTTTCAGCTAATGATTCTTATGAGGCACTTTTCCCTGCTGTTTGGGAATTGAAGCCATTAAGTCAAAAAGAAAAAAATAAGTTTGCTCAAACTAAAATAGGAGGGTGCATTAAAGATACTGGAAAATTGATTCTCAAGCCCTCTAAAATATTAGGTGTGTCAGGCCTATTAGGTAAGCAAGCACCTGTTGCTGAAACTGAAAAAGCGTTTCCTGTGGAAGAAGTTGATAACTTGATTCGCCATACTACTTCAAAAAGAAATAGAGCTATATTTGCAGTTCTAGCTTGCTTAGGTTTGCGCATATCTGAAGCGCTGCAATTAAGATGGAGCGATATAGACCTTTTAGAGCGAGATATTCAGGTTAGACCTGCTACGCATGAAGAACTTACCAAAGCTAATGTACCAGAAGAAAAGCAAAACAGTATTCTTTCATGGAAAGGAAGAAAAACAGCAAATACGATGCCAATTGCTGAGTTAGAGCCTTTAATGTATAAGTGCTTGTATGAATATCAAAAAAGCAATGAATACAAAACTTCACCAAATCATGAATTTATTTTTGTATTTACTAAAGGGGAAAGGGTCGGTCAACCTCTGCTCCAAATAGTTGATGTGGAGAACAACTCAGTATCTATTTTAATTACTCCTTTCAAATCGGCATGTAAAAAGGCTGCGATAGTACCTCCTCATATTTCAGGGTACTTAGCTTACGTAAAACATGATTTAAGACATGGTTACGGTACTTACATGCGAAATTATGCACCACGGATTAAAGTAATTTCAGACTCTAAAGGAGACCGCACAATAATAGAGTATGGATTTCCTTTAGCTGACGTTTCAAAATTTATGGGTCACGCAAGTTTAGAATCAACAAATGTATATGCTAAAACAACTCTGGCTTCATCGAAAGCATCACACATAGAAGCTAATGCCATTTTAGAGTCTGGAGGTAACAATCAGACGCGAATTATAGCTTTGGCTACTTACCATACAAAAATCAGAAACGCTTTAATTTCACAGATCGAATCCCCTGAAGAAAGAGCGAAAGCAATGCAGTTAATAGAAGGCAAAAAATAATGATTAATCTAAATACGGAACCAACATTTTTAGTTGATGACAGTACTTTGACGGTAATCGTTAAAGAAGCATTAAAGGATATAAAGCTTTCGTTGATTTCGCTGGGAGTCGATCATGAAATTAAGATGGTTAAAAGAGTCGATGGTGATCCTTATTATGATAAAAATCAGGAATTCAAGCCTGCACTTTTACAATCCTATTCTGCTCCAGAATTAACAGCAACTATTCTTGATGATAACTTTATTCAATCTTTAGATGTAAATAGGAGTCTAATTAACACGCTATTACTGCATTCTTCTTTTGGAGCTGGAAATAGTGGAGGTGCTGCGAAAAAAGCAGATGGATTGGGATATTCGGATTCTTTGATTGCTCCTGTCAAAGAATATTCACCAATTAATTATTATGGACAAAGGTGTGATCAGCACGTTCTCAACGGTTTTTGGAGGTTTATTACCATTCCTTTGTTTATCAGGTTGTGGGAAAGCAAGGCGCTAATTTTACCTTTGACCTCACGACTGTCACATTATTTAGCAACAACAGATCATATCAAAAATTTGTATGTTACTTTATGTCATGCGATTGCAACAAATGAAGATGTAAAAATATTTATTCAGTGCTTTAAGGCTAATGTTGAAGATATAGATTTACGTTTAGGCAGTGAAGGTCTGCGAGTAACAGTCAACTCTAAAAATTTAAAAAGGGATTACCCAGCATTTTTACGGTTACTACTTGCAACAGATTGGTATGGAAAACTAAACCTTGCAGAATTCAAAAACACACATGTCATTCATTGCCATTACTGGGAACAGTGGGAAAAAGGAAAAAAAAGAGCAATGACACCAATTATCAAAAGGGATCTATTTCGAAGGTTTGGTGGTAAAGAGGAGTATTTGCCTTTTGGTCGTATTATACAAGGGGGAAATAAATTAATCCCACAGTATAAAGAGGAGTTGGAAGAACTAAGAGCTGTTGTCCTAAGTGATGCTGAACGAATTTTGATGCTTGTTCAGTTAGATATTACTAAAGATGAAATATCTGCAATGAATAGTGACGAGTGTTGGGATTTTTGGGGTAAGTTCGATTCTGGCAAACTTCTCTATGATGAGAAAGGAAATCTTTCACCAGAAAACGTTAGTTTATTTTCTGATATTGAGTTCTATAAATTAGAAAATTGGGATAATTATGGAAAGAGTTATCTTCAAAGCGCCTCAAGAGGAGTTCAGACACATTTTAAAGGCGGTACTAAATTATTGATAAAATACTTCCTTTATCTAGACACTTGGTTTCAAGAACATAAGCCAAATTTCAACTTTCCAATCGACTTTAGTAATTTTACCAGGAGCGTATTTCTAATAAGAGATACTGAAGATGAAAGCTTGCCCCGAACATTCGCTGAGTTTATACGAGAGTTTGGTTCCTCCTCAGCATGTATGCAATTTGGAAAATTTACACGATGGATGCAAAGCGATAGTCCATATGTGCTAGAAGAGAAGCATGGTCAGAGTGCCAGCATAGTGACTAAACTTGAGTTTCAAAAAAAATGGTGGGAAGCAGCAGAAGAAAAACCTAGAAGTACAGCGAATGTCGGAGATGATAAAAAAGCTTTTGAAAGTGATGAGTTCAGCACATTAAAGCATCTTATGGATATGCTTGAGAATTACTTTTTCGAGGTTCAGAAATTTGTCATTAAGAGAGTTAAGGAAGCACAAGAATATGCGCCTAAAGCTAAGAAACTTTGGACTGAAACGACAGGTCCTGATCAAGATGCCCAGTATTACATCAAGGTTAGTGAAACGGCATTATTGGAGTTAGGCTGGGAATCACTTAATCTCAAGTATAAGGCGAAGGTTGATGAGCGTTTTGGAATCCTACCTGCTACGCAAAAACCGCGTCCTACACAATTAAACTTCATATCAATTGATCTTGAGGTATCGAAGAAGTACATAAGTCCTGAGCATTTTGACGTTAAATATCTGGATATTGAATCTGGTGATATAAAAGAAACAATGTTCAATTGTGAAATACCTGCAATAACGCCAGTAAGGAGACTCTATAACGAAGACCTTGGTGTTACTCTAATGATGCCAATGCTCAATGTGTTGAGGGCGCAGCTAATATCAACTGATTTAGGGATCAGGCATATACATGGTTTCAGTCTTGATGCTAATGAATTTGATGCACATGTTGACGATAGAGTAGATGTTGAATTAGGTGTTACAACCTTAAAAATAACGACAGATAAAGTGAAAACTAAACCATGGTTAAGACCTGTAAATTACTCAGTAATGGAGGTCTTGTACCGCGAACGAGAATTCAGAAGTGCATACCCATCTCACTTTGTACATGAATTTGACTATAATAAAGACTTAACGTTTCAAGCCATATTTGCTCAACCAGATACTGGTAAACCGCCAAGTAGTAAAACGCGAAATCCGTGCTGGAACGAATTATTGATCGCCTTTTCATCTTTTATGTCAAAAATCAAAGGCCACCCTGTTAAATATTTGCGCTGGTGCCCAAAAGATTCAAAGAAAGAATTCTCCCTAAGTCCATTAAGCGTATTTAGTGAAAATGATCAGGCAGTTAAAGCTGCTAAGAAGACAATCTCAAATACTTTTACTAATAGGGATGGCAATAATTACGTAGTGGAAACTGAGTATACCGATATTACTTTGAGAGCTATTCATACCCCTCACTCGACAAGAAATAGTTTTATCAGCAGTTTAACCGATCATATGGAATTGGCTGATATCGCAGCTTTGGTGGGGCAGAAATCTATTGCTACTACTGTACATTATAACCAAGTAACAAAAGGCAAATTTAAGAAATATCTCGACTCCCACCGAGCGGCAGTAACTTCACAATCAAATGAATCATCAAATCTGGTGAAAAGTTTTAACGAAGATCGTAGAAAAACAGAATCCGTATTTGGATTTACATCAATTGATGTTCATCAGGAAGACATCCGATTTTCTGAAGGAAGAGATCAAAAACCAAGACCATCAGGATTATTGATTTTGAGAACTGCTGAAAACAAAAATATTGCCTTTACAGATACTCATATTTGTCCTTTTAAAATGAACTGTCCCGATGAAATTGTTGAAGAAAACAGGGGATATAGAAAGTGCGGTATATGCAGGGCAAAAGTAGCAGGGATTGATCATGGTCCGGCCATCGCTAGAAAAATCGAGTTAACCGAGGTGGATTTACTAGAAACATTTCTAAAGCATAAGAAATATAAAAATAATACGGGTAAAAATGAAACAAATTTTAAGGTGTTAAATGACCAGATAGCAGAAGAACTAGCCGGGTGGGAACTGACACTACAAGGAGTTGAACATCAACGTCAGGAATTGTTGAGGAAGAACAAATCAAGTGAAACTATTCAATATCCCCCAAATATGTTGGATGAATCTATCCAACTTACTCGTGATAAAACGTCTGTTGATGAACTTGTATTAACAACAATTGAAGAGGCAGAAAGTTTTCCTAAATTAGCAGAAAGTTCAAATCTTCTGCATGAAATTGCTAGGAGACTAAAAGCAAAAATCTTATTTTCTTTGGCAAGTGCAAACCCAAAAGAAATGGAAAATTACTTAGCGGAGGTTGCAAATAGTGATGCTAGCGGTGAAACATTATTGCAGGTGTCTTCTTTGGTTAAGTCGATGGTTAATACGAATATCATTGATCGTGAACAACTCATCAAACTTATCTCAGATGAGCGCAAGCAATATGCTTTACCAGTCGAGAAAAAACCATCATTTCTTAGGATTGAAAATGATGTTAAAACGGAAGGGAATAGGTTAATTGGGTCAACGTCCAAATTGGTATTGAACAATGAATAGCAAAGAGAGTAAAAGAGATAGAGATTCTTACCACCTTGTTTTAGAAGAAGCAAAGAAGGTAGAAATTGTTAAAGCCATTTTAAAGTCGTTAGGCACAAAGAAAACTCATAAGTATCACCCGACCAGCATCACAGAATTAGCAAATAAAGTTAAGCTGATCAGCAAAGAGTATGTTTATGTTGACGGTGAAAACTATCCTATGAGCAAAAGCGCCTTACTAAGACCGGAAGGAAAGTACCGGGATCTATTAGACAGTTTTTTTGCATCTTTAAGTGGTAAAGATAGTCTTAAACTGAATGTGAGCGTAGCTAGCGAAGAAGCTTTAAGGGTAATGGTTCGCACCCTTCAACATGAATTGGCTGAGTCTCGAAGAGAAAATGATATATTTGTGAGGAGAATTCAAAATCAAACAGGCTCAACATTTGACCCACTACCAGAATCCAATAGTGATGAATTAAAAGATCAGCAAAATCAGCAACAAGAGATACACGATGCCTATGTGTGTATTTTTAACATATTGAGCTATTTAAAAAGTGAAAAACTTGCTTTGTTAAATTTCACCAATGAGGGGTTAGTCGAGCCTCTGACAGACGAGGTAGTAATTCAAAAGAACACTGTTGCTGGTTATTTGCAGTGGTTTGAAGAGCAGTCTAAGGCCAGTAATGAGTAGTTTACCATTTAATGTTTACCCACTCCTTGATGGCACCATTTCCTCACGAAGTAGAGGGCCAATCATTAAAGAACGAATTGGAAATATTTTCGATCGAATGAGGGAGACCGAGCATAAATTTCCGGCAGAAGCGGGAAATGATGTATTTGGGGTAAATGTAAGTGAAGTGGCTCGATGGTGTGGTATGAAAAACCGCAACCCTTTTTACGCAAATAAAAATTATACAAAAATGCTAAAGGACGCGATCAATGAAATTGGTATTTCTGGAGAAGCAGAAAAAACGGTTACGGAATCTTTACTTGAAAAAAACTTGGATGAGCGACAGCGCGACATAGGATCTTTAAAGCGACAAGTTCAAACTTTGCAAAAAGAAAAAAAACTATTAGCAGAGAAAGTTAAAGAATTATCTTTAGCTTTAGAAAGATCTTTAACAGATGTAAAAGATGCGAAAAAAGAAGTGGATGCCATTCATGAGAAAGTCGAAAACCAACGCCAAAACCTTTTAGAATCTGGTGGCAGGGGGTATCGATGGTTGAAGTAAAAGTAAAAGTGATAGTGCGTGTAACCAACGTATTTAAGGGTAAATTGGGGGCTGGTGACGGAATAATAACAGGTATCCGATACAAAAAAGAAAAGGGGGATTTTACACTTAAGCTTACTAGATTAAAAATAAACTCTTGGAAATCTACTTTTAGGTTGCCAAAACAAGGGGAGTTTGTAGAAGCTTATGGTAGGTGGGTTACTTTTGAAAATACTTGGCAATTATTAGTTGAAAAATGTACCCCTATTCCAATCCCTATGGAAATTATCGAGATTGAGCTAGTAAAATCTCCACTTCTTATTCCTCCAGTCTATTTATATTATTTTAACAAACACCCAGCTTTTGAAGGATTAGGTCTCGGTCCGAAGCGACTTCAAAAAGCCATAGATCATGTTGGTAGTTTTACTCTCTTTATGGCCGATTTGGAAAATTACAACACCAAATCCTTAATGGATGCATTTAACGGCAATTACGTAAGAGCGAGAGGCGTTATTGATGGATATCATGAGCTTCAAGCAGAGATTGATACCGCTCGGTTTCTGGCTGATTCCGGGCTAGATAACAATGAAATTAAAAAGATAATATCTCTACTTGGAACAATGTGTCATGAAACTATTAAATCCAATCCATACTGTTTATTGGCTTTTGGAAGCCGACTGGCAAAGAAAGCATGGATATTAGCTGAAGACTTAAAAGAAAAACTTGGAATTAGTGATAACGACCCTAGAAGGCTACTTGGTTCGGTAGATAAAATTGTTTATGACGCGCTATCAGAGGGCCATACAGCTATTTTAATTGAAAAGGCAAGTGATGACCTTGCTTCACTACTAAAAGACGCTCAGTTGGGCAAAGAGGCGATAAAGCTTGCTTTAAAAAAGAGAACCGCTTGTCTAATAGGTGATTGCTTGCAAGGCGTTGGTCCAGCCGAACTAGAAATATACGTAGAAAAATCTTTTTCTAAATTGTTGAATTTAAATAGTCCAATGCAAGGACAACTTTTTGATGCATTAGAAATTGAATATGTTTCGCAAGCTACAGAAAAGTATGCTGACAAATTCGAAAAAACAAATGGGTATGGGTTAGTCGCCAAGCAGACTGAAGCTATTAAAATGGCTTTCACAACAGGGCTGGTAGTTCTTCAAGGTGAGGGGGGGACAGGCAAAACAACGGCATTAGCTGGCATCAAAGCAGTAGGGATTGAGATAGATAGACCCGTTTATTTTGTTGCTCTAGCAGGAGTTGCTCAGAGGAAAATCTACCGAGATTTACATAAACAAGGGCTAATCAATAATTTTCCGACTAAAGACCCTTATTTAGAAATTGAAGAGCCGACATGTTTTACTATTCACTCTTTTATTAATGCCATCTACAAAACCAAAAAAGCTAAGGAAGAAAGCCCTTTTAACTTAAAATTGAATCAAAAGCCGATAATCGTTATGGATGAATCTTCCATGCCAGATTTGGGGTTGTTTAATCAATTATTGGTTGCCCTTGAAAATATTGAATATCATCTATTCATGGCTGGTGATATTGGTCAGCTAGCCCCAGTAGGGTTTGGCGTTGTTTGGCACAAGTTACATGACTCTAAAGTAGTTCCCTACATTGAACTTAATCAAATTCATCGTCAAGCAAATGAGAACCCAATTAAACAAGCTGCTCAAGCCATAAGAAAAGGCCAAATACCTGAAATGCCACTATTTGAAGGGGGTGGTGATGCATTGGGGGTCTATCTGTCTGAATGTGTAAATTCAGATTTGATCGAAGAGTCATTTGATTGCGCGATTAAATTAGGTATGAGGGAATCACAAATTATCGCTCCCACTAAGCAGTTAGTAGATAAAATTAATAAATTCGTTCAAAGAAAAATGTTAACTCAAGAGGTTATAGCAGATGATTCTGCTTGTTATTTAAGTCGATTCTATCGAGGTGATAGAGTGATTTGTACTGAAAACAACCACGAGATGGGGCTGCAAAATGGTGATATTGGTGAATTTTTAGGGATTGAATACGAAGATAATTATGAGTATGCGCATTTTGACTTTCATCACAAGTCCTACAAATTGACTGAACAAGATATCTTTGCTTCTCGGATCAAACTGGGTTGGTGTATTACTATTCACAAAACTCAAGGATCTGAATTTAAAAATACGATCATTGTCATGCCTGAGTCATATAACAAAAGGAAGAAAAATAGTTTTGTTGAAAGAAGTATGATTTATACTGCTATTACAAGATCCTCTAAATTAGGCGTTTTTGTTGGTAATAAAAATGCTCTTGCCAACGCTATAATGGCCAAGGAAAGATGGAAAACACTGAAAACTTTGTTTGATCTTGATAGGTATCATGAATTAGATGTTTTAAACAACAAAGCATCTTAATCAGTATAAATTCCAAATATTGACTTTAACATCAAATACTGAATATCCCCGTTACTGTATATCACCACAAGTAAAAAATAGATTTAACCTCGCGACAGCGAGGAGGAAAGGATATGTGGTTCTTCGAAATTTCACGAATCGGTGTTTGAAAAAAGCCACCATTGTAGGTAATAGATATATTACATCAAAGAGACTACTTTCCCGGCCCCTAGACTCTTTGAATATATTTGGCAATCTACTTTAGGTATATAGGCTGAATTTAGGGTAATAGCGGCTCATAAAAACATCTGGATGATTTTAACTGGCCAAGCTCTAGCTGTGCTATCCATGATCTCATTAGGGATAATTATACATTCATATTTTAATTCTATTTTATCACCTAATTTTTCATTTTCGCTGTAAGTTACTTTGGCCAACCTATTAGCACACCTATATGCCCATATACTCATAAATATAGTACCGTTATATTTCCAAATACCATTATCAAGACGCTTGTCGTTAATAGGGTTTACGTGCTTTCTATTTTGGTTCGGCATTCAAACTTTCCTAAATTTAATTAACGGTATTCGTAAGAACCATTTGTAACATTACCTGTTATAGAGATAACTTCAGGAAAGCTTCCCGCTACAGACTGCTTAACATACTTTACAGAGCAGCTTAAATACGGGCCACTTTTTCCTGCATGAATAATTTTGGGGGTGGATAGAACGTTAGACTTAGAAGCTAAATCTAATGCAAACTTTTCACATTCACTTATATTATATTGATTTTCTTTGGTTCTAATTGCTCTAGACTCCGCCAGTCTTGTCTCGTATTTCGATTTACATGCCTCATCTTCCATGCATTTTTTGTGTTTTTCTTTTTTATAGAACTTTTGTTTTTGTTCAATTAGTCTTCTAATTTTTCCGTTTTGCGCTGATGTATTTCCCATATCTTTTTCTATGTATGTCTGGCCACTATCAAAGTCATGCAGAGTAATTTCTCTAGTGCCATGTCCACTTGAAATACTTTTACCAGGTCTTTGTCCAACGTATGTTTTGCAAATAACATATGAGTCGGTAACTTCTATAGTCGCCCCATATGAAACACCACTTCCGCATTGTGGATGGGCATTGGCTACTTTTTTGTATAAACGATTTAATAATGCTGTTTTATTACTTTTACTGTTTCGATCTGCAAAATAGATTTGTGATTTTTTATTATAAGCAATAACATAAACTTTAGATGATTTTCCTTCCATAGAGCAAGTCAGAATATCATCTTCTTCACCTTCGACAGTGACCTCTAATTCGCTTGAAAAAAATGACTTCGAGGGATTAAAGCTTTTATCAGAGGCTAGGACTTCATTAGCAATCTCATTGCATTTATTGATGTCATTTTTACTTATATCAGTTGACTGACTATTCGCTTGACCACTATAAGTAAAAAGTACAAAAAGTACAAAAAGTATAGAATTAATGTCGAGAAATGACTTCATAATGCTCCTTAATGGGGACAATTATATAGCGAGTTCAAACTTTCCTTGAACTCGTTAGAAAAAAATAATAACTAGAAAGATTAAGTCTATAGCAAATAGATGGGCAATAGAAGACGGTATATGTTGTTAATATATCATTATTAATTTTAGACTTAATATTCGTGTTCATGAGGAGATGATTTGTCATTATGGACATAAGGTGTAATTTTTAACAAAGTAGAAGATTAGCGTTCTCAAATGAGTCTGCCACAGGCCATAATGCTCTTGAAGCAGTTATTAGCTCAAGCATTATGGGTAATCATATAATTCTCATTTATTGACGCGATTCTCCTTTTTTATGACAAATCTGCAAACACTTGGAGATTTTTATAATTATGGTTACAATGTTTTAATCTGGAAATGAATTTACTTTTTATAGGGAAATAAATGAATAACAATAAATTTTTTAGCCTCATTGGGTTAACTGCTTTAATCGCTGGGTGCGGAGGTGGTGGTTCTGGTGACTCTACACCTTCTACACAGCCAACTCCTAACTTATCTGTTACCATTAGTAGCTCATCAATTTATGAAGAACGTAGTGATATTGAGATATCTAGTAATATACAAAACGGTAGTGGGACTATTCAATACAGTTGGCAGCAAGTCTCTGGTATTGATATTGTCCTTTCTTCAACCGATCAAAGTACATTAGTTTTCAACGCACCTGAAGTTATGCAAGATGAAGGAGTTAGTTTTAAATTAACAGTTACAGATGGGGCAAATAGTTCAGCTTCGGATATAGTGGATTTAACAATAGAAGATGTTCCTTTAGGCTTGGCTATTAATTCGGGCTTCCCTTCTGCGCTTTCTGGACATGAAGATGATCATGCTCCAATTATAAGAGAAACAACTTCACAGCTTGATGGAAAAGTAACAACAACTATAATACTTAGTTCATTTGAAGGGAATTTTAATATAGCTTGTCGAGACGGATCACCTTCGTACTATATTGATACTGAAAATGTGACAAATAACGGTGGCATTCAATATCGAATTGGTCCTGATGAAACTGTCTTTTCTGAAACATGGTTTGAGAGCCAAAGTTTCAAGCTGCTGATCCCCAGTGGGTTTAATCAAAACTTAATTAAACGTTTATATCAAAACTGGGATGCGGTTTTTCAATATGATAAATTTGCAGGTGGTTATGAAACTCTAGACTTGAACTTAACTGGTCTTCCTGCTGCTATTGATAAAACAAGAGAAGCATGTAATTGGTCAGAAGATATATTCCCTTTGGACAATGGGTGGGGAACCACGCTTCCTATACAACCCCCCAATGATGCTATTTATGGTGAGTTTACTTCAGACTTTAAACCATTTCGCACTTTGGCATGGCGTGCGAAAAACGACTTAGGTATTACTCGATTGCTAATTAAAGTGGGTGATTTCTCTGGTGAGGGAGAGTGCTCTGGACCTTTCACCATAACAAATAATTTTTATGTCCGACAGGATGATAAATTAGTGAGTGCTGTCGTTGGTAGTGAAGCTAAAGTAAGCTGCTCACAACCTGAGATTCTTGTTTTACAAGGTGACTTTGATGCTTCTCGTGCATTTGATTTAGAGGTGTACCCATTTCATACTAATGTGTTGACTAGAAAACCTTCTCAATTAGCGGCTCCTGATGGACCATTTGCAATTGTAACTTTTCAGAATGAATAAATCAGAATGAGTATAAAACATTGAAGCTTTATCGATTTGAAAGGTTAGATAAGGAACGCTACGAAGCGCTTGTTAATAAGCAGTTGTGGCTTTCTCGACCTGATCGTTTTAAGGATAATAATGATTGTCGTTTTGCAGGGCTTAGCATGCCTTCAATCTCGCCTTCAGATTTCGAAAATTTAAAGAAAATAGTTGAAATCTACTACCACAGGGAATTCGATTACGAAGGTTCTTTACTTTCAGAAAGCACAGTTAACAGCTTGAAAGACTACATTAACAACAGTTATGCAACCGAACGCAATCCTGACCTTTCATTTGAAAAACGTCTCAGTATTAATTTGAGTCAGAGTGCTCTAGTAAATAAAATTAGAAGTGATATAAGTAATTCTGTTGGTATCTGCTGCTTTTTTTCTGGAAATTTTGACGATCCTGATATGTGGCGTGATTACGGAGATGAGCATAAGGGGTTTTGCGTTGAATACGAATATACACCAGAGGAAAATTGCAATGTTCGTAACGTTACCTATTTAGCACGACCTATACATGATATTGATTTAATAAATGAAGGTCTGGTTATTACAGCAAGAGAGTTACTTCTTTGTCCTGAAGAAACGTTTACACGAATTGTGACGACAAAATCTATAAGTTTTAATTTTGAGAGTGAATACCGATTTATAGGGGTATTCCCATTTAGTGGTGATGAACCAGGTAAGCTTGTAAGTAGACCCGATAACATTAAACCTCTGAGAATTATAACAGGTAAAAGTTTTGATAAAAATGATATCCAATATAAGAGAGCATTAGAAAAAACAGGTTTAGAAGTAATACCAATCGAAATGGCGATTAATGTTGCTCAAGGTGATTTGATTTAAATTCCTAATCTTGAATTAGCAGCATGGATGCTGCGTACTACAATAGCCGAACAAAAATACATTCCCCGTCTTGCCAAACTTGTTTTTCGCGAAATTGCAAAGAAAGTCTTTTGAGCTGTTGGAACAGCTCACACACTGAACTAGCAATCTACTCGGACTAAAATTCATGGATGAATGAATACCGAAGCATGGATGCTGCGCTTACATAAATTCCTAAATTTTAGACTTTAATCCTCTTCTATCATAGCTTCCTCAGAAGCCTCAATTTCTGGACCTAGCATAATCCCTAACCATCTGGTTTTTTCACTAGTATCTAGTGAAATTTTAATGATCATTGTTAATGGCACTGAAAGAAACATTCCTATTGGGCCAAAAATAAACCCCCAGCCAATTAGTGAAGCAAATGTCACAAAAGTTGAAAGACCAAGCATTTTCCCCATTAGCTTTGGTTCAACAAAATTACCAATCACATTATTAATTACAAAATAGCCTATGCCAGTCCATACAAATGCCCCAAATCCTAATTGCACTAGAGCAAGTAATAAAGCTGGTATTGCAGCAATCAATGAACCAATAGAAGGAATGAAATTTAATAAAAAAGCTACCATTCCCCATAAGAAAGGATAGTCAACTTCTATTATTAACAATAGTGCAGTAGCTAGTCCGCCAGTTATAAGGCTTGTAATGGCTTTAATTGCTAGGTAATGACGGATTTTGCTTAATACATGGTTTACATGAAACATTTTTTCTTTAGAGTTTGAAAATGCTCTCGAAAACTTAGACGGGAAGCTTGTTGTTTCAGCGAGTAAAAATATAACACTAAGGAAGATGATGAAGAAATCGCCAAATATTACACCTACGCCACCTAAGACACGTGTTACTAAGGCCATAACATCTATTTTTTCAAACAGGGATCTAATCTCAAAACTGTCTATTGGTGCCCCAATTCCAGCTAGCCAACCTGCCAAATCAGTGAACCGAGCATTTAATTGTTCAACATAAAATTCTTTATTGCTATTAAAGGAATTAATCGAATCACCAACTAAAACCACGACAGAATAAACACAAATCGATATAACTGTAAGTACAATCAAGATAGCTAAAGCACGAGGCACTTTTTTATTTTCCATCCACCCAATAGGAGGTGTACAAATTATAGCTATAAATAAAGCCATTAAAAATTGGCTCAGCAATGGTGCTGCGAATTTTAATCCTGTGATTATAATTACTATTGATGCTAAAGTTACCAAAATTGAGGAAGACTGTTGTTGTAAATTACTCATGTAAAATATTAACCTTGTTAATGATACTGATTTTGTAACACATGGATCATTTTATTCTAACTATAAATTTGAATAGATTCTACACAATCAATTACTGTTAGACAAGTCCAGCAGTAAGGTCAGATAAAGTATATTATATTGTTATTCCATTTATTTTATGGGTTGCTAGAATATACAGGGCCTATAGTGGTGGTTTGCTTTTGATAATTCCTCTATTGCATGCACACACGTAGAAAGCCTATGGAAAACTAATATCAGATAATTTAGGTACTGTCGGTATGTTATTGAGTGTGCCGTTAACCATGATAGTCAAAATAGCCTGTGAAAATTCACCTGAAGGTCGTTGGCTAGCTATTTTATTAAGTGATGAAGAAACTGTAGAACAAGAAGCTGAGCAAATTAAATCAGCAAGTTAACAGTAGATTCATCACACAATAAGTTATAAAAAATAGTAAAGGTAAAACTGAATTTTTATGTTTACTATTTAACTTCACTTAATTCTTTAATCCTTGTTTTACTTAGTAAAATGTAACATTTTTTATAGGCTAAGTCGGCACCTTTCTGAGGTGAAACGGCTAAGTATTGCCAACGACAATCATTATCTCTAAAAGTAATAAAGTTACTTTGTGAGCGCTTAAACATTTTCAATGCTGAATAACGGCCAGTGACTAATGCTTTTTCTTCTAAGTTAAAAATGTGGTTATTAACCCAAGTTTGTAATTCTCTGTCTACAGATTTCTTTACTCTATCTAAACAACTAGAAGCTTCCACTATACTTAGCTCAGGTTGTTGGCAATCAGATATGCTTTTAACTGCATAAGCCGTTACAGGAAGGCACAAATGCAGGGTGATAATACAAGCGCTGACGGATATGTTTTTTATCATAGGTTCGTTAGGTATTGTTATTGCGTTTATAACAACTAGAAATTAGTTGTTATAAAAGCTTAGTCGAAAAAGGTTAGTTAAAAAAGTTAAGCAGGTAATACTTTTTTGTATGGCTTAACGGTAACTTTTTTGTATACGCCGGCAGCGATATAAGGGTCTTCATCTGCCCATGCTTGTGCTTGAGATAATGTGTCAAATTCAGCAATGATTAAAGAGCCTGTAAATCCAGCGTCTCCTGGGTCGTTACTGTCAATTGCTGGACAAGGGCCAGCGACGAGTAATCTTTCTTGAGACTGTAGCTCTTTTAAACGAGCCAAATGTAGCTCTCTAACAGATAAGCGCTTAGCTAAACTGTCTTTGTTATCTTCACTATAAATAAGGTATAACATGGGTTTGTTTTCCTATTGACTATTAATAAGGGAGAATTATTTTTTATCTGCTGGTGATTCACTCATCACGTTAGCACTGATTTCAATACTATCTTCAAGTACTTCTGTTACTTCTTCCTCATCTTTTGGTAAATATTTATAAAGAGAGAAAATAGAGCCGACAGCGAAAGTTAACGTTAGCCCTGTTAATCCAAAGACTTTAAAATTAACCCAGGTATCTAATTCAAAGTTGAAGGCGACGTATAAGTTAAGCGCTCCACAGAAAGCAAAAAATATTGCCCATGCTAAATTCAATTTGGACCAGATTGGCTCGGGTAAAGTTAAAGACTCAGATAAAAACTGTTTAATGATATTTTTCTTAAACACGTATTGGCTAACAAGTAGGGCGATAGCAAAGAAAACGTTAATGATAGTGACTTTCCATTTAATAAAAGCATCATCGTGAAAAAATAGCGTTAAACCACCAAAAACAGCGATTAAACCAAAAAATATCCAATTGCGGGTAGGAACCTTTTCTTTTTTGATAATGTAATACAAAATTTGGAGTGCAGATGTAACGATAAGAGAGCCGGTAGCCCAGTAAACATCACCAAATTTATAAAATATTAAGAATACAACTAAAGGGATATATTCTAAAACTGCGTGCATAGTTAACCTTTCAAATAGTTTCTAAAATTTGCTTAACCCAATGTTAACGAAACTCAGTTAACTTTAATAGTTAAAGACCTCAATTTACCAAGATAAAGTTATTTTTGGCCATTTAATGTGCTAATTGATCAATAAAATTTAGGCATGAAACTAAGATTTAAAATATCAAATCATGATGGATAAAAAGGGAGCTGATTTAAGCTTTCAATATATGGATTGAAAAATATTTGATTAATCAATTCTATTATTATCTATCGACTATAATGACATGAAGCTGAAAAACGTTTTATTTAAATTGCTGTAACTCAAATGGTAAAAGGTATCAGAGAATGACGTCTACTCAAGATAAACAACTAGCAATAATTTATCAGTCATTATATTTAGCAAATCTATTGATATTACCTGTCTTTAGTTTTCTCGCACTTATTTATTATTTTCACCGAGCGACACAAGTTAAACCACAAAAAAACTCTATCTCTAAATATAATAAAGTGCACTTATATCGTTGTATTCAACTATCGGCTTTAGCCGGTGTCATATTAGGACTGGCTCCAGTATTTTATATTTTCTATTCGGCTCAATTTTCAACACCAGTTATGGTCACAATGATTTACTTAATCTCTTTGCATGCGTGCTTTGTCATTATTGGAATGTTTAATTTAGCTAGGGCATTAACAAACAAGCTCCCCATTTTTTAAATATAACTAAGTAGCTAAGCTCGTAGTGATATGCTCTTTCTATAGCGCTAACCACACATCAACACCATAACCAAAAGTCATAAGCTGTATATTCCTTTAACTCTGAATTGCCTTTTACGTCTAATAGTTTTGACTTCAGGAAAGCCGCTGTTTAGCCATTAACCTTTTGTAACCAAACAGATTAATTTTTTTCTGTAATCCCTTGCACTTTGATATATCTGTGCTAGCCATTATCGCTGCTGTTTTAAACGCAAATCTTTAGAATTAACTTCATTTAATTATCATTTATAACAATAGCTTAAGGGTGTTTTTGTGTTTTTTTACTGAGTTTCTTGATTTAGAGGGAATCTGACATATAGTTAAAATTCAAGAAAGTGATGATCTTAAAAGTCAGTGAATTAAGACTTTGTTTAAAATGAAAATATAGCTAATAGGATGGCTAAATGCTGAAGCTACCAAGTGAACTTACCATAGCTCATGTTGATGAGTATCGAATAGAAATACAACCAATAATTGATGAAAACGAAGTCCTTACTATTGATGACAGCAATTTAACACGTATCGATACTATTGGCGTGCAGTTTATTCTTGCGGTTGTTACTTATATTTCAGCGCAAGGTAAAACGCTTGAATATCAATCTAAATCTAAAGTATTTCAAGAAAGCTTAAGTCAGTTAGGCATCAAAGATACAATTTTGGCTCAGTATCTACCTTAAATAACAATAATTAAAACCAGATAAGAACTACTACGTAGAAAATAGGAGAAAAACATGTCAAAAGTGCTAGTCGTTGATGACTCTAACTCGATTCGAGATATGGTCAGCTTTACCCTGAAAAGTGCTGGATACCAAACAGTTGAAGCTAGAGATGGACGAGAAGGATTAACTAAAGCACAAGGCGAAGGTTTTGACTTAGTGATCTCAGATGTAAATATGCCAAACATGGATGGAATTACGTTATGTACTGAACTAAGAAAACTAGCAAATTTTAAGTTTACACCTATTTTGATGTTAACCACGGAAAGTTCAACCGATATGAAGATGCGTGGTAAATCTGCTGGAGCAACAGGTTGGTTAGTTAAACCTTTTAATCCAGAAAAACTGCTAGCCACAATCAAACGTGTAGTTCGTTAGTTATAAATACTATTAAGGGAGCATCATGAGTGTAGATCTATCACAATTTATCCCAAGCTTTTTAGAGGAAAGTTTTGAAGGCTTAGAGCTAATGGAATCAAGCTTGCTTAATTTAGAGCCGGGGGATAATGAAACTATCCATTCAATTTTCAGAGCTGCCCATTCAATTAAAGGGGGAGCAGGAACTTTTGGTTTCAACACAGTAACTGAGTTTACCCATTTAGTTGAAACCTTACTTGATGAAATGCGCGATGGTAGACGTGAAGTAGATCCAAAAGATGTTGAAATATTATTGACCTCTGTAGATTGTATGAGGTTGCTTATTGAAGCAGCTCGTGATGAAGAAAGCTACGATGAGGAGAAAGTTGCTCAAACAACCAAACGATTAGAGAAAAGCCTTGCTTTAAATGCCGACCACGACGAAAGCGAAAAAGATAGTGCACCACTCGAACAGCTTGATGACTCATCAACCGCCACTTACGATATTCATTTTGTACCTGAACATAACTTAGCCAAAACAGGCAATGATCCCTTGTTTTTATTTTCAGCATTAGCTGAGTTAGGCACTTTACATGTGCAAGCTGTCACTAATGAATTACCAGCACTCACCGATATAGACCCACAAGAATTGTACTTAAGCTGGAATTTGACTTTAACTACCGAAGGAAGTGTCGAAGATATCCAAGAAATATTTGAGTGGGTTGAAGATGAATGTGAACTCGAGATTAGTAAAGTCAATAATGAAATAGTCACTGAAGCAGAATCTGATGAAAGTAAAAATGAAGAGAAACCACAAGAAACAGAAGTACTTGAATCGAGTAATGATAAAGAAACTCAGGTAGTAAGTGACACTAGTACAGCTGAAAAAGAAGAAACGCCTAAAACCAAAGCAAAATCAAAAGTCGAAGTGAGTTCAATTCGGGTGGGAGTCGATAAAGTCGACAATCTAATCAATTTAGTCGGTGAGCTAGTTATAACTCAGTCGATGTTGTCCGAGCTAGGAAATGATTTTCAAATGGACAAAATAGATCGCTTAACTAGCGGTCTTGAGCAACTTTTACAAAACACCAAAGAACTACAAGAAAGTGTTATGCGTATACGCATGCTTCCCATCAGTTTCGCATTTAATCGTTTTCCCCGTTTAATTCATGATTTAGCGATTAAAACAGGTAAAGAAATAGAGTTAGAGATCAAAGGGGAACAAACTGAACTCGACAAAACTGTTATGGAACAAATTGGTGACCCATTAGTTCACCTTGTTAGAAACGCTGTAGATCATGGTATTGAGCCAGCTGAAGTTCGCTTAGCTAATGGTAAGCCAGAGAAAGGCACCATCTCTCTTGATGCTTATCATCAAGGGGGTAATATTGTCATTGAAATTTCTGATGATGGTGGTGGTATTAACCGTAAAAAGGTTTTTGCAAAAGCTGTAGAGAAGGGCATTGTTGACCCTAATGCTACACTAACCGACAGTCAGGTTTTTGATTTACTTTTTGAACCCGGATTTTCTACTGCGGATCAGGTGACTGATATTTCAGGTCGCGGTGTTGGTATGGATGTTGTTAAACGTAATATCCAATCCTTAGGTGGCCGAATACAGGTTCAATCTACTTTTGAAAAAGGCAGTTGTTTTAAAGTAAATCTGCCTTTAACACTTGCAATTCTTGATGGGCAATTAGTTAAAGTAGGAACTGAAACCTACATTATCCCATTGATATCGATTGTTGAATCACTACAGGTTGATGATGAGCTTATTAATCGTGTTTCTGGTGATATGGCGTTATACCGTCTTCGTGACGAAAATGTTCCTATTCTTCCCGTTTATCAGTTGTTTGGCCTAAGTACTGAACATACATCGTTAAGTAACGCGTTGCTTGTTGTGGTTGAAGCAGATGGGCAAAAAGTAGGCCTAATGGTAGATAATTTACTTGCTCAGCAACAGGTTGTCATCAAGAGTTTGAATGAAAACTACCAACAGGTAATAGGAATATCTGGAGCAACCATTTTGGGGGATGGCTCAGTTGCAATGATATTGGATATTCCGGGCATGATTCAGATGGCTATGACCTCAGCACAAACAAAACGACAAATCCCTCAACAAGCAGTGATAAACCAAGAAAACTCACCTATTGGGGAGCACAATTAATGAATATTCAAGATCTTGCTTCTGACATTCCTGCTCAAGGAGAACATGCCATAGAAGGCATCGAATTTATTACTAGTGGTGAGCAATATTTAACTTTTTTACTCGCTAGTGAACAATATGCAGTTGATATTTTATGTGTTGAAGAAATAAGAAGTTGGGAGTTACCTACTAAGATACCTAATTCACCTAGCTATATTAAAGGAGTAATTAACATGCGCGGCATTATTGTCCCAATTGTTGATTTACGTCTTAAATTTAATATTGGGGAAGCGAGTTATCATGAAACTACTGTTGTTATTGTTTTAACTTACCAATCGGAGGAATCCTCTCGAACAATAGGTTTTGTTGTTGATGCGGTATCAGATGTGCTTAATGTTGAAGCAACAGAAATCAAAAGCTCTCCATCATTTGGTGGCAGCGTTCAATCGCAATATGTTGAAGGTTTAATCAATGTAGGAAAAAACGTCGTGACACTTCTTAACGTTGAGAACCTACAACAGGTTGAAAAGCATGCTTTATGTAACTAATTAGCGTGGCTAAATTGGTTAGAAACAAACGGAGTTAAGGTGGGGATATGAGTGACATAAGCGATATAAGTAACATAGAGCAAGAATATCTTACTTTTATATTACAAGGTGAAGAGTACGGAGTTGATATTCTTTGTGTACAGGAAATAAGAGTATGGAGCTCAGTAACTACGTTACCGAATAAACCGTCTTATATCAAAGGGGTTATTAATTTACGTGGGGTCATTATTCCTATCATTGACTTACGCCAACGTTTTTCAAAAGAGCCTCTTGAATACAATGAAAAAACAGTCACCATTATTTTAAAACATCAAACAAGTGAACGAACTATGGTTGTTGGTATTGTGGTTGATGCAGTTTCAGAAGTTTATAAATTTAATGATAAAGCAATCAGTAAAGCGCCAGCTTTTGGCAGTAATATCGATAGTTGCTTTTTAAAAGGTTTAGCAAGCGTAGAAGAGAAGTTAGTTATTTTATTAGATAGCGTAGCGTTACTCAGTGAAGATGAACTTTACTGCATTTAATCCCTTTAGAGCGAAGGAAAAACTATGACCCCTAAACAAGTTAGTTTAGTGCAGAGCAGCTGGCAAAAAGTCCTGCCCATTGCTCCTCAAGCAGCTGAAATATTTTATGACACATTATTTGAAATGGATCCGTCATTAAAACCACTGTTTAAAGCTGATATAGCGGAGCAAGGTAAAAAGTTGATGGCAATGCTTGATACGGCAGTAAAGCTTTTGGATAAACCAGACAAACTTATTCCAGCACTACAAAACCTTGGTGTTAAACACTTGCAGTATGGTGTCGAAACTGAACATTACGATACGGTTGGGGCGGCATTAATTAAAACGTTAGCCACTGGGCTAGGAAAAGACTTTACTATTTCTGTGAAAAAAGCTTGGACTGCAACTTATCAAATAGTAGCCACAACAATGACTGAAGCAGCCGATGCTGCAAAAGAAAATACTGCAAAAGGATCAACCATGGACATGAAAACTAATCAAAACTCAAACGGCAATGATATCTCTGAACAATTTCAAGGAGCACTTGCTCAATCAGCAACAGCTTTTATTATGGTAAATAGAGATTTTGAAATTACTTATGCAAATGATGCAACCATATCCTTATTAAAAGAGCATGAAGCTACTTTTGCAGTCAACTGGCCAGGATTTAAAGCTGATCCCAATGTAATTATCGGTACTAATATTGATAGTTTTCATAAAAATCCAGCCCGTCAGCGTAAGCTTTTAGATGATCCCAATAATTTACCTTACAAAACTGATATTCAAATACAGCACCTAAGATTTGAATTAAATGTCAGCGCAATTACAAATCAAAAGGGTGAATATATTGGTAATGCCCTTGAGTGGAAAGATGTAACGGAAGCTAGAGCACAAGAAAATACTTCTGCTAGGTTACAAGGGGCCATTGACCAATCAGGCACTGCTAATATCATGATTGATAGGGATTTTTATATTACCTATGCCAATAAAGCCACTTTAGATCTTCTCAAAAAGCATGAATCGACATTTGCAGAAAATTGGCCAGGATTTAAAGCTGATCCAGAGGTACTTATTGGTACCAATATTGATGGCTTTCATAAAAACCCCGCACATCAACGTAAGCTATTAGACGATGTGAATAACCTACCGTATCAAACGGATATTCAAGTTAAACACCTTACCTTTACTCTCAATGTCACTGCTATCATCAATGTTGATGGAGAATACATTGGTAACTCATTAGAGTGGCAAGATGTGACTCAACTAAGACAGCAAGAAAGTAAAGCAGCGCAATTACAAGGGGCAATAGATCAATCAGGCACCGCTAATATTATGATCGATAGGGACTTTTATATTACTTACGCTAATAAATCGACGCTAGATTTACTTAAAAAACATGAAGCGACATTTGCCGAAAACTGGCCGGGGTTTAAAGCAGATGAAAATACCATTATTGGCACTAATATAGATAGTTTCCATAAAAGCCCTGCGCATCAACGTAAGTTATTAGCTGATGTCAATAATCTTCCGTATCAAACAGATATTCAAATAAAACACCTGACCTTCACTTTAAATGTTACAGCAATTATTGATGCTAAAGGGGAGTACATAGGTAATTCACTAGAGTGGCAAGATGTAACCGAGGCGAGAGAGAAGTCGATTCAAGTAGGGCGGTTAACGTCAGCGGTTGAAGGTATGACAACGAATGTCATGATGGCAGACAGAGAAGGAAATATTGTTTATGCAAACCCTGCTGTAATTGCCATGTTACGTCGCAGAGAAACGCAGTTACAAACAGTATTGCCATCATTTAGAGTTGACTCTATTGTTGGGACAAATTTTGATACCTTCCATAAAAACCCTGCACATCAACAAAATCTATTGGGTAATCCGAAGAACATGCCCTATAACACAGAAATTTCTGTTGCCGGTTTAACTTTTCAATTGATTGCAATAGCCTTAAAAGATGAAGAAGGTAATCACGTTGGAGCCGGTGTTCAGTGGTTAGATTTAACGGAAGAAAAAGATGCTCAAAGTCAAATCGAATCGCTAATTAGCGATGCAACTGACGGTAATTTAGATAGCCGAATTGATACCACCGAATACCAAGGCTTTATGAAAGACTTAGGTGAGAATATTAATGGCTTAATGGACGCCATTGTTGCGCCTATCACTGACGCTATTAATGTCGCGCAAGCGTTATCTGATGGTAATTTAACTGAAAATATGCGCAGTGATTACAGTGGTGAGTTTTTAGCTCTGGCAAATGCCATGAACGGCTCTATTGATAACTTAAGCAATATGGTGGATGAAATTCGTGGTGCTTCAACTAATGTTTTCGACTCTGCTAGAGAGATAGCTGAGGGTAACAATGAATTAAGTCATCGCACTGAATCTCAAGCTTCAAGCCTAGAAGAAACGGCTTCTGCCATGGAAGAGTTAACAAGCACTGTTCAGCAAAATGCTGAAAACTCAACTGAAGCAACCAAGTTGTCTAAAGTGGTTATGGAGAAAGCGACTAATGGCGGCTCTGTAGTTAGAAATGCAATTACTGCGATGAGTGACATAAACAAATCAAGTAAGAAAATTGCTGACATTATCAGTGTGATTGATGAAATTGCCTTCCAAACTAATTTACTTGCTTTAAATGCGGCGGTAGAAGCAGCAAGGGCAGGTGAACAAGGTCGAGGTTTTGCAGTAGTCGCGGCAGAAGTCAGAAACTTAGCACAGCGCTCAGCCGGCGCAGCTAAAGAGATTAAAGGATTAATTAACGACAGTGTTGAAGCGGTTGGTCAAGGAACTAAGTTAGTAGATGAAACTGGGCAAACATTTAGTGAGCTAGTTACCTCTATTGAAGAAGTGAGCAATATGATCACCGATATTGATAGCGCAGGTAAAGAGCAATCAGCGGGTATTGGTGAAGTAAGTGCGGCGGTGAGCCAAATGGATGAAATGACGCAACAAAATGCCGCCTTAGTTGAAGAAGCTGCAGCTTCAAGTAAATCGATGGAAGAGCAATCTCAAGCGTTATTAGAGCAAGTAGCATTTTTCAATAATGGTGAAAGTGAGTCTACACCAATAGTGAAATCACCAAAAACTAGAAGTAAACAAATAGTCGCACCTAGAGGCCAAGCAAGAAAACCGACGAATAAACGTTTGCCGACTGCAAGCGATCAAGAGTGGGAAGAGTTTTAAAAGGCAATGAATTCAAATAGTCGTAACAATGCTGTACGCCTTTGTGATGATGATTTTAATTTTATTTGTCAGTTTGTCTATGAGTGTACAGGCATTGTTCTCAATGAGAAAAAGCGAGAAATGGTGTATCGCAGGCTAACTCGCATCGTTAGAGAGCGTAAATTAGCGTCATTTAGTGAGTATTGTCAATTACTGAAAACTCAAGGAGCAAAAGAAAAAGATTATTTTATTAATGCTATAACGACAAATTTAACGAGCTTTTTTCGTGAACAGCATCATTTTGATTACCTAATCGACGAAGAGCTACCTAGGTTGATGAAAAGTAAAGGTGTTCAAGTAAATGGTAAAAAGCGGTTAAGAATATGGTCAAGTGCAAGTTCAACGGGCGAAGAGCCCTACAGTATTGCCATAACGCTATTAGAAGCAATGGGTAGTGAGTTGTTAAAGTGGGATGCGAAGATTTTAGCGACAGATATAGATTCTAACGTCTTAGCAACAGGTAAGGCTGGTATTTATGAACATCGCAGAATTGAAAGTTTAAGTAAACGCTTTAAACAGCTTTACTTTCATCGCGGTAAAAATGAGAAATCAGATAGTGTCAGGGTAGATAAAAAGCTAAACAATTTGATTACCTTTAAGCAATTGAACTTGCTACACGATTGGCCTATTACAGGCCCGTTCGATATCATTTTTTGCCGCAATGTAATCATATATTTTGATAAACAAACACAACAAGAGTTGTTTGCTCGTTATTATGAGTTGTTGGCACCTGGTGGATTGTTGATGTTAGGTCATAGTGAAAACCTAGGGCCATTTCAACGACACTTTGAAAATGTCGGCCGAACAATTTATAGAAAGCCAAGCTTGTGATCAGGAAAAATTTTTTAAGCAAAGATAATGGGATTGTAAGTGCATAGAACAAAAAATTTAGAAGTTAACCATTGTTTACAAAATTGCTTGCCGGAATTTACCCATGTTAATCATTACTGGGATAAACAACGGGAAAAAGTAGTGGCTAAAATTTTACCCGGTGAATTTTACATGACTACCGACTCTGTAGTTATTGCTACCACATTAGGCTCTTGTATATCAGCCTGTATTTGGGATGAACATGCAAAAATTGGAGGTATGAACCACTTTATGTTGCCGTTAACAACAAAAGAAATACATGAAGTTAACTGGGGACAAAGAGAGCAAATGAGCGATGCAACGCGTTATGGGAATTTTGCGATGGAGCATTTAATTAACACCATTTTACGTTGTGGCGGTCGAAGAGCAAATTTACGCGCCAAACTTTTTGGTGGTGGAAAAATGCTTCATCAAATGTCTGATGTAGGAAGAAAGAATGCTGACTTTGCCATCGCTTATCTTAAAGAAGAAAATATTACCGTTGATAAAAAGGATTTAGGTGATGTTTATCCGAGAAAAATTTTGTTTGAACCATTCTCAGGGCGAGCATATGTTAAACATCTTAATAACTTGCATAACGATACAATCGTTAAACGTGAAACCGATTACCGTAGCAAAATCGACACTAAAGATGTCGATGGTGATATCGAGTTATTTTAGGTATTTGCTTTATGGCAGCAAATAAAAGAGGGATATATTTAAATGAATGTGATTAAAGTGTTAATTATTGATGACTCTTCAGTGATAAGAAATATTATCAAAGATGCTTTGAGTGCAGTAGATAATATTGAAGTTGTTGGTGAGGCTGAGGATCCACTAGTGGCTCGTGACTTAATAAAGCAACTAAATCCTGATATTTTAACACTTGATATTGAAATGCCTAAAATGGATGGCATCACCTTTTTAGCTAATTTAATGCGATTACGCCCTATGCCTGTCATTATGCTTTCAACGCTAACACATAAAGGTGCTGAAATAACATTACAGGCTCTTGAGCTTGGTGCTATTGATTTTATTGCCAAACCTAGCGTGCAAGAGCTACTAGCCAGCAAAGATAATTTTAAAGAAATACTCATTGATAAAATTGAACAGTCAGTCAAAGTTGATCAAAAAAACTATCAATTAACCAATGCAATCGCAAAAAAGAAAACTCCTGTAGATGTCAAAATCCTACCTTTTAAAGGCGTAAACCGTAATAACCATCTAGTAGCTATTGGCGCTTCAACAGGCGGCACAGAAGCCATTAAAAATTTATTAGTCAACATGCCTGAAAACTCGCCACCAATCGTTATTACACAACACATCCCTAAGAATTTTAGTTTTAGTTTTGCCAAGCGCCTTAATGGAATGTGTCAGATGAAAGTGCAAGAAGCGAGTCATGGACAGAAAATAAAAATTGGACATGTTTATATTGCGCCCGGTAATTTACATCTTGAGATAAACCAAAAAAATGGTTCTCTATTTTGTATTTTAAGTGATACAGAAGAAGTTAACCGACATAAACCCGCTGTCGATGTGTTATTTCATTCATTGTCAGAGATAGCCGGCAATGTACAAGCTATATTGCTTACCGGTATGGGACAAGATGGGGCTCATGGAATGCTTCGATTAAAAGAGCAGGGAGCAAGAACTATCGTCCAAGATAAAAATACTAGCTTGATTTGGGGAATGCCAGGCAGAGCACATGCTTTAAATGCCCATACTTGTGAATTACCACTCAATCAAATAAGTAAAGCTATACTAGATCACGCCAGTTTAGATCGAGATAGTATGAAAGAGGCTGTACATGAATATTGATAATAAATTTCTGATTGTCGGTGCGTTTATATCTGCTTTATTATTGATAAATCAGTTTTGGTTTGATCTTGATATTATTTCCTATGTACTTCAAGGCATACTATTTATTTATTTTACTTACATGAGCTACCAAGCTTTCTCGAATGTATCATCACAATCACTTGGTACCAATAAATCCACCTCTACTGAAGATGATCAATTATTAGCAGTAGATCATGCTCTTTTCCATGAAGTTGTTTTAGAGCTACAGCAATTCTTGCATCAAGAAACAGATATTATTGAGAATGAAATTACTCGTACTAAAAGTTTGGTTGAAGAAGCTGTAGGTGGTATATCGACTAGCTTTAAGAGTCTAGATTCACTGAGCGGTGAGCAGCAAGAAATGATTAAAACCCTAATTAAAAATTCAACGAGCTTTACTTGTGATGAGACAGAAGTTGAATCTAATTTAGCCGAGTTTGTTGAACAATCTAATAGCACTTTAGATGACTTTGTTTCAGTGATTGTAAATACCAGTAAACAAAGTCTTGAAACAATGAGTTTCACCGATGAAATGGTTGCACAATTTGACAACATATTTAACTTACTGGCTCAAGTAGAAGGACTAGCAAGTCAAACCAATTTACTTGCGTTAAATGCAGCAATTGAAGCAGCAAGAGCTGGAGATGCAGGTAGAGGCTTCGCTGTAGTAGCTAATGAAGTGCGTTCACTATCGATTGACTCGACAGATTTAAATGGCGATATACGTAATGAAATTAATAAAGCACAAGAGATAATTTCCAAACTACGTCATTCGGTTGAGAAAATGGCTTCCGCTGATATGACCTCAACTTTAGAAGCAAAAGAAAAAATGTCTGTCATGATGACTCATGTAGAAAATGTAAATAAGCATACGATTGAAAGTATTGAAGAGTTGTCCATCATAGCGCCTAAAATTAAAGAGACTGCTGCTATAGGAGTTCGCTCATTACAATTTGAAGACTTAACTAGACAATCTCTTTATTCATTACAAATGAATGTGCAAAGTATTTATGCAATAAGTGAAGTGCTATTAGGCTTTGAAGAAAACCAACAGGAATCTACGCACCAGCAATTAATGTTATTAAAAGACAAGTGCCAAGATATTTATCAGCAAACAAAATTAAGTGAAAGTGCTCGAAGTGTTAAGCAAATGTCAATGGATGAGGGTGAAGTTGAGTTATTTTAATTAAGAAATATTCATAAGTAGAGATTAACAAAGGAGTGAGTTATGACTGTAAGTACAAGTTTTTCTGAGGTAGATAAACAAATGATTATCAAGGTTGAAGACAGGTTTGATTTTTCATTACATCAACAGTTTAGAGATTCATATAGTCAATGTGAGGATAAGAATATTAGCTATGTGCTTGATCTGAGCAGCACTAATTACATGGATAGCTCAGCATTAGGGATGATTTTATTATTAAAAGATTATGTAGAAATGCATACGGGTAAACTTGTTATCAGTAAACCAAATGATACTGTAAATAAAATATTAGAAATAGCACAGTTTCATCGCCTCATGACTATCCAGCATTAACGGCATGGGTAATATGCAGCAGTATAGAAATAAAAAACTAGCATTAGTTGTTGATGATTCAATGACTCAGTGCTTGATGCTGTCTGTTTTATTAAAAGAGGAAGGCTATGATGTAGAGCTGGCCAACGATGGCGCCAAAGGTGTTGAAAAGTATATTGAACATCAACCTGACCTAGTGTTAATGGATATCAATATGCCAGTTATGAATGGCTATGAAGCCACAAGAAGAATTAAGAACCTTTCTGGTGATAATTTAGCCCCACTTATTTTTATCACCAGTATGGATACTGACAAATCATTCATTGAAAGTGTTGATGCAGGGGGCGATGGCATTTTAGTTAGGCCTTTTTCCCCACAAGTATTTAAAGCAAAAATAAAATCCATTCAAAGAATTAGTGACTTATATCAACAGGTAAAGAATCTACAACAAGAGCAGCATAACGATGCCCAATTAGCTGAAAAAATGATGTCAGAAGTCATTGAATCAAGAAATTTTGGCCTTGAAAAAATTGGTTTAATCAAACAATCCGCCACTATGTTTAGCGGTGATATACAACTCGTTTCTTTATGTCCCAATGGCGATGTAAATGTTCTTTTGGGGGACTTTACCGGCCATGGTTTACGGGCATCTATTGGCGCTATTCCTGTTACTGAAACGTTTAGAGCAATGACCAAAAAAGGTTTCTCTTTAATAGATATCATTGCTCAGCTGAATAGGCAGTTAAATGATTTACTCCCTAATGATCTCTTTTTTGCTGCCTGTTTTGTTTGTATTTCCGCCCATGAGAAGTCAGCATATATATTTAATGCTGGCCTACCAGATTGTTATATCTTCAATGAAAATGCTGCGATAAAACAGCAGTTTCCATCAACACATCCTCCTTTAGGTATATTGCCTAAATTATTACCTGACTCGCCTCTGACGGTAGTGTCTTTAAAAGATAAAGACAGAATAGTTCTGATCACTGATGGGATTATTGAAGCACGAAATGAACAAGGACAGGAATTTGGTGTTATGCAGTTTGAGCAAGCTGCTGAAGTCGGTATGTTAAATAATGATATTGCTGAGCATGTACTAAAAAAGTTACAAGATTTTTGTCAGAGTATGCCTCAAGAAGATGATATCTCATTAATTGATGTACCTTGCTCTGGTTGGGAGCAATCACGGACACAAAATTCCAATATAATCCCTGATACGCTAGCTTTTGAAGATAATATTTATGAATCTACGCCTAGTTGGTCATGGCAATTCAGTTTAACTGATAAATTATTGTCTACCGTTAATCCTATCCCGTTAGTGATGAATCAAATCAATGATATAGAGGGCACAGGCGAACATTGGCAAAGCTTGTATACCGTACTTACTGAGCTTTATGTAAATGCACTTGATCATGGCGTTCTACAATTAAGCTCAGCATTAAAAAATTCACCTGAAGGTTTTAGTCAGTACTTTAAAGAGAGATCAAAACGCCTTGATAACCTAAGTAACGGCTTTATAAGGTTAGAGCTAAATTACTACCCGTTTATTCAGGGCGGAAAAATGAATATAAACATTAAAGACAGTGGAGAAGGTTTTGATGTTTTGGCTGTATTGAAAAATAATCGTTCACAAGATGAAACGATGAAGTTAAGTGGACGAGGGATTGAGTTGATTAATCAACTTTGTGACACTTTAGATTACCAAGAAAATGGCACTTTAGTTTTAGCAAGTTATGTGTGGCATAACCATTAAGCTGGAAAATTAAACCGTTAAAGTAATAATTTTTTATCACTAATAACAAGCATTTAAAAGCTGATTAATATCAAAGAAATTTTGTTGTAAAGCCTAGTTTAATCAGTTTTTAGTAAACAATTACATGGATATGCAAGGAATATTGTTATGAAAAAGCACAACCTCTTGATCATTGATGATGATATCGAATACTTAAAAATATTAGCGGAGAGTCTTGAGGATTACTTCGAAATTAAGTGTGCTAACAACCTTAAAGTTGCCGATGACTTACTAAAAGAAAATATTCAATTCGATATTGCATTGGTTGATGAAAATATTGGTACAGATAAAGGCTCTAATTGGATTAAATCTCAACAAAATGTCAGCAACTCTCCTAATTCATTTGTATTGTATTCAGGAATGGCAACAGAAGAAGCTATATTAAAAGGCTTAGAGTGCGGAGTTGATGATTTTTTAGCTAAGCCAATGTCTTTATTGACATTAAATAACAAGTTGCAGCATTTGATCTCTTATCAAGAAAAAATTCATGAATTTGAAAATGAAATAAAATCCAAAGAAAATGTGATCAATATCTCTATGGCGCAAGCATCTAAGTATGGCAGTTGCATGCAACTTACTTCTAAACTTAATCAGTGTAATAGTTTTGATCAAATTCGTGATGAGGTTTTCGCCTATTTTTACGCTATGGGATTACATGGTTGTATTGCATTTTATCCTCTTAATTCTTCTCCTCTTTATTACAGCGCGCAAAAAGGTTTATGTTCACCTGTTGAAATAGAAGTGATGGAGCTATTAAAAGTAAAGCCAAGGTTATATCAATTTGGCTCGAGAACTATTTTTAATCACCCCCAGGTCTCTATATTTATTTTGAACCTTGAACAAGGAACTATTGATACTGATATTTATATTGATGCCTTAGCATCTGTTATTGAGTGTGTCGGCGCGCGCATGGCTTTTATTGCTTATAAAAATTCTTTGGTCACGGTGCAAGAGCAAATTAAGCAAGCGGTTAACTCAACGAAAAAGATGGTAGAAATATCAAAACACCATCAACAAGAAGTGATGAATGAAATAGTTCAAAAAATCGGTCTAAGTTTCCATGTATTAGATTTAAACATCGAACAAGAAGAGTATTTAACAGACTTAGTACACGAAGCCTTGAAAAGGCATACACAGGATGATGTTAACTTTTTAGAAGTTATTCAGTTACTTGATAGTGCTTTAATCAGTGTAGATCAATTACAGGCGTTAAATTCAGAGCAAGATCAAATTGACCATGACTTAGATGAAGAGGATGAATTATTTTGAAACCACGTTCATATAATCTAACTCATACTCACGAAATACTTGAAGGGCTTGATGAAGCATTTTGGGAATGGGATTTAGAACAAGATACGGTATTTTATTCCGCTAAATTAATGCAGCTATTTGGCTATAAAAGCAAAGCTTATAAAGATTCTAGCGAATTTTTGATAAAGCACTTTGCAGATAACGCTATATCAGAGATATACAATGAAATAATTAGGCACCTAAAGGGAGAAATAGATAAAGTCGATATATCTTGCGCATTAACAACCAACAGAGGACAAGACATCTGGATTAATGCGGTCTGTAAAATAATTGAATACAAAGATGAACGTGCTAGCCTAATCTTTGGTACGGTTAAGAATATTACCGATAGCAAAAATATGTTTGCTCAATATAAAAAGCAAATTAATTGGTTAGCTTTAAATGAAAAAGTTAATAAAACCGGTCATTGGCGTTTTGATATAAAAGATCAGCTGATGGTTTGGTCTACTGAACTTTATAAAATGCATGGTGTAAACGAACAAGATTTTACTCCAAGCATAGAAAATATTGCTCAGCTGTTAACTGCGAATGACAGTGTTATATTTAAGGAGAAGATGCAAGAAGCTATCACCAATGCAGAGCCTTTTTATTTTAAAGCTACGGTTAATGTATCAAGAAAACAAAAAATCAAAACGGAAATTATTGCTGAAATAGAGCTCGATGTAGAAAACAACGTGCAAGCCGTCTTTGGTGTCATCAAAGATATCACTCGCCAAGAGGATGTATTTGAGAAGCTTAAACTTTTAGCCATGGTTAATTTAACTATCAAGGTACCCATCTTTTTTATTGATGATAATGATAATGTCGTTTATCAAGATATCTCACCACATCACGATAATGCCAGTTCAGTACTTTTTAATTACATCAATTTTAGTATCACTGAATACATGGGCTATAAAAAACAAGCCATGGAGTCCGGTCAAATAAAATATTCTAATGTGAGCTTCGACAAATACAATACTGTATTCGATTTATCAGTAACCTATGAGGCAGAAGAAGGGATATATATTTGGATAGTAGAAAATGTAACTGAAAAATTTCGGCAAGAGCAGCAACAGATTATTTCTAATCGTTTAGCGTTACTAGGCAATACTTTTGGTAATGTTTCTCATGATATTAATAATGTTCTAGGCGTAGCTCTTGGTGCCATTGAAATGTTAGAGTTAAAGTTTGCTAAAGGCGAAAGAGATATATCCACTTATATTGATCGCGTTAAAAATGCCATTGATAAAGGTAAAAGCGTTACCGAGCGACTATTAGCATTTACGCGTAAACCAACAATAAAAGTGGTTAGTTTCGATCCCATCCAAGATATAACAGATAATCAATATTTATTTAAGCAATTACTGTTAAGTACGATTAATTTAACTTTCGATTTTGCACCAATTCACTGCACAATAAAATTTCCGCAAGGGGAATTTATCAATATTTTGCTCAATTTAGTGTTAAATGCACAGGACGCTATTCAAGAAAAAGGCTTAAGCGGAAAAATTTCAATTTCAGCTAACTTAGCTCAAGCAAACCGTTTAGAGATCCACGTTAAAGATAGTGGTATTGGGATCGCCAAAGAAAATTTAACTAAAATATTTGACCCTTTCTATAGCTCTAAGTCCGTTAATAAGGGCAATGGTATCGGCTTAGCGAACGTATATAATACAATGTATAAACATAACGGTCAGATACAAGTTGAAGGTAGCAGTGAACTGGGCGGGGCACACTTCACCCTAATATTTAAATGTAAAGAGCTTGAGCAGCAATTTCGGCCTCTAGAAAGTATTGAAGCGTGCTCTAACATGAGAGGTAAAAAGGTATTAGTGCTTGACGATGAAATAAGTATTGCTGAATTTGTATGTTTATTTCTTGAAAGTAAGGGAGCTGAAGTTGTCATGGCAAACAATAAAGAAGAGCTCCAGTACGTGTTAAAACAAACAAGCGATTTCGATATTTTTATTACCGATATGATTTTGCCTGATCTTTCTGGAAAAGAAGCGGTGAATATGGTGAAAAATAATTTTCCTAATATTAAGGTCTATTCAATTAGTGGATATATTGCTATTGAAGACAGAAGTTGGGATTATCCTGTGTTAAGAAAACCATTTAACTCAAAAGAGTTAGCAGACTTTTTAGCTAAGTAGAATTGAGGGGAGCACCACCATTAAATTTGAACAAGCGTATAAAGTACTTGCCATAGATGATGCAAATGACGGCTTAATGTTATTAGCATTTGATTTGGAGCGAGCTGGCTGTGAAGTATTAACAACCAATTCAGGTGAAAGTGCATTAACTATATTAACCAATACCTCGATTGATCTTATTATCTTAGATTTGCATATGCCTGGATTATCCGGTTTTGGTACTTTAAAGACATTAAAGGCTGACAGTAATTTGCAAGATATTCCTGTGATTATGCTTTCAGCATCTGATCTTGAAGACGAAATTGTTGAAGCTTTTGAATTAGGGGCTGAAGATTATATTGTTAAGCCTTATACTAAAAGAGTTTTGTTAGCTCGTGTTAACAAAGCATTGCGCTTAAAACATAAAAATAATGAAATAGCTTCATTAGAAAATGAAGGTGATGAACATATCGATAAAAAGAGCAAAGTAACTGAAACAATTTCAGATAATAATACTAATGAAGAGGCAAATGATTTGAGCAGTAAGGTTGAGCAATCAGAGGGTTTTAGTATTGCTGGAGTCGATACCAGTATAGGGTTAAGTAATGTTTTAGGAGACAAAGCGCTTTATCTTGAGATACTTAAAATGTTTTATCATGAACATAAAGAAGATGGTAATAAGCTAAATCAGGCTATTGTCAGTAACGATTATGATAGTGCAAAGCATGTTTCACATACCCTTAAAGGGGTTTCATCTTCAATTGGAGCAATGGCTCTTTTTGAGTTAACCAAACAATTAGATAGCGAGATAGGCGAGCCAGATTCTAATTTACAACTTTTAGTTGATAAAGTTGATGTGCAACTTAAAGCCGTAATGGCAAGTATTTTGGAAGCGACCGAAGAGTAACTCCGTTTACTTAAACCATTTCAGTAGCCCTGTAGCTAAAGCAACACCGGTTAAAATAAACCCACAACCAATTAGCATACTAAATGTAACCATTTCATTTAAAAATATATAACCCCAAAACAGTCCAAACACAGGAATTAAATAAGTCACAGTGATCGCTTTTGATGGCCCTAAATTAGCGATTAAATGAAAGAAGATAATATAAGCAATACCAGTACACAGTACTCCTAACAAAAGTACCGATATGATGGCGTTGTTAGTTGGAAGCTGAGCAGGTAAAAAGAAAAAACTCATGGGTACTAACACTAGAGTTGCTGCAACTTGGCTGCCAGTAGCCAAAACTGAAGAGCTTATACCTGAAAGATATTTTTTAGTGTAATTAGCACTGATCCCATAACACAGGGAGGCAAATAGTGCAGCAAGTGTTGGAAGTAGTATGCTTTGTTGCCCGATAGATGTTCTGTCTAACATCAACAAATAGACCCCAACAAAGCCAATACATAAGCCTATTGAAGCGCCGATAGTCAATTTATCTCTAAACCAAAAATAAGCCACAATAGCACCGAACATAGGCGTTGTAGCATTGAGTACTGATGTTAAGCCACCAGACAGAGTTAATGTTGCGTAGCCAAATAGTACGAAAGGAATCGCGGTATTTAGTATGCCGACAATAAATATTTTTAATTTATAACCATTAAACTCACGATGTTTTTTAGTTAAAAAGACAATAGGTAGTAAAAATAAACTTGCGGTTAATGTGCGTAATGCCATTAATAAAATAGGACCAAATTCAGGACTGCCTACACGCATAAAAATAAATGATGCCCCCCAAATAGCTGCTAACAAAAGTAATTCAAATAGGAATCTTGCTGTCATCAACTAGTCTCTGATGTTTTATGCTGATTAGAAGGAATCCCAGATATTTTTGTCACAATCACATTGCTCATATCTTGTAATTTCCACTCAACATTTAAGTTATAAAGTGTCATACCATAAAGCTTTTCATCTGTTTTTCCATGCTTATAGGCTGGGCGAGGATCTTGAGATAATACTTGCTCTATTAATAAGGTTAATTCAGGGTGATTCTTTTCGTGTTTTAGCAAAGCTTTTTGTGCATCACTACTAAAAACCACGGTTAAACTATTCTGTGGCGGAATTTGTGCAAAACCAGCATTAGCATCAGGCAATGAATCAGAATAGGGAATATAGGGTTTAACGTCAAGAATAGGAGTTTTATCTAATAAGTCTATGCCAGAAACATGGAGTATTACTTGTTTATTTTTAACTTCAACCGAGGTTAATTCAACCACTGACATGCCGATAGGGTTAGGTCTAAAAGTTGACCGAGTAGCTAATACTCCTACTTTTTTATTCCCGCCTAAACGTGGAGGTCTTACGAGTGGTTTCCATCCTTGAGATTGAGTGCCATGAAAAACAAATATAAGCCAAATATGAGAAAATTGATTGAGCTCTTTAACAACATCAGCATTATTTGCTGAGCCATTGAGTATAATTTCACCCTTAGCCTTGTCTGCTATTCCTGGTTGACGAGGAATGGCAAACTTTTCTTTAAATGGTGATATAACATGACCAATATAGTCGAATGTAATAGTATTGTTATTATTGGGCATTGTTATTATTGACTATTGTTTTCAACAACAAAAGCTCTGCCATAACAGATAACCATAGCATGGCATAATTTAGCATCACTACTGTGACTTAGTTGATTTAATTGTGTTGCTGACAGTTCAGCGCAACCGGTAAATACGATTGCATTTGCACTTTTGTCATAGGCTTGTTGCCTTGCTTGAGTTCTAGCATTGATTTTATCAGGCTCAGCATGATGTGCCTTTACTTGGCAATCTTGCCCTTCAACCAGACCAATGAACTTATGCTTGTTGGTAATATCTTGCTCAGATTGATAAATTTTAATTTCTGCAGCAGAAAAGTAATCTTTGAAATTCTCTTTGTCTAGATTAGTAGACATTTGATAATTTGTTGTACATCCAACAAGGATAGTTGCGCAGACAACCGCAATAGTTTTTCTAATCATATTTACTTCAACTCTGTTATTTTTTCAGATAATAAAACCGGTTGTTTACCAGCAACCCAATAATCGAACAAACGATTAATATCATTATTTTCTTTTTTGGTCGTGATCCAGTTTCTCATGAATAACTCAAAGGCATTATCTTTATTATTGATGGCAAATGCCATCGCTAAAGGAGGTTGAGCTGGTTTTGGAACAATAACTGTATAGTTAGGATGTAACAATGTCCATGCAGAGGCCGTAGGTGCTCCAAATAGCATGCCATCTATATGTTTAAAATCATCTTTGAAAAACAATCTAGGTGTCGAGATTTCCCATACTTTACCGTGCTTGAAATAACGTTTAATTAAATTTTCACTATAAAATAGCTCAGGTATTCCTATGATTAAATCATCCCGCTTAAAAATATTTCTCCAATCGGTAAATTCATGACGACGTTCGTCTTTAACGATAAAAGCAATAGATTGGGATGTATATGGAATCGTTAAAGTTAACTCTTTCATATTATTTGGTAAAACTGGGATACCTGTCGTCATATCAAGATAACCAGATGATAATAACTCTTTAGCTTGGTTATGAAATATACGTACGAATTCAATACCAACAGCAAGATCATCCGCCAATAGGTTAATAATTTCTATATCGAAGCCGACCAGTTTACCATTGTGATTGTGAAAGGCATAAGGTAAGTCATCTCTAAAGTAGCCAACACGAATATATCCTCGTTGTTTTATGCGGCTTAAAACATCGACATAAGGACGGGAGTTCACTTGTACATCTTCAGCTTCGCTTATGACCTTGGCTTTGATGTCAACCAAGATAAAGTCACGTTCAATAAATTTTGAATAACCCTGATATTGATAGCTGATATTATCAAAAGTTATGCGAAGAGTAATGAATGTGATCACTGAAATTAACGGCAGTATTAGTACATAAAGCAGTAGCGAGCGCCACTTTATGGTGAATTGCTTGGTAATACTAATAGCAATTAATAATGCAAGGCACGTTGAAAAAATAACGGAAAGTAATGCACTGAATCGGCCAACAATAAGATTTTCAGCAACTAAAAACAGTTCAAATAATGAATTGGGTACATTAAACAGCTCTAACAAGTTGGGCATGGCAACTACGCTGGTTCCAAAAAGCTGTGGTAAGCCTACAAGTAATAAATTGATGTATTGATCGACACCAACTTTTGAGCCTGAAAACCATGCTCCAAACAATACAAAGAGTAAAGCTAATAATTTTCCACCTATAGGCAGGCTGAAGCTAATTGGTATAATAATACTAGGTACTCTAACTGCATCTTCTAGTTTTGTAGGCGTTATATTTGATGAAGATGATTGTGTAATGGAGACATCTTTTATTAATTGTTTCGTTTTTTCAACAAGTAGTGGAATGACAATAAAAAAGCTACCAGTCGCAAAGGCTGTGATCATAGCTTCGCGAGATACCTTGATAACTTGCTGATAACTTAAAACAGTAATCGTGGCAACGATAGCCGGAAGTATTAAGAAACTTAATAGAAATACCAAAAGCCCTGCAGTGACAATATACACGAGTAAACCGTCTATTTGTGATGCATCAACTGTAGCTGCAGCCTTTAGAGCAATACAAAAAATGCCGACAGGAGCTAATTTCATCACCATATTGCTTACATTTATGATGGCATTATTTAAACCAGTTAATGCCAACAAGGTTTGTTTTTTAGCTTTAGCTTGCATCAGACCAATACCGACTAATAAACTAAATAAAACCACACTTGGTATTAATCCGTGTGCAAATGAATGAAATGGATTACGTGGGATAAATAAGCTGATGAGATCAAATTCTTGAGTTGTCTTTATAGTATTTAAACTATAAAAATCGGCACTTACCCAAGTGGGAAATGCGATAGGCGCGAGCAAAATATATAGCAGTACTAGCGCCATCATAGCCAGTAAAATGATTAACGTTTGTTTTACACCACTGCGAACTTTTATAGAAGATAAACTGCCTATTCCTATGAGCAATGAAAGCGCGATATAAGGTAATGCCGTCATTTGTAATAACATGACAAAGGCATTGGCTATCTCGTTAACACCGGGATAAACGGTGGATGTTAAAGACCCTATTGCCAAGCCAAGTATCATAGTAAAAATGATAATAAAGGAAGCAGGAATATTTTGTATTACAGCGGTTATTTTTTTCACTGTTTAATTGAAACCTTATCTATTTAAAAAACAAAAAAAGGTATCGCGTTACACTATACCTTTTAATGTTGTACTTATTAAGTTAATGATATAACAAGCTTATTTCACTCTCATACCCGCTTTAGCACCATCATCAGGATTTAAAATCCATAAATCTTCACCACCAGGTCCAGCGGCCAAAACCATTCCTTCTGATAGTCCAAAGCGCATCTTGCGAGGTGCTAAATTAGCAACCATTACTGTGTGCTTACCGATCAAATCCTCAGGCTGATATGCCGATTTTATACCCGCAAAAACCTGTCTAGTTTCAGAGTCATCATCATTAAGTGACAGCGTTAACTGCAGAAGTTTATCTGCCTTTTCCACATGCTCAGCATTGATTATTTTCGCGATACGTAAATCAATTTTTGCAAAATCATCAAATTGAATTTCTTCACTAATAGGATCAACAGCTAATGGGTTTTCAAGCGCAGCACTGTTATCAATAACCTTGGCTTTTTTTGCTTTTTTCTTACTGACTTTCTTATCATCAGCTTTACTCGCCAAGTTGTCTTTTGATGCATCTGTCATGGCGTTAACTTTATCCATATCAACACGCTGCAACAATGCTTTAAATTTGTTGATTTTATGATTAGTTAGTAGTGATTTATGTCCTTCCCAAATAAGCTCATCATTTAAAAATGTCGCCGTACTATCCGCTAATACAGGTAATACTGGTTTTAAATATATCATTAAGGTGCGGAACATATTAATACCAAGCGAACAAATGTCTTGTACTTCTTGCTGCTTGGTTTCATCTTTAACTAATTGCCATGGTTCTTTTACTGCAATATATTCATTAACTTTATCCGCTAACGCCATAATTTCTCGCATACCGCGTCCAAAATCACGACTTTCATAATGAGCAGCGATACTATCACCAGCATTCATTACTTCATCAGCAAGTGCTTGGTCGTCAATATTAGTGGATAACATGCCGTCAAAACGCTTAGTGATAAAACTTGCACAGCGAGAAGCGATATTGACAACTTTACCCACTAAATCAGAATTTACACGTTGTGCAAAGTCTTCTAGGTTTAAATCTAAATCATCAATGCGATTTGTTAGTTTTGCGGCATAATAATAACGTAAATATTCAGGGTTAAGATGCTCTAAATAAGTTCTGCCTTTAATGAAGGTTCCTTTAGATTTAGACATTTTCGCGCCATTAACCGTAACAAAGCCATGAGCATATACGCTTGTTGGCTTACGGTATCCAGCACCTTCAAGCATAGCTGGCCAGAATAAGCTGTGGAAATAGATAATGTCTTTTCCAATAAAGTGATAAAGCTCGGCATCAGAATTTTCGTTCCAAAAACTATCAAAATCAATTTGTGGGTTTTTTGTACATAAATTCTTAAAACTACCCATGTAACCAATCGGCGCATCTAACCATACGTAAAAGAACTTGCCTGGTGCATTAGGTATTTCAAAACCAAAGTAGGGGGCATCTCGGCTAATATCCCATTGTTTTAAACCTTGTTCGAACCATTCGGCTAGTTTGTTTGCCATTTCTTCTTGCAAGGCACCACTGCGCGTCCAATCTTTTAACATTTGCTCAAAAGCAGGCAAATCAAAGAAGTAATGCTCAGAGTCTTTTAGTACGGGTGTAGCACCTGATACTACCGAACGTGGGTTTAGCACCTCTGTTGGTGAGTATGTGGCGCCACAGTTATCGCAGCTATCACCGTTTTGATCTTCAGATTTACATTTAGGGCAGGTACCTTTAACAAAGCGATCAGGTAAAAACATTTCTTTTTCAGAATCAAAAAGCTGTGAAATCGTACGTGTTTTAATATGGCCACTAGCATGTAAACGGTTATATATTTCAGTCGCAAACTCTTTATTTTCTTCACTATGAGTAGAATGATAGTTATCAAAACTGATGTGAAAATCTGCAAAATCAGCCATATGCTCATCACGTACTGCATTGATCATGGCTTCAGGAGAAATACCCAATTCTTGGGCTTTAAGCATTATAGGCGTGCCATGAGCATCGTCAGCGCAAACAAAGTATGTTTCATGTCCACGCATACGTTGAAATCGTACCCAGATATCCGTTTGAATATGCTCAAGTAGGTGACCTAAGTGAATTGAACCATTGGCATAAGGTAATGCGCAAGTCACTAATATTTTGCGTTTTACAGGTGAAGATTGTGAAGAAATAGCAGTAGACATAAAAAATAAATGTTTTGATGGTAATAATGGCTGCAATAGTACAGAATTTAGCTTTTATACTCAAGCCATCATCATGTGAATTGGGTATGTATTCTAATAATCAATACCATGGATATTCGGTATGTTCAGTAAAATATTTTCCAAAAAAACACAAACGACTACTCAATCTTCTTATAACCCAAAAGAGATTGAAAAAGTAATCAATTCTACGTTAGAAAATTATCGTTCGGTCAATTTTCCATTAGGTGTATTAAATGCCTGTCTTGATATAGCGATTGAGCACTCTGATGATATTGAAATTCGCACTGTAATGCCTTTTCCATGTCAAGGTGAGCTAGATGAGATATCTAGTACGTTATCTCAAGCTTTATCAACAAATGTTATTTTTAATATTAAACTTTCAGTGTCAGGTGTTCGCCACGCCTTTTTAACAGGAAGCGAGCAAAAAGTTGCCAATATCATCGCTGTGGCATCAGGTAAGGGAGGGGTGGGTAAATCTACCACTACAGTCAATTTAGCTTATGCTTTAATGGCTGAAGGCGCTAGAGTTGGCATATTAGATGCTGATATCTATGGTCCTTCAATTCCAACACTACTTGGTTTAAAGAATGCCAAACCAAAATCTCATGACGGAAAGTTAATGATCCCATTAGTTGCTCATGGTTTAAGTGCTATGTCTATCGGCTTTTTAGTTGACTCTAATGATGCAACAGTATGGCGTGGTCCAATGGCAAGTGGTGCTTTTAGTCAATTACTTAACGAAACGGCTTGGCCTGAGCTAGATTATTTATTAATTGATATGCCACCCGGAACCGGTGATATTCAACTGACTTTAGCGCAAAAGATACCGGTAGCAGCAGCTGTTATTGTTACGACACCTCAGGATATTGCTTTAGATGATGCCGTCAAAGGCATTACTATGTTTGATAAGGTGCAAGTACCAGTCTTAGGGCTTATTGAAAACATGAGTTATCACCTCTGCGAAAACTGTGGTCATGAAAGCCATATTTTTGGTGATTCAGGTGGAGTCAATATGGCTAAAAGGAAACATGTTGAATTACTAGGTCAGCTACCTCTCAATAGAACTATCCGAGAAGATGCTGACTTTGGTCAGTCTGATATCATTGCAAATAGCACTGGCGAGATTGCAAGTTTGTACCGTAGAATAGCGCGTAATATGGCAGGGCAATTGTTTTTACAACTTGATAATCGCAGTCCCTTAACCGCAAGTGTCGAAGAAATTAATGAATAAATTAACTTATAAGTAGAAATTAAGCATGAGATTATGTGATAAAGATATTGAACAATACCTTGATGATGAAAAAATAATTATTTCACCTAAACCTGATAGCTCAATGATCTCCGGTGTTAGTGTTGATATACGTTTAGGTAATGAATTTCGCGTGTTTCAAGATCATACAGCCCCTTTTATTGATTTAAGTGGCCCTAAAGAAGAAATGCAACAAGCAATGAATTCTGTCATGAGCGATGAGATTGTTATAAATGATGGCGATGCTTTCTTTTTACATCCGGGGGAATTGGCACTAGCGGTTACGTATGAATCAGTTACCTTGCCTGATAATATTGTTGGTTGGTTAGATGGTCGCTCTTCTCTGGCCAGATTAGGCCTTATGGTACATGTTACAGCGCACAGGATAGATCCCGGTTGGTCTGGTCAAATAGTATTGGAGTTTTATAATAGCGGTAAATTACCGTTAGCTTTACGCCCTAAAATGAAAATAGCCGCACTTAACTTTGAAACTATGTCTTCAAGTGCAGCTAGGCCTTATAACAAACGTGATGATGCAAAATATAAAGGGCAAAAGGGCGCTGTGGCGAGCCGTATCAGCCAAGATGAAGGCGCTTTGAATAAGTAAAAATTAAGCGGACTTTTTATTTTCAGTTGCAATAGAAATACACGCTTCTAACGCAGAGATAAGTTTTTGTTTGTCGTGATGATGTGGCACTTTATGGTGTGACAAATCACGGCAAATAATATCTACCCTTGATGACTCTATGCAAGGCTCTTGGCAGATCACACTATCAATGGGTAAGCAGCCAATATTTTCTTCAATCCAATTTAACTTTTCATCTAAGGTTAAATTAGCTGCAGGGCTTTGCTCGGCGACAACATTATCAACAAAAACACAATGTCCTTTTCTATTAGCAATTGCTTTGCTTATATCTCTAACCAATAGTGGCGGTATAATGCTAGTAAGAAAGCTACCTGGACCTAAAATAATCAAATCAGCATCATTAATGGCGTCTATGCATTGTGTTAACGACTTAACTAATGGCGCTAACATCAAGTTTTTAGGCATTATTGGCATTTCATCAACAGAAAGCTCACCAACACGGCAGCGACCTTCTGGATAAAACGCCATTAGATCTGTTGGAGTTTCAGACATAGGTAATACTTGAGTACGTACTCTTAGCATACGTCTTACAAGTTTAATTGAGTCTAATGGACGAGATTGAACTTGTCCTAAACCGTATAGAATTAAGTTGCCAAGATTATGACCACCTAATTCATCGTTACCGTCGAATCTAAAGTTGAATAGTTGGCTGCCAACCGAATTACTATCGACTAGTTCGGTTAAACAGTTTCTTAGATCTCCCCAAGCAATCGAACTACTGCGTTTACGCAATTTACCTGTTGAGCCACCGTTATCTGTAGTAGTTACTATACCGGTGAGTTTATCACCCATAAAGGAGAGGGTAGAAAGCACACGACCTAAACCGTGACCTCCACCAATAGCAACAATATTTAATTCATTTAACTGCATTTTGTTTTTAAGTAATACTGACTAATGCGTTGTATGCAAACAATACCTTTAAATAGTTAAAAAAGAAAGTAAGCAAATGACCACTTTTGTAATTATTGTCATATTACTGAAACTTTTCAGTAATATGACTAAGATTTGTACAAGGCAAACAAGTGCTTAGGCAAAAAACAAGCAAGTTGTTGTATAAGTAATCAGTCAAAGCACATTTTGCAATTTTTTGTCATTTTTTTTAAAATAAGTGTTGACAGTTTTCTAGCTGCTGCTTAGAATGCGCCTCGTTTTCAGCAAGTGTTCGTTTCACCGAAACAAGCGTTGTTGAAACATCTTAATATTTATTATTAAGAACTATATTTAGTCGCTATTAGGCCAGTTACTAAATATAACCGTTTGAATTTAGATATTTAAACAAGCGGGGCTATAGCTCAGCTGGGAGAGCGCTTCGCTGGCAGCGAAGAGGTCTGCGGTTCGATCCCGCATAGCTCCACCAAATTTAGGTTTTTTGTTGTAAGTAGTTGGTACAACAGAAAATAGATAGTTTAATCAGTTTAACTGATTTTGTGTCCCTATCGTCTAGAGGCCTAGGACACCGCCCTTTCACGGCGGTAACAGGGGTTCGAATCCCCTTAGGGATGCCACTTTTTCTTTTGTAGAGTTTACTCTGCGAAGATAAATAAGTTTGCTTGTACTTATAAAACAATAAGCGTTGATGAATTGGTTTTGCCAATCCTGTGTCCCTATCGTCTAGAGGCCTAGGACACCGCCCTTTCACGGCGGTAACAGGGGTTCGAATCCCCTTAGGGATGCCACTTTATACTTAATCGTATAGAGTGCATATAAAGTGAATCAGTTTCTTATGCTGGAATTCTTCTTATGAAGAATAAATAAGAGTTTAGAGTATTAGTTTTTCCATAAGTCTACTATCATAAGACTTAAGTTAATCTAATTCGCCAAAGTGATTTGGCAGATAGTTTGTTTTAACGTATGTTAATCCAGTGTCCCTATCGTCTAGAGGCCTAGGACACCGCCCTTTCACGGCGGTAACAGGGGTTCGAATCCCCTTAGGGATGCCACTTTTTAATTTTATTAATAAGTGTACTAAAAGTGAAATATAGAAAGCCCACGCAATATTTAATATTGCGTGGGCTTTTTTGTGCCTATCTGTAAATACTCATCAAAGCTGATTGTCGACAATAATACTTAAGTCTACTTGCAATTTATAAATTTATCGCTATTATTCATTCATTAAAGTTAATTTGTCGACAATTTATATGTTTGATAGTGTAAGGCTAAATTTATGTCCTTAGTAAATCCAACGCAACAAACTGCAGTAACTACTGCGGACAAAGTATTTGAACAAATCCAACACGCAATTGTTGAAGGCGATATCCCTTCCGGTAGCAAAATTAGCGAACCTGAGCTAGCCAAACGTTATCAAATAAGTCGCTCTACACTGAGAGAAGCATTAAATCGTTTAGAGAAGTGTCACTTAATAGAACGAAAAGCAAATGTGGGCTCACGCGTTGTTGATTGTACTATTGAAGGTTTATTAGAGCTTTATATTACCCGCGAAGCGCTTGAAGGAATGGCTTGTCGTCAGGCAGCTTTAAATATGTCTGATGAGGAAATTGTCGACATGCAGTCTATGCTTAAAAAGCACGGACAAACACAAGCTCTTAAAGATGGTGTTGCCTACTACCAAGAAGAGGGTGATCTCGACTTTCATTATAAGATTATCTTAGGAAGCCATAATAAACAACTTATCGATTTGATCTGTGGACAATTATATCACCTAGTACGTATGTATCGCTGCCAGTTTGGTATGAATAGTCCAAGAGCAAGTCGTGCATTTAATGAGCACTCTCAAATCATTCAAGCAATCTGTGATAGAGATGGGGAGTTAGCTGAAATGTTAATGCGTCGTCATATCGCCGCATCTCGTAAAAATATTGAAAATAAAATTGCCCAACAAAATTTTACCGAACATAAAAAGTAAATTGAGGATAAATAATGACAACACAAATATCACCTGGCGCTAAGTTTCGCCAAGCCCTAGCATTAAATAAACCATTACAAGTGGTTGGAACGATAAACGCTTACTGCGCAATGATGGCAGAGCAATTAGGTCATCAAGCGATATACCTATCTGGGGGCGGTGTTGCCAATGCTTCCTACGGTTTGCCTGATTTAGGGATGACATCCTTAAATGATGTTGTTGCAGATGTATCTCGAATTACTTCTGCTTCGTCTTTACCTTTACTCGTTGATATTGATACTGGTTGGGGAGGGGCTTTTAATATTGCAAAAACTATTCGTGATATGGAAAAGGCTGGTGCTGCAGCCGTTCATATTGAAGATCAAGTTGCACAGAAGCGCTGTGGTCATCGCCCAAATAAAGAAATTGTGTCAACCGATGAAATGGTTGACAGGATTCGTGCTGCAGTGGATGCACGTATAGATGATGACTTTTTTATCATGGCACGTACAGACTCATTCGCACAAGAGGGTTTAGAAGCCGCACTTGAGCGTGCTAAAGCTTATGTTGCAGCTGGTGCAGATGGTATTTTCGCTGAAGCGGTTAAAACAGAAGAACATTACCGCGCTTTTACTCAAGCGTTAGATGTACCTGTTTTGGCTAATATTACTGAATTTGGTCAAACAGAGTTATGGAATAAAGAGCAATTAGGTGAGTGGGGTTGTGCCATGGTGCTTTATCCATTATCAGCGTTTAGAGCTATGAATAAAGCAGCTGAGTCTGTTTATAAAGCCTTGTTAGCCGATGGCGACCAAAAAGCAGAAATAGATAACATGCAAACACGTATGGATTTATACGATTACCTTGGTTATCACGATTATGAACAAAAGTTAGACTCACTTTTTGCTCAAGGTAAAAATAAGTAACTGAATTGATACACAAAAATACAATAAATACTATATTAAATATGAGGAAAGGATCATGGTTGATAAGAAATTAAGTGGTGCTGGTTTACGTGGTCAAAGTGCTGGAGAAACAGCCCTTTGTACAGTAGGAAAGTCAGGAAGTGGCTTAACATATTGTGGTTATGATGTGGCTGATTTAGCGCAAAATGCTACTTTTGAAGAAGTTGCCTATTTACTCTTTAATGGTGAACTACCTACAAGTGAACAATTATCACAATATAAAGCTGAGTTACTTACTCTACGTGATATTCCACAAGCGTTAAAAGAAGTTCTAAAGTTAATTCCAAAAGACGCGCATCCGATGGATGTTATGCGTACAGGTTGCTCTTTTCTTGGTAATGTTGAGCCAGAAGCTGACTTTTCACAACAAAACCAAGCAGCAAATCGTTTGTTATCGGCTTTTCCAGCCATCATGTGTTATTGGTATAAGTTCAGTCATGAAGGCATCGAAATAGACTGTATGAGTGATGAGAGCTCTTTAGGTGGTCACTTTTTACGCTTGTTAAATGGCAAGAGCCCATCAGAGCAACATGAGCGTGTTATGGATGTATCGCTGATATTATATGCTGAGCATGAGTTTAATGCTTCTACATTTACCGCTAGGGTCTGTGCTTCAACTTTGTCAGATATGTTTTCATGTATTACTGGTGCTATTGGTACTCTTCGTGGACCACTTCATGGTGGAGCGAATGAAGCGGCAATGGATATGATTGAAAAATTTGAATCACCTGAAGATGCCAAGGTACAAATGGCTGGAATGTTAGCGCGTAAAGAAAAAATTATGGGATTTGGTCACGCTATTTACCGTACTTCAGATCCTCGTAACGTAATTATTAAAGCTTGGTCTGAGAAATTAGCCTCTGAAAATGGTGATACCTCGCTTTATGATATTTCTGTTGCCTGTGAAGAATTCATGTGGGATACCAAAAAGTTGTTTTGTAATGCTGATTTTTTTCATGCATCTACTTATAACTATATGGGGATCCCAACAAAACTATTTACTCCTATTTTCGTTTGCTCACGATTAACTGGCTGGGCCGCACATGTAATGGAACAACGTTCTAATAACCGTATTATCAGACCATCAGCGGATTATATTGGTGCTGAGCCAAGAACTGTGACACCCATAGAACAAAGATAGTTTGTTCTTATAAAGCAATCACTTCACCAGCAATATCAGCCTTGTTGTTGGTGAAGTTTACTGCTGATAAATATATTTTGGAAAAATTATGAATTACGATTACCGCAAGCCACTTCCTAACTGTAAAGCAGGAGGTATCACTGTTGATTATTTTGATACCCGATCAGCAATTGAAGACATTAGTCCTGGCGCCTATGCCAAATTACCCTATACATCTCGCGTTTTAGCTGAGCAACTTGTCCGTCGTTGTAGTACTGAAACGCTAACTGATTCATTAAAACAAATCATTGAAAGCAAACAAGATTTAGATTTTCCTTGGTATCCAGCTCGTGTTGTATGTCACGACATTTTAGGACAAACTGCATTGGTTGATTTGGCAGGTCTTAGGGACGCTATTGCAGAGCAAGGTGGCGATCCTGCGAAAGTAAACCCTGTTGTACCAACACAACTAATTGTCGATCACTCTTTAGCTGTTGAGCATGGTGGGTTTGACGGTGATGCCTTTGAGAAAAACAGAGCCATTGAAGATAGGCGTAATGAAGATAGGTTCCACTTTATTGAATGGACCAAAACAGCCTTTAAAAATGTTGATGTTATTCCTGCGGGAAATGGCATTATGCATCAAATCAATCTCGAAAAAATGTCGCCGGTAATTCAAGTACGCGATGGCGTAGCATTTCCTGACACATGTGTTGGTACAGATAGCCATACTCCACATATTGATGCCTTAGGTGTAATTGCCATTGGTGTTGGCGGCTTAGAAGCGGAAACGGTAATGTTGGGCAGGCCTTCAATGATGCGTTTACCCAATATTATTGGTGTAAAACTTACCGGTAAGCGTAACCCAGGAATAACCGCGACTGACATGGTATTAGCCATAACAGAATTTTTACGTGCAGCTAAAGTGGTTTCAAGCTATTTAGAATTTTTTGGTGAAGGAACTAAAGACCTAACGATTGGCGATAGAGCGACAATCTCTAACATGACGCCAGAATATGGCGCATCGGCTGGGATGTTTTATATTGATGAGCAAACTATTGATTACTTAACCTTAACTGGGCGTGAGCCAGAGCAGGTAGCATTAGTAGAAAATTATGCAAAACACACAGGGCTCTGGGCTGATGATCTAGAAGAAGCGCAATATAAACGTGTTTTAGAGTTTGATTTATCAACCGTAGTCCGAAATATGGCTGGCCCGTCTAATCCACATCGTAGAGTCGCAACGTCTGATCTAGTGACTCAAGGTATTGCACACAGCTCAAGTGATCATCAATCACAACAGGAAGCTGACGAAATGCCCGATGGCGCAGTTATCATTGCAGCAATAACAAGCTGCACAAATACATCTAATCCACGTAATGTTGTTGCTGCGGGTTTAGTCGCGAAAAAAGCAAATGAACTTGGCTTAACCCGTAAACCTTGGGTTAAATCTTCTTTTGCCCCCGGCTCTAAGGTAGCTAAGCTCTATTTAGAAGAGTCAGGCTTATTGCCCGAGATGGAAAAACTCGGCTTTGGTATCGTAGCCTATGCTTGTACCACTTGTAATGGTATGAGTGGTGCATTAGATCCAAAAATTCAACAAGAAGTGATAGACAGAGATTTATACACGACTGCTGTATTATCAGGTAATCGAAACTTTGACGGTCGTATTCATCCCTATGCGAAGCAAGCTTTTCTTGCTTCTCCGCCACTAGTAGTCGCTTATGCAATTGCAGGAACTATGCGATTTGATATTGAAAAAGATATTCTAGGACAAGACACTCAAGGTAATGATATCCGCTTAGCTGATTTATGGCCTAGTGATGAAGAAATCGATACGATTGTTTCAGCGAGCGTTAAACCTGAGCAATTTAAAAAGATATATACGCCGATGTTTGATTTAGGTGCATTTGAACCTGCTGAAAGCCCTTTATATGACTGGCGAGCACAAAGTACGTATATACGTCGCCCTCCTTATTGGGAAGGCGCTTTAGCGGGTGAGCGTACTATGAAAGGAATGCGTCCTTTAGCGGTTCTTGGTGATAATATAACCACAGATCATCTGTCACCGTCTAATGCTATTCAGCTCAACAGTGCTGCTGGTGCATATCTTGATAAAATGGGCTTACCTGAAGAAGACTTTAACTCATATGCTACCCATAGAGGGGATCATTTAACGGCGCAACGAGCTACATTTGCTAATCCAAAATTATTTAATGAGATGTGTCGTGATAGTCAAGGAGAGATCATTCAAGGCTCTTTAGCTCGAGTAGAGCCAGAAGGAAAGCAGATGCGAATGTGGGAAGCAATTGAAACCTACATGGAACGTAAACAACCACTGATTATTATTGCAGGTGCAGATTATGGTCAAGGCTCTTCACGTGATTGGGCAGCTAAAGGTGTACGTTTAGCGGGAGTTGAAGTCATTGTTGCGCAAGGTTTCGAACGTATCCATCGCACTAACTTAGTAGGAATGGGGGTTTTACCTTTAGAATTTATAGCAGGCGACACACGTCAAACTTACCATATTGATGGTAGTGAAACTTTCGATGTCGAGGGTGAGGTTGCTCCTGGGGCTACAATGAAAGTTATTATGACTCGTCGTAATGGCGAAGAGTTAACTATCAAAGTTAAGTGTCGATTAGATACTGAAGAAGAAGTCTCCGTTTATAGTGCTGGTGGTGTTTTACAAAAGTTTGCCAACGATTTTTTAAGGACTCATTAATGACTGCCATAGTAAAAAAATCATCACCACAAATAAAAGTGCCAGCCACTTACATGCGTGGAGGAACTTCAAAAGGTGTTTTCTTCAATGTTGATGATTTACCTCTAAAGGCACAGAAACCGGGAGCTTCACGTGATGCACTATTGTTACGCGTTACTGGAAGCCCTGATCCATACGGTAAACAAACTGATGGTATGGGAGGAGCAACTTCTAGTACCAGCAAAATAGTCATTATTGCTAAATCTGAAGATGTTGATCACGATGTAGATTACTTATTCGGACAAGTTGCTATTGATAAAGCTTTTGTAGACTGGTCTGGAAATTGTGGCAATTTAACCGCTGCGGTTGGGGCATTCGCAATAAATAGTGGATTAGTTAATAACAAGATAATTCCTGATAACGGCGTTTGTACGGTACGTATTTGGCAAAAGAATATTGGTAAGACAATTGTTGCCCAAGTGCCAATAACCAACGGAGAAGTGCAAGAGACAGGTGATTTTGAACTTGATGGTGTTACTTTTCCCGCTGCAGAAGTACCCGTCGAGTTTATAGAGCCTGTTGATCCTAATGAGGCAATGTTCCCGACAGGGAATGTTACCGATGAGCTTAATGTGCCAGGTATTGGCTGTTTCAACGTCACTATGATTAACGCTGGTATTCCTACCATCTTCTTAAATGCTGCTGATATTGGCTATACGGGTACTGAGTTACAGGACGTAATTAATTCTGATGAGGAGGCCTTAGCTCGTTTTGAAACTATTCGTGCGCATGGCGCTATTAAAATGGGATTGATTAGTGATGTATCAGAAGCAAAGCAGCGTCAACATACCCCAAAAATAGCGTTTGTTTCACCTGCTCAAGATTATATTACCTCGAGTAATAAGCTAATATCAGAAAATGAAATTGATTTGCATGTACGCGCTTTATCAATGGGAAAACTACATCATGCAATGATGGGAACAGCCGCGGTTGCCATTGGCACCGCGGCAGCTATCCCAGGTACGCTTGTTAATTTATCAAAGGGCTCAAAAGTGGGAGATGATGTGGTATTTGGTCATCCATCGGGAACGCTAAAGGTGGGCGCTCAAGCACTTGAAGTATCTGGCAGATGGACTGTTAAAAAAGTCTCCATGAGTCGTAGTGCTCGTATTTTAATGGAAGGTTGGGTTCGTATCCCTGAAGATAGTTTTTAATTTGTCTCTAGTACTTTAGGCTAGTAATTCAATATTTTGCTTTGCATTAAAGCCTAGTCAGTTTATAAATAACCTTTAACGATATTAAATATTTAATAAGGATTTATATTGTGGCTAGGTTTTTTTATTTAGTGGCTCTTGTGATATTGACTGCTTTACTTCCTCTAACGTTACATGCAACGACAATGACCGTCGCTGATGCGCTTATTATTAGCGCGATAGATGACAAAACCGTGGAGCATGGATTTATTGGAAATAAATCGACATTTAATTTAGATCAAGGAGAGCATAGTGTAGTGCTCCGCTATAAAGATGTTTATGAAGATATAGAATTTGCAGAAGAAAGAGTTGTAGAATCAAAAGAATTTGTTGTTAAATTTACTATAGGCTCAGAGCAAAAAGTCAACTTAATAACATCAGATATTAAGAGTTTATCTCAAGCAGAGCGTTTTGCTAAATCCCCCCAGTTATACTTAAGTGATGTAAACAACCGAAAAGTTAAACTTGAGCTTATCGAACTTGATGATTATAAACTTGCTAAGCAAGTTAATATTGCAGTGGCATCATATACATCGCCGAGTGAAAAAAATCCCCTTGTTAATAGCCAGCAAGAAACTAACAAAACCTCGTCAGTACTAAATAAAACAGATAATAAGCAGCTAAATGCTAATAGCAGTGACACAGCCATCAATTCTTTTACTATGCTAAAGTATTGGTGGCAACATGCATCTGATGTTGAAAAATCGAAATTCAAAGAGTTTATACTCACCCAATAAATATTCTCATTAGGGCTAAATATGAATAAATTACAATGTGTGGTGTTTTATTTATTAGCTTTTACCTTGAATAACCCTGTAAATGTTCTTGCTGCAACATTTGATGGCAATGTTATTGAAGTTAAAGGGCAAGCAACAGTGCATCCACAACAAGAGCTACAATCAATTACTCTTGATGTTGTTCAAACGGGTCGTAATGTGAGTAAAATTCGAGCTTTTATTGAAAGTAAAAGTGAGCAAATAGTTAATATGGCAATTGCTCTTGATATACCTAAAAATGATATACAAGCAACTGAAATAATCTTACAAACAGTAGATGACTCTTCATCACTATATATACAGGGTGTGGAAGTTAACCAAAAATTACCGCAGCATAATCGAGGTAAGGTTTATATTGGTGGGGAATTTGTCGATAAATCAGCGGATAGAATACAAAACTTTGAGTTAAGTCGAACTATAACTGTAAATTTCTCTAACGCCACTAGTTATGATGAGTTTTTTAGTAAAGTAATAAAAATGGGAGTTGAACGTATTTCGCCAACTACAATCTCTGAATCAGATAGTGAAAAACTTTATCAACAAGCTTTAACTACGGCAACCGATAATGCCAAACAAAAAGCCATGGAACTGGCTAATCAGCTAGGGGTGAGTTTGGATAAAATAATATACTTAAAAGAATTAAGTCATAATACTTATAAAGAAGTAAATGAAACGACTACATCGGCCATTGGCACATCATCACTTCATAACCAAAGGAAAAATACCGATATTACTGCGACGGTTTTGCTTAAATATAGCGTCAAAGAATAGTTTTTAGCTTTTATCATGGATAAAGCTTTAACTATACTTGTTTTCAAGGTATGTTATGCGTTTTTAAGATATGAGCATTTAGGACTATTTACTTGCTAAGCAAAACAACATTTTATCAAGAATTATTAACGCAAGTTCAAGCGTTAATTGCTGATGAACCAGATCTTATTGCCAATATGGCCAATATTAGTGCATTGCTTTTTGATGCTCTAGAACAAGTTAACTGGGTTGGATTTTACCGCGTAGTTAATCAAGAGCTCGTTTTAGGCCCTTTTCAAGGCAAGGTTGCTTGTATCCGTATCCCCTTAGGTAAAGGCGTTTGTGGGACTGCTGTTTCAGAGGCAACCACACAAAGGGTTTCCGATGTACATGAATTCCAAGGCCATATTGCCTGTGATGCATCAACAAATTCAGAAATTGTTATCCCCGTCAAAGTTAACGATGATATAATTGCCGTATTAGACATTGATAGCACTAGTTTTGCACGTTTCGACGAAGATGATCAGCATGGTTTGGAAATCATTGTTGATGCATTTGCGCAAAACCAAGCTTAGCAACAAGTATAGAGAACTAAGTAATGAAAGAGTTTGTTGTTATCCATGACTATCTAGTCACTGAAGCAATTGTTGGTGACTGGGAAGGGCAAGAAGAAACGGTTGCCGAAAAGGTCAATGAAATTTATCACACCTTATATGACCTAGCTGAAGAAGATATTAATACTGAAGAATTGGAACAGTTACTGGCATTAGTCTGGGATGCATGGATTGGACAAGAAGTATTACCTGATGTAGAAAGTGAAGATATTTATGATTGGTGTCGACATCTTTTAGAAAATCGAGAACAACACCTTCAACAACAAGATTATTAATTTAATATTGATATAACCTAATTTAACTAAAACTGTAAAAGATGTATTTATGGAAACTGAAATAAAACGTATAAGCACCAAAGACATAATAAATTATTTAACTGAAAAATTTCCTGAATGCTTTTCAGTGAAAGGTAAGGTTAAGCCCTTAAAAATTGGCATATTTCAAGACTTAGCAGAAAAGCTAAACGACGATGAAACGGTGAGTAAAACTCGTCTACGTCAAGCGCTAAGACACTATACTAGCAGCTGGAGATACTTAAAGGCTGTTAAAGTTGGCGTCTCTAGGGTCGATATTGATGGCAATGAAGTGGCAGAAATTGATGAAGAGCAAGCAAATTATGCGAGTAAAACATTAAAAGATAGCCAAGAAAAATTTGGTAACAAAAAAGAACAAGACAAAGGCGCTAAAAAAACCTATAAAGGTAATACTGTTAAAGGCGCTAATTCAGAAAAGAAAGATTCTGCCAAGTTTAAATCAGTTAAATCTACACAGCGTAAAACAGTGAAAAAAGATTTACCTCCGTTAAAACCAGTTGAATCAGCTACAATAAGTGTAGGTAGTCAGGTAAAAGTTCAATTGGGCAATTCTCCAATGAACGCCACCATTACTGAAATAGCAGGAAAAGACATTAGTGTTCAGCTAGATTCTGGCATGGTTATTAAAACACAAATGAAAAATATATATAGTTAGCTTTACTACAGGCTATATATTTAGCCTGTTTAACAGTTTTTAACGTTAATATAAATTCTCAAGTAAAGTTTGGAGTAACTTGCATGCAAAAACTTTGTCGTATCGCACTAGCCGTTTCCGTTTCCGTTGGACTATCTTTTTCTAGCCTTAGCTCTTTTGCTCTTGAAGATACTAGTGATACACCGTTACCGATATTAGCTCCACAGAGCCAGCATGCAACAGCAAGTAAACGAATTACAGCGCGTTTTACTCGTGGCCACTATAAGAAAGTAAAAATAAGCGATGAATTATCTCAAGAGGTATTTGATCGCTTTATCAAGCAATTAGATTACTCCCGTAATGTATTCCTTGCCTCCGACATCACTGAATACGGTAAACGAAGCCTAGAGTTCGATGATGTATTTGCTCGAGGAAAATTATCGCTTGCCTATGATATCTATAATTTAAATATGCAACGTCGCCTTGAGCGCTATCAATATGCATTATCTTTATTAGAATCTAATTCAGGTGAAGATGAAAAGTCTCCCTTTGATTTTACCAAAGATGAAGTGTACTACTACGACAGAGAAGATGCGCCATGGCCAACATCTGAAGCCGAATTGGATGAATTGTGGCGATTAAAAGTTAAATCAGATTCATTAAATCTAGTGCTAACTGGTAAAGAATGGCCAAAAGTTAAAGAAGTTCTTACAAAACGCTATAAATACGCCATAAAACGATTAAAGCAAAGTGAAAGTGAAGATGTCTTTCAGCTTGTTATGAATAGTTTTGCACGTGTCGTTGAACCGCATACCTCTTATTTATCACCTCGAAATGCTGAACGCTTTCAAATGGATATGAACTTATCCCTTGAAGGGATTGGTGCTGTATTACGTGCCGAAGAAGATTATACGGTTATTCAAAGTATTGTTACCGGTGGACCTGCAGATAAGTCAAAACAACTTAAAGCTAAAGATCGTATTGTTGGTGTTGCACAAGATGATAAAGAATTTGAAGATGTGATTGGTTGGCGGTTAGACGATGTTGTAGAAAAAATTAAAGGACCTAAAGGAACAACCGTACGTTTACAAGTTTTATCAGGTGAGTCTGATGATGAAGCTAACATTAAAGTTGTAACTATCGTTCGTGACAAAATAAAATTAGAAGATAGAGCTGCTAAATCTGAAGTTTATTATGAAGGCATTGGTGAAACAGTTACCGATGAACAAGCCAGTCTAAATACTAAAAAATTAGGTGTCATTACCATACCTAGTTTCTATAACAATTTATCCCGTGATGTAAAAAAAGAAATAGACAAGCTTAAAGAGCAAGAAGTGCAGGGCATTGTTATTGATTTACGTGGTAATGGTGGTGGCTCTCTACCAGAAGCTACACTACTAACAGGGTTATTTATTGATAAAGGTCCTGTCGTACAGATTCGAAATAGCGCTGATCGAGTAGATGTTCATCGTGATAGAGATGGTATTAGTTACTATGATGGTCCATTAACGGTAATGGTAGACAGATATAGTGCTTCAGCCTCTGAAATCTTTGCTGCAGCAATTCAAGATTATGGTCGAGGTATCATTATTGGTGAGCATACTTTTGGTAAAGGTACTGTTCAGCAGCATAGAGGTCTTGGACGAGTTTATGATTTATATGAGAATCCTCTTGGCAGTATTCAATACACTATCGCTAAATTTTATCGAATAAACGGTGGTAGCACACAACATAAAGGCGTTTTACCTGATATTGCGTTCCCAACTGCGGTTGACCCAGAAGATTGGGGTGAGAGTAAAGAAGAGAATGCTCTACCTTGGGATAGTATTGATAAAGCTCAATATAGTAAGTTAAATGATGTAAATTCTGATGTATCTTATTTAACCTCACTTTATCAAAATCGTATTAAAGAAAATGCTGAATTTAACTATTTACTAACCGACATTGAAAAATATAAAGCAGAAAAGGATGATAATTTCGTTTCGCTAAATGTCGATGTTCGCAAAGAAAAGCGAGAAGAACGCAAAGCTAAGCAGCTAATTAGAGCAAACGAACGCTTATCACGAATGGGGAAAGAGAAGGTTGAGTCATTAGATGATTTACCTGATGAGCTTGATGAGCTTGACCCGTTTTTAGATGAAACGGCTCGTATTACTTTCGACTTAGTGAGTTTAGGTAAAGTTGCTAAAAAGTAAATTTACTTAGACAATAAAGCCGCCTATATGGCGGCTTTATTGTATCTTACGAATTATTTTTTATGTAAAAAAACAGAATAAATATAATAATACACAGAGTATAAGAGACCTCTATACTTACTATAATAATGATAACAAGGTTAACTGCAGAATATGTCTAAGCAAGCCCCATCAAAAAATAATATTACCAGCAATATTAAAGCGCCAAGTATGCTCGATGCATTGATTCCATTGATAGCGTTAGTGATTATGCTAACTGCTTCAGTAAGTTATTTTGCTGACAACTCATCCTACGGCCCTAACCAAATATCTTTATTATTAGCAATGGGAATAGCCATCGTTATCGGCATGAAAAATGGTTATAAATGGCATGATATTGAAAAAGCGATTGTAAACGGTATTTCAATTTCTCTCGGTGCAATATTAATACTATTAACTGTTGGTGCCCTGATAGGAACTTGGTTGTTATCAGGTACTGTTCCTACGATGATTTATTATGGTTTACAGATTATTGATCCGAGTTGGTTCTATGCTGCTTGTTGTATTGTCTGTGGAATTGTTGCCATGAGTATTGGTAGCTCTTGGACAACTGCTGCTACTGTAGGTGTTGCTTTTATCGGTATATCGAATGGTTTTGACTTATCTACTTCTGTGACTGCTGGTGCCGTGATCTCTGGTGCTTATTTTGGTGATAAGTTATCACCACTTTCAGAAACAACAAACCTTGCTCCAGCAGTGGCAGGTAGTGAACTTTTTGAACATATACGTTATATGCTCTTAACTACGGTACCTTCAATTTCTATTGCACTAGTGCTGTTTTTAATTATTGGCTTTGATCATTCATCGGCTGCAGGTGGTAATACTGAAAGTATAAAAGCACTGACTTCGACTCTTGAATCAACTTACAATATTTCAATACTCAACTTAATTCCGTTAGTGATCTTACTCGCTTTAGCCTATAAGAAAATGCCAGCATTTCCTGCTGTAGCTATTGGCGCAATTATTGGTGGTATTTGGGCGGCAATATTTCAACAAGAATTAATTGCTACTATGGCTAAAGAAGGTATAAGCAATGTTGCAGCTTATATTACAGTGATCTGGACCGCATTCTTTGATGGCGTTGTGGTTAATACCGGTAATAATGAAATTGATGAATTACTGAGTCGTGGCGGCATGTCGAGCATGTTAAACACTATTTGGTTAGTGATATGTGCATTAAGTTTTGGTGCGGTACTTGAGCATTTTGGCATGTTAGCTAAGTTTGTTGAAACGATATTGAAAACGGCTAAATCTATTGGTAGTTTAATTACTAGCACTATAGTTACTTGTATTGGAACAAACCTTATCACTGCCGATCAATATATGGCTATTGTTATGCCAGGCCGTATGTTTAAAGAAGAGTTTCACCGTCGAGGTTTACATCCAACGGTACTAAGTAGAACATTGGAAGATTCAGGAACCATTACTTCCCCTTTAATTCCTTGGAATACTTGTGGCGCATTTATGTTCGGCGCTTTAGCATTAAGCTCTTATGATTATATTTTTTACTGCTTTTTTAACTTAATCAATCCGATAATCGCTGTAATTTATGCTTATACAGGCTTTAAGATAAAAATGCTGAATAGCAAACAATAATTTTTCATTTTCAAACCCACCATTTGGTGGGTAAAACTCTTACTGTGGATCATATATGACTCAATCTACTTCTCGATTTCTTGCTGATTATCGTCCAGCACTTTTTACCATTGAAACAGTTAACTTAACTTTTTATTTAATAGATAACGCTACTCAAGTAACGAATGAAATGATCGTTAAGAGGCAGGAGAGTACTGACAAAGAAGAACAAGCAACTTTAGTCCTTGATGGCGAACAGCTTAAATTAATTTCTGTTGCCATCAATGGCCAACAGTTATCAACAGAGCAGTATCAATTAACAGATAACAGTCTATCGTTAACAACCAAAGAAACGAGCTTTCAATTAACTATTGTTACTGAAATAAACCCAGTAGAAAACACTTCTTTGGAAGGTTTGTTTAAATCAGGAGACGCTTTTTGTACACAATGTGAAGCTGAAGGGTTTAGAAGAATAAGCTATTACCTTGATAGACCCGATGTAATGGCAACGTTTACCACTAAAGTTATTGCTGACAAAGAACTGTATCCTTATTTGCTTTCTAATGGTAACAAAATTGATCAAGGTGATTTAACGGATAATAAGCACTTTGTTACTTGGCATGACCCATTTCCAAAACCTTGTTATTTATTTGCGTTAGTAGCAGGTAAGTTTGATCTGCTTTCTGACTCCTATAAAACTAGCTCAGGACGAGAAGTTGCACTTGAGATTTTTGTTGATCAAGGTAATTTATCTAAAGCAGAGCATGCCATGACTTCGTTGAAGAAATCTATGGCATGGGATGAGCAAACATTTAATTTAGAATATGATCTTGATATTTACATGATCGTCGCCGTTGATTTTTTCAATATGGGGGCAATGGAAAACAAAGGCCTTAATGTATTTAACAGTAAATACGTTTTGGCAGATAAAGCTTCAGCCACCGATACCGATTATTTTAATATTGAAGCGGTTATCGCACATGAATATTTTCATAACTGGACCGGGAACAGAGTCACCTGTCGAGACTGGTTTCAACTGAGTTTAAAAGAAGGTCTAACGGTTTTTCGTGATCAACAATTCAGTGCTGATATGCACTCAAGTGCGGTAACTCGTATTCAAAATGTTAGAGTACTACGCTCACAACAATTTGCTGAAGATGCAGGCCCAATGGCACATCCTATTAGGCCAGAACAAGTGTTAGAGATGAATAACTTTTACACGTTAACCGTGTACGAAAAAGGCTCTGAAGTTATTCGAATGCTACATACTTTGTTAGGTAAAGACGGTTTTAGAGCGGGAATGGATTTATACTTTAAACGCTTTGATGGTATGGCTGTGACTTGCGATGATTTTGTTAATGCTATGAGTGATGCTACAGGAAAAGATTTGACACAATTTAAACGTTGGTATAGTCAATCAGGTACGCCATCAATAAGAGTTCAAGAAAGCTTTGACGAAGTTACAGGTATATACCATTTAACATTAGCACAACAGTCACCAGTAACAATAACTCAGACTAATCCACAAGCGCTTCATATCCCGCTAAAAATAGAGTTGATAAATTCTGATGATTTAACACAGAATCAGTCTCAACTTATTGAATTAACTAATGATAGTCAAAGCTGGGAGTTTTCAACATTTACTTCTAAACCTACTTTAGCCTTACTCGCTGACTTTACTGCGCCAGTAAAAGTGAATTTTGTGCAAGATGATGAAAGTTTACTAACTATAGTCAGTAAAGCTGATAATAGTTTTAGTCGATGGGACGCAGGGCAAAAATTGTTAATGTCTACCATTAAAACGCTTATTGCAAACCCTGGATTTGAAATTCCTGAGCAATTAATTACTTGCTTTGGTGATGTCTTAACCAGTAATGATGATGCCGCATTCATCGCAGAGCAGCTTGTATTACCTAGCTTTGATGAAGCTGCAGATTTAATTGAGCAAGTTCAGCCTTTAGCCTTAATTAAAGCGATAAAAACGTTAAGCCAATTCATTACTCAAAAGCTTGAGAGTAAGCTACTTGAGAGGTTTGAATTGTGTGTCACTAGATTAAATCAATATAATGTCACAGAAGCTGAAAGAACAGCTAACAGAGCATTAAAAAATACTTGCCTGTTATATCTATCGTCGTTAACTCAATATGAGCAATTGGTGATCAGTCAGTTTAATCATGCTGACAACATGACTGACTCCTTAGCTGCACTTAAATGTTCAGCTACAAATAACTTGAGTTGTTTAACTACACAGTTACAGGCTTTTGAGCAGCAATGGCAAAACTCAACACTGGTAATGGACAAGTGGTTTTCTCTTGCCGCTAGTCAAAATACTTCAGAGATCTTTTCAAAATTAGAAGAATTAGAGAATCATAGTGATTTTAGCTTAAAGAATCCAAACCGTGCTCGAGCATTGATCGGGGCATTTGCAATGAACAACCCTGAGTATTTTCATTGTTCAACGGGGAGGGGGTATCAATTTTTGGCTAAATATATTGCTAAACTAAATGATATAAATCCTCAAGTCGCCTCAAGACTGTTAACGCCGTTAATTCAATTTAAAAGCTTTGCAGTAACCAACCAAAACCTGATGAAAACGGAGTTAATTAAACTGCAAGCTTTACCAAACTTGAGTAAAGACTTACAAGAAAAACTGACAGCAACATTAGGCTAAAGTAGAAAGAGTTACTCTTTGTATTATATCATTGAGTAACTCGGTCATTAACGCTTCAACGTTTATTATATCCCATGAAATATTACTTTGTTATTAACATGTCAGCGCAAGAATTTTTACCTTACTATCAAGGTACAGCAAATACTATTGTTGTTACTAGTACTAAAGGAGAACGTTTACAGTTTCCGGCAATGCATATGAGACCATACCTCAAAAGTGATGGAATAAACGGCTATTTTTGCCTACACACAGAAAATAAAAAATTTTTATCCCTCTCTCAACTTAAATAAATTTCTTTAAGCAACCCCTGTTAGAGTAATAGCTTTAAACAGTGGTCTGACCATCATGTCGTGATTTAAAATATTAATATTTAAGTAAACAAGTGTTATTTCATTAACTTAGTGGTATTAAACTTTTTTTGCATTATTTGAATTTAAACGCTAGTTTTAAACAGAGACGTATTTTATCGAATATGATAAATGCAAGTCATTAAAATACAGAGGCTTAACTATTACTTTTTGACTTGCCAGACCAGTCAAATGATGCAATTATTGATAAATCTACAATAGTAGAGAAATAAATAAAATAATAATGATGTTAAGTCACAATTATACGCTAGATAATAACCAAACGAACAATGTGTCTTGATTCGCTACCGGGGAGAAAACAAATGATGAATAGCCCGCGCAGTTTTAGCAAAAAACCTATTTCAATAGGTGTTGCCGCTGCACTTTCCATGACTTTACTAACAACAAGCTTAAGTTCACAAGCCGCAAGGTGGGATTTTGGTGATGTAGAAGTTAGCTTCGATTCAACTTTTAGTGTCGGCTCAAGCTGGCGAACTGAAAATAGAAACTGGAATGATAATGTTGCTAAAGCCAATAACCTTAACAATGGTTTTGATTTTAGTAATTATAATGCTGTCACCAATCCTAACCCTACTAGTGCCACTGTTTGGCAAGGAGCGGGAAGCTATTCAACCAATGGTGATAATGGTAATTTAAATTACGATGCTGGCGAAGCTTTTTCACAACTTATTAAAGGTACACATGAATTAGATGTCCATTATAATGGTATGGGGATTTTTGTTCGTGGTATGTACTACTATGACTTTGCCATGATGGATAGTGATCGTGATTGGAATAACCAAATTAGCGGTGAAGTTAACAACCCTTGTGATGATAGCGAAGCTAAAGAACAAGTCTGTACAGATGTCCGTCTTCTAGATGCCTATGTGTATGGTAATTTTGATATCGGCGATATGCCATTTTCAGTTCGCGTGGGTCAACAGGTAATTAGCTGGGGCGAAAGTACTCTTATTGGTCATGGTATCAGTGAAATTAACCCAGTAGATATTGCACGCTTGAAAGCACCTGGTGCTGAGTTAAAAGAAGCTTTTATTCCTTTTGGAGCACTTTGGGCATCTTTAGGTGTTACTGAAAACATCAATATTGAAGCTTTTTATCAATATTCTTGGGAAAAAACAGTTTTACCACCACCGGGTAGTTATTTCTCAACGAATGATTTTGCTGGTGATGGTGGTAATAACAATAACGTTCAGCTTGGCTTTTCTGGTAACCCAGATATAGATGTAACCACACTAATGGCTGGTCTTAACGAGATTGGTGCAATGATGAGTTCAGGTGTCCCTGAATTGATGGCTGCAGCTGGCTCAGCTTATCTAGCTTACCCGACAAAAGTGACTTTACGTTCTCCGGGGAAATCAGCTGAGTGGGAACCTGAAGATGGTGGGCAATATGGTTTACGTCTTTCTTGGTATCTTCCTGAGTTAAACGATACAGAATTAAGTTTATACTATGTTAATTATCATAGTCGTAGACCTATTTTTGCTGGTGTTACTGCAGATTTCAATGCAGAAACTATCGGCAGTGATCTTGCTTACTTGGCTTCGAATACTGTTACAGAAGAAAACTTGTATGATAATTTATCAGTGTTTTCGCAAGTAAAACTACAATATCCTGAAGATATTGCTATGTACGCTTTAAGCTTTAACACCACTGTTGGCACAACTGCTGTTGCTGGTGAAATCAGCTACCGTCAAGATGAGCCATTACAAATTGATGATGTTGAATTGTTGTTTGCAGCTATGCCACAACAACTGGCAAATGCTGGTATAAGTCCTGAATTAGATAATATCTCACAGCTAAATGATCCAAATACTGGACAACCATTTGAGTCGGGTGTTACCGCTAATGGTTTCATTTTATCTGATACGATTCAAGCGCAAATGACATTAACTCACCTTTTTGGCCCGAGTCTAGGCGCTAGCCAATTAACAGGTTTAATTGAAGTTGGCGGTATCAATATAAATGATATGCCAGATGAAAGTGATTTACGTTTAAATGGCCCAGGTACAGCACGTAGTGGTGGTATCGCTTCTGCTCCAGGTCTTGAATTACCAGTACAAAATGGTGTTGAAACCAATCCATTCCCAACTGATTTTGCTTGGGGATATAGAGTTGTGGCTAAGCTTGATTATTCAAATGTATTTTCAGGTGTAAATATGTCACCTCGCGTTGTGTTTTCACATGATGTCAGCGGTATAACACCTGATCCATTATTCTTATTTGTTGAAGATAGAAAATCTGTGGCACTAGGTTTAAGCTTTGATTATCAAAGTAAATGGAAAGCAGATATAAACTACAACAGCTTCTTTGATGGTGTTGGTACTACCAACCAGATTGAAGATCGTGATTATGTATCTTTAAGCATCAGTTACTCAATTTAGAAAAAGGCAATATTTATGAACAGTCAAATTTTTAACACTAATGCTTCCAAGAAAGCTACTTTAAAGAAAAGCAGCTTTTTAACATTGGCAGTATCAGTAGCCTTAGCTTCTACAGTGGTTAATGCAAAGATTTCTGCTGAAGATGCAGCAAAGTTAGGCAAGGAATTAACACCTATGGGGGCTGTGCAAGCAGCTAACAAAGATGGTTCAATTCCAGAGTGGACGGGCGGTATTACTAAAGCGCCAGCAGGGTATAGTGTTGGTGACCACCATCTAGACCCTTATCCTAATGATCAAATTGAATATACAATCACATCTAAAAATGTAGAAGAATACAAAGACTTATTAACACCAGGTCAAAAGAAATTATTCGCTACTTACCCCGAAACATTTAAAATGGATGTGTATCAAACTCGACGTAGTGCCTCTTACCCTGAGCATGTTTACCAAGCCGTTAAAGATAATTCTACACGAGCTGAAATAGTTGAGAATGGCAATGGAATTAAAAATGCCTCGATTGGTATCCCTTTTCCAATTCCATCAAACGGTCTTGAAGCTATTTGGAACCACATTGTTAGATATCGTGGTGAAGCTCTAGTAAGACAGGGTGGCCAAGCGGCACCAACAGCTTCAGGTAATTTTACTTATGTAGGTTTTGACGACCAGTTATTACTTCCATATAACGTGAAAGGTGTAACACCATCTGAACTTGAAAAAACTAATATTTTGTTTAAGTTTAAGCAAAAGGTGACTGAGCCAGCACGTTTGGCCGGTACTGCATTATTAGTTCATGAAACAATGGATCAAATCAAAACACCACGTCAAGCATGGACCTATAACACAGGTCAACGCCGTGTTCGTCGTGCTCCTAATGTTGCATATGATGCACCAGGTAGCGCTTCAGATGGCTTAAGGTTGACTGATGATTTTGATATGTATAATGGTGCACCAAATCGTTATAACTGGACACTTAAAGGTAAGCAGGAGTTGTTAATTCCATATAACGACTATCGTCTACACAGTGATAAGGTTAAGTATGATGAGATCCTACAACCAGGCCATATTAACCCTGATCTAGTGCGTTATGAAAAGCACAGAGTTTGGGTTGTTGAGGCTAACTTGAAAGAGAATACTCGTCATACATATAAGAAACGTGTTTTCTATATTGATGAAGATAGCTGGCAAGTAGCAGTTGCGGATATCTATGATAACCGTGATGAATTATACCGAGTTGCCGTTGCCCATGGTTTAAATTACTATGAAGTACCGACACAATGGTCTACTCTTGAGGTGTATCATGATTTTCAATCACGTCGATACATAGCAATGGGCTTAGATAATGAAGCCAAGATGTATGACTTCTCTGTGAAGTTAAAAGAGAAA
>NZ_BAAJMC010000007.1:0-170727 GCF_057551365.1 Colwellia sp. KS18-150 | reverse complement strand
CGTCAACACTTCATCAAAATTTCAATCATAAGGCCAATAATGAAAACTATTAGTGATTTAACAACTTCTCCTAAACCTTGGCTACTTCTTGGAGTATCAGCATTAGGTTTAGAGTTTTGTGCGTTATTCTTTCAATACGCAATGGATTTAGCACCCTGCATTATGTGTGTATATCAACGCCTTGCTATTATGGCGATTATTGCAGCTGGCGTTATTGGCTTTGCTGGTCATCGTTATATGTTTACTAGAGTTATTGGTTATGGCCTATGGGGTACTGGCGCTGTTTGGGGATTTATAATTGCCCTTGAACATATTGAAATGCAGGCTAACAGTGGCTCACTGTTTTTTAGCTGTGAATTTATTCCAAACTTTCCAAGTTGGGCACCATTACATCAATGGTTTCCAGCTATATTTGAAGCTACAGGCGATTGTGGAGAGATAAGTTGGCAGTTTTTAGGTTACAGCATGCCACAATGGATGTTAGTGGTGTTTGGTATTTACAGTGCTATTTTTGTACTTGTCATTATCAATAGACTTGTACATGAAAAAAAATTATAGCAAAAATTGTTTGAGCGATAAGTTAATAATACTTACCGCTCAAATATAAAGGCTAGACTAAGATTGGCGCCGCAACACCTGCTGCAACATAAGGGATTACTTGCTTGATAACACCGGCAATATCAACCTGGCGATCAAAATCATTTTGAGCAATATCAATTAATGCATCGCTTGAAGACATAGTAAAAACAATAGTTCCCATGGTAAAATGTAAGCGCCAAAACATCTCTTCTGCGCTTAATTCTGGATAGGCTTTTTGTACTGCAACGGTAAAGTTCGCAAATACATTAGGGTATTGTGTGGTTAGAAACCAACGTAAAAAACCTTGGCTGTCTGTATAGCCTCGGCCTAATAATTGTAAAAAAGTACTAGTGCCATTCTCTTTAAATTCATTTAAGTATAATAATGGCTCAATGAAAGCAGAGAAAACTTCAATCAAAGTCGGTTGAACGTCGTCCTGGCACAATGCACTTAACGCTGACTCTAATCGTGGTGATAATTCATTCATGTACCGTGACATCACAGCTTTAATCAATTCTTTTTTAGAGCCAAAGTGATAATTTACTGCCGCTAAATTAACTTCCCCTAAACTTGTTATTTCTCGTAGCGATGTACCATTAAAGCCATTATCAGCAAAGAGTAGCTCTGCAGCATCTAAAATTTTATTTTTTGTACTCATGCTTATTGTTACCAGTAATCAAACGTCAAATTCAAACAGTTGTTTAAAATAACGTATTTATCCTCATTTGGTCAAGTGGATTCCAACGTTAAACAATTATATACCTACCTAACGGATAATTTTTGAACTAATTATAATATTAACACTCAAATCTTTTGTACATGAAAACTCCCTGACTCAGTGGCCTGATCTGTCAATCTGCTCTGAGTCTTTTTTTATCTCATTCTCCCAACTAGTACGTTACCTCATCTTACTTCATTAATTGGTTAGTAAATTACAAATTATTACTTAATCTCAACAGTTAAAAACAGGAAATACCGATATGATTGTTTCACTTTTCAAAGGTAGAAGCTTGAAATGTACTCCCTTGTTATTATGTTTTTTCATGTTGTAACTTTAGCTCATTCACCTTGAATGAGCTTTTTTTTGTCTTTAATTTCTAAACAATACTTGTCTTTGTATTTTTACAAACTGTTACTGACTCGTAACAGTAAAAAACAGTCGGATTGGATATGATGGTTTCACGTTTTAAGAATAAACACTTAAAACATCCCCCCTTTGTTATTATGTTTTTCATGTTGTAGTTTGGCTCATTCACTTTGAATGAGCCTTTTTTTATCCTTATTTTCTTAACTATCTAGTCAGAAATTACAAACTGTTACGGATCCTATACAGTAAAAAACAACCATTTTGGCTATTATAATCGCATGTTCAACGCTTAGCTTCCCCGAGCAAAAGCGCATGAGCATTAGTTTTACACTCCCTTGTAAACATTGTATTTCATGTTGTTTATTTTGCTCATTCATCTTTGAATGAGCTTTTTTTTGCCTATAATTTAATTAACCGTGCCCACTTTGAATTATTAACGAGTTTCAATATACTGATTTATCCTTTTAACAGTCTTTTGAACTCAAATGAAAAAAATAACAAATACCTTTAAGTTTACCGCTATAGCTCTAGTTGTTGCAGGAGCTTTATCAGCCTGTAGTCAAGATGCAAAAAAAACGACCACTGACGAAAACAAGCAAACAACAGCCACTAAAGTATTATCTAGCCAAGATGCCCAAGTATTTTTAGATGCTGTTGAAAAAGAAATGGTCGCTTTAGGCAAGTCTGGCGCCAGAGCCGCTTGGATTTACGCTAACTTTATCACAGAAGATACCGCTTCACTCGCTGCAGAAGCCGATCAGAAATCAACTGAAGCAGGTGTTCGCTTTGCAATGCAGGCTGCTAAATTTGATAATGTTGATGTGAGTGAAACTCAACGTCGCAAGCTGAATATTCTTAAGCAGTCACTAGTATTGCCCGCACCACAAGACTCAGAAAAGTCAGCTGAGCTTGCGACAATTGGCGCAGAGCTTGGCAGTATTTATGGTAAAGGCTCGTACACCACAGCAGCGGGTGAAAAACTGAGCCTTGGAGATATGACATCAACCATGGCTACCTCTCGAGATTACGATGAGTTACTAGATATGTGGCAAGGGTGGCGACAAATTAGTCCACCAATGAAAACCTTATATACACGCCAAGCAGAATTGGCTAACGAAGGTGCCAATGGTCTAGGTTATAAAAATTTAGGGGCTATGTGGCGTTCAAACTATGATATGCCAGCTGATGATTTTGCCAATGAATTAGACAGATTATGGGGACAGGTAAAACCTCTCTATGATGATTTGCACTGTTATGTTCGTAGCGAGTTAGGTGAAGAATATGGCACTGATAAGGTGCCACAAGACAAACCAATTCCTGCGCATTTGTTAGGTAATATGTGGGCACAATCTTGGGGAAATATTTATGATGTGGTTGCCCCAGAAAATGCAGATCCTGGTTATGATGTAACTAAGCAATTAGCTGCTCATGATTACGACGAAATAAAAATGGTCAAAGGTGCTGAGAAGTTTTTCACTTCACTGGGATTTGATGCTTTACCAGAAACATTTTGGACTCGCTCACTATTTACTAAACCAGAAGATAGAGACGTTATCTGCCATGCCTCGGCATGGGATTTAGATGCCAAAGATGATTTACGCATAAAAATGTGTATTCAAAAAACCGGCGAAGAGTTTTCAGTTATCCATCATGAGTTAGGTCATAACTTCTACCAACGTGCCTATAAAGATCAACCCGTCTACTTCCAGAATAGTGCTAATGATGGCTTCCATGAGGCTATCGGTGACACAATTGCCTTATCTGTAACGCCTAAATATTTAAAAGAAATAGGCTTAATTGATTCAATACCTGATGAATCAAAAGATATCGGCTTATTAATGAAAATGGCATTAGATAAAGTTGCCTTTATTCCATTTGGATTGTTAGTTGATCAATGGCGCTGGAAAGTATACTCAGGCGAAATTACACCTGAAAATTACAACACGGCTTGGTGGGAGCTGCGTGAAAAATACCAAGGTGTTGCAGCACCAATTGCTCGTGATGCTCAAGCATTTGACCCTGGTGCTAAATACCACGTTCCTGGTGGCGTTCCGTATAGCCGATACTTTTTAGCACATATTCAGCAGTTTGAATTTCATCGTGCTTTATGTGAAATATCAGGCAATACTGATCCAATACATCGCTGTTCTATTTATAACAATAAAGAAGCAGGTACAGCTCTTAATACCATGTTAGAAATGGGCTCAAGCCAACCATGGCAGCAGGCTTATAAAGTATTAACTGGTAATGAACAAATGGATGCTAGCGCTATTTTAGATTACTTTGCTCCACTACACGTGTGGTTAAAAGATAAAAACCAAGGTAAACAATGTGGTTTCTAGAATAATTTAGGGTTAATTCATTAATCTTTTGAAAAGCAAAGGCCTAATATTCCAGATATTAGGCCTTTTTAGTATATTAGAACCTTAAATTTTAAATGGTCTGATATAAACTTAACGCTCTATGCCATATAACCTTAACTTCATCGCTATTTTGTTGTGTGAAACATTTAATCGCTGCGCTAATTTTCGTGTTGTTGGAAATAGTGGCAAGAGCTGCCTTAATAAATTTTCCTCGAAATCAGCTTGAGCACATGCCCAGTCTTTTACTGATATATTAGTCGTAGACAGTGTTGTTCTTTGATTTAAATTTTCATCACCACCAGCTGAAAATTTAGCTAAGGCCTGAGTGATATCTTGCTCGTCAATAACGTCCCCAACGGTAAGTGCTACAACCGAAAATAAAATATTTTGTAACTGACGTATATTTCCTGGCCATTGATATTGCTGTAATAACGCTAATGCTGACTCGCTTAATGTTATCGTTTGAGATCTTGCATGAGGTAGGTGTTTTACTTGCATTGAGGCATTTTCAATAAAGTGATTAGCCAATAAGATAATATCGTCAGCTCGTTCTCTTAACGGAGGCAAATGTAAATTAAGTACATTTAAACGATAAAATAAATCCTCTCTAAACGTTTGATTTTTTAATCCTTGGCTTAAGTCTTGATGGCTCGCGCTGATGATCCTAACATTTGCATGGAGTTCACTAGTGCCACCAACACGACGATAAGAGAAGTCTTGCAAAAAGCGTAATAGTTTTGCTTGCAGATAAATAGACATTTCAGCGATTTCATCGAGAAATACACTACCTCCTTCAGCTAGTTCAATTAAACCCGGCTTTCCGGATTTCTTTGCGCCAGTAAACGCACCACCGCTATAACCAAATAATTCACTTTCTAATAAATGTTCGGGCAATGCAGCGCAGTTTATCGCTAAAAATGGTGCTTTAGCGCGATCACTTTTTTGATGTAAAGCACGAGCAACCAGCTCCTTTCCGGTTCCTGTTTCACCGGCAATTAATATCGGTAAATCCAACTTTGCGAAGCGCTCACCCTGCTCTTTAATTTTTTGTATTTGAGCTGAGCAACCAATTATATTTTCAAAACTATGCTCTTGATGGCTTTGCATTAACGAAAGCTGTCTACCAACAATCGTCATAGAGCGTAATGTTATCATAGCGCCTGTTAATTGCTTATTATGACTGATAACTGGGCTGATATCGGCCATATAAGTCTTACCATTAAATGACAATGAGTGTGTACTGGCTTTATCGGTAAGTAAATTCTGAACTTCTTGGTCAATATAGTGAGCTATTGGTTGCTCAATCATGTTAGCAGCATCTTTTTGACCATGAGTTGCTAACAATTTTCTTGCCGCTAAGTTAACGGCTAAGATGATCCCTTGATGGTCAATATCTATCATGGGATCAGGTAACCTATCTAACAAAGATTGTAGGTGATTCTCTCTTTGTTCAATGGGTAATAAACTAATTTCTTTAATACTGATAATACCTGAAATCGTCTCTAAACAATTACTGATATTAGCCAGTTCAATACCATCTTGGTCTATGTGGACATAAGTATAAAAACTTGTCACTTCAACAGCAGTCAAGTTCCACGCTTGCATAGCAAATGCTGTTAATATTTCTTGGCTAATACCAATTCTATCGCTAGATTGAATTTCAATTCTCATGGCAGACGTCACAACTAATGTAATAAATATATTACTAGTAATAATATTAGTACAATCAAACTAAGTCCAATAAAAATAGGTAATTACCAGTAATTACAGCTTTTCATCATATTCCACAGTTACATTCGTAATAAATTTATTACAACCCAATTGGTATTCAAACACATAAACAAGATAAGTAATTGTTAAATAAACAAAAATCATTATTGGCAGTTAATTTGCAATTATCAAATTACACTTGAATTCAGTCGAGACCTTAATGAAAAATAATAACAATGTTTTTAGCCAGAAGCCTGCCATAGAAACACAAGCCATCCATGCTGGGCGTATTAATGACGAACAGTTTGGCTCATTAGCTACACCGCTATATCAAACTTCTACCTTTATATTTGATGATGCCCAGCAAGGCGCTGATAGATTTGCTGGAGAAAGTGAAGGTTACATTTACACACGACTAGGTAACCCTACTACACGTCAATTAGAAAGGCGCGTTGCCAGTATGGAAGGTATGGAAGATGCCGCTGCGACGGCCACTGGCATGGCTGCTGTTTCAGCGGCCTTATTAACCAATTTACAAGCGGGCGATCATATGATTTCTTCAAAAGCGGTTTATGGCTGCTCGTTCGCATTAATGAATCATATGCTGAAAAAGTTTGCCATTGAAGTCACGTTTGTCGATATGACTGAGCCTGAAAATATTGTCAATGCCATCCAAGATAATACTAAGCTGGTCTTTTTAGAAACACCGATAAATCCAAACTTAGTCGTATTAGATTTAGAAAAGATCTGCGTAATAACTAAAAAGCATCAACTGATCAGTGTCGTTGATAACACGTTTCTTACTCCTATTTTACAGCAACCAGCTAAATTTGGTGCTGATATAGTCATTCATAGTGCGACTAAGTACCTAAATGGTCATGGCGATGTGGTAGCAGGTATTGTTTGTGGTACCAATGAAATGATCAATGACATCAAGCTAACTACCTTAAAGGACATTGGCGGCACAATGAGCCCACACGATGCTTGGCTTATTATGCGAGGCATAAAAACCTTACCTATTAGAATGGAGCGACATTGCAGCAACGCACAAACCGTTGCCGAATTTTTAGAGCAAGATGAGGCCGTGAAACAAGTGTATTACCCAGGGCTCACTTCCCATCCTGGGCACAAATTCATAGGCAAGCAAATGAAATCTGCCGGTGGTGTCATCGCTTTTGAGCTAAACACTGACTTAGAAGGCGGCGCCGATTTTATCAATAATATGCAATTATTTTCTATCGCGGTCAGCTTAGGTGATGCTGAGTCATTAATTCAACATCCAGCCTCAATGACACACTCTCCTTACGAGCCAGAAGAGCGAGCAAAAGCAGGCATTACCGATTCATTAATTAGAATATCTGTCGGCTTAGAAAATGTTGAAGATATTATTGTCGATTTACGTCAGGCTTTAGCCAAGGTAAAAATTAAAAGCACTAAAGAGGCAGAGCATGCTGCCTAATCATTAAATAAGTAATTAAAGACTCGCTAAAATGACTTCTAGCTGAGGTAATAGCTTTTCTTTCAATATCGTTAATTCTTCATCTTTATACGGAATTAATGCTTGTTGGCCCCATATCGGTTTAGGCCAACAAGCATCACTTTTATAGCGAACCACATGATGGACATGTAATTGATCAACCACATTTCCAAGTGCCGCAACATTCATTTTATCACCTGAAAATACTTGCATAAGTAGTTCACTTAATAAACTCGACTCATTTAATAACTGTTGCTGTTGTTGCCAGTCTAATTGATAAATATCAGTGATATCGCTAACTTTGGGTACTAAGATAAACCAAGGATAACTACTGTCATTACAGAGTAATAGTTTACTTAACGGAAACTCAGCTAATTCGAAGCAGTCTAAAGCCAGCTGTGGGTGTAGAGTAAATGATGTGTCTTGATCTGTTACTTGCGTAGGCGTAGTAGTCATGATTATTTCCTTTTATTTTTTCTGCCACGGCCGCGAGCGAGTTTTTTCGCTTCACGAGCTGCCAGTTTCTTTGCTTCTACTTCGGCAAAATGATGATTTTCTTTCTCAATATTTTCCGGCATTTCAAAAGTAATAGCCCCTAAGGTTTTATCGCGTATTTCATTGATTAAAATGACAGAAGCTTTGTGCATATCAACATGGCCACCGCTGCGAACACAACCTCGATTTCGACCTATAGCTTCAATTAAGTCTTCTTCGTGTTGGGGTAGCTCATTCAATTTATAACGTTCAAGTAATCGCTCAGGGTACGTTGCAAGTAAGTATTCAGCGGCAAAATAAGCAATGTCATCATGATCAAAGGCCGTATCTTTAACTGCTCCTGATACAGCCAGTCGGTAACCACTGTTTTCATTGGCTATCTTAGGCCATAACATGCCAGGAGTATCAAAGAGATAAAGACCTTCAGCCAATTTTATCCGTTGCTGCCCTTTAGTCACAGCAGGCTCATTCCCTACTTTCGCTTTAGCTTTACCCACCAGGGTATTGATTAATGTCGATTTACCGACATTTGGGATCCCCATAATAACCGCATTAATCTGCTTTCCTTCGGCATCTTTATTGGGCACCAACTTTTTAATCAAACCTGGTATCGTTTTCGCTGTTGCAGAATTTTCAGTGGTTAATGCTATCGCTTTTACATTGTGCTGTGACTCAAGATAATCAAGCCAGCGTTGAGTTTTACTCTCATCCGCTAAATCACTTTTGTTGAGGATTTTTATCAGTGGTTTATCACCTCTTATTTCAGTGATCATTGGGTTTTCACTGCTAAAAGGTAAACGTGCATCACACACCTCTATCACGACATCAATTTGTGGCAATATTTCTTTAATTTCTTTTTGCGCTTTATGCATATGGCCGGGAAACCAGTTAATTGCCATTAAAATTCCTAATCTATCACTCTATTTATAACTAGATCTTAACAAGCTTTAACTATAGGACAAAGTCTTAAACGTTTTTCTGAACAAAAATTAAACTTTTAGTAACTCGTGCCGATTAAATATTAAGCAACACATGATGATAATAATAAGTTTAAATGATAATAGTTAAAAATTAAGGGATTAGGATATGAAATATATAAGCGAGTTAGCTTATGCCAGTCATATTGCACAAACCAATAGAACGGCTAGAGATAAAAAACAAAAGAATAAATATCAGCAAAGTAAATTACTTGTTAATGACTTAATGGATGAATTTGATGAGAAAACCCAAAACTTAATTGACGATATAAACGCTAGTTGTTGGGATGGCGAAGATAGACGCGTAGGTAATGATAGACGTGAAACTAATTTAAATAGAGGACGCTACCTTGAATCAAGAGCAAAAAAGGATCGTCGTTATAGCGCTGAACTTTATGTAAAAATATAAGTAATTAAGTTCAAAGTCATTAGTTTACTAGGTTTTTCATTTTATATTGTCTCGGCGTTACCCCATAAAACTGCTTAAAGCAGCGACTAAAATGGCTAGCATTATTAAAGCCTAAGTCAAAACTAGTTTGGGTAATTTGTTGCCCCTGTTTAATGCGCTCTGCTGCTAACTTTAATCGTAACTGCTGCTGAAAGGCGACGGGACTACAGCCAAAATGGTTACGAAAACTATTGAAGAATGTTGTCCGCCCCATACAGGCGATACGTGCTAAAACATCCACATCTAAGCTCTCACCTAAATGTTGCTCGATATAATTAACCACTGCCGTCAAGCCATTGTTATCCGGCTCACGTTGACAAAAAGACAGCATAAAATCTCGAGTTTGATGTCGTAATAATCGAATAGTGAGCTCAGAAACCGCTAATGAAATCATCGCACTTCTATCTTGATGATTTTCACCGTAAATTTGGACAATACGATTGAGTAACCCTTGAGTTTGTTGATTATGGTGTGTATGTACTAATTGATTATTATAGTGCCAATGCCCAAAGGCTTGGTCTAATGGTGCATGTTCATTTAAGCTGCTTGCTACTTGTAAAATTCTATCGGTAGAAATTTCTATCGCCAAACAAGTTGTTGGTTTGATGAGCTCAGCGGTAGGAAAATCAATCTCAACCATACTGTCTGGTGCCATAACAAAAGACTCATGCGGTAAAAATTCACTATCAAAGTGTTCCTGTTCACTATGCATCACTTTTTTACCTGTCACCATGGCGCAAAATAGTAATTGATCAGACTTAAGCTGAACTTTTTCGGCTTGTTCATAAGTATCATAAATACTGAGTTCAGATTCAGGCCCTGCGAATGTCACTTTATTTTCAACAAGTACCCTAGGTGAGCTTCTTTTATTTTCTATAAGCGGTGAAATCATAATCTTTTTTATTAATTAAAAAATATGAACTAGTAGATAAGTTTTTTGAATTTTCAGCATAGTTAAACAAATCATAACTAACTAAAGTAAAACCACCCGGCGAAAAAAACAACTAAAAAAGTAAAATAAAGAAGGAAATTATTATGATTTATGCAATACCAAACTCAGACAATGCTGTTATAAGCTTTAAAGAGCGTTATCAAAACTTCATTGGCGGTCAATGGACAGAGCCAAAAAATGGCAATTACTTTGATAATGTCAGCCCAGTAAATGGTAGAGTTTTCTGTCAAATTCCACGTTCAGATGCTGATGACATAAATTTAGCCCTTGACGCGGCACATCAAGCCAAAGACGCATGGGGAACCACCTCGGTTACTGAGCGCTCAAATACCTTGTTAAAAATTGCCGATATTATTGAACAAAACCTTGAAATGCTCGCCGTTGCCGAAACTTGGGATAATGGTAAAGCTGTGCGTGAAACGCTAGCCGCAGATATTCCACTTGCTGTCGATCACTTTAGATATTTCGCCGGCTGTTTACGCTCACAAGAAGGCTCCATTGGCGAAATTGATGAGAACACTGTTTCTTATCATTTTCATGAACCACTAGGTGTGGTTGGACAAATTATTCCTTGGAACTTCCCTATTTTAATGGCGGCTTGGAAACTTGCTCCAGCGTTAGCCGCGGGAAACTGTGTGGTACTTAAACCTGCAGAGCAAACTCCTGCCTCCATTCTAGTATTGATGGAGTTAATTGAAGGCATACTGCCTGCTGGTGTATTAAACATAGTAAATGGCTACGGTAAAGAAGCAGGTGAAGCTCTCGCTACCAGTAAACGAATTGCAAAAATTGCCTTTACAGGCTCAACCCCTGTTGGTGCTCATATTCTAAAATGTGCGGCAGAAAACATTATTCCATCAACCGTAGAGCTTGGCGGAAAATCTCCAAATATATTCTTTAATGATGTCATTGCACAGGAAGATGAGTATTTAAGTAAATGTATCGAAGGCGCTATTCTAGCCTATTTCAACCAAGGTGAAGTTTGTACTTGTCCTTCGAGGTTATTAATTCAAGAAGATGCTTACCCCAAGTTTGTCGAGATGGTGATAGAGCGAACTAAGGCAATAAAGCGTGGTAATCCACTTGATACAGAAACTATGGTGGGCGCACAAGCCTCTCAACAACAATACGAGAAAATATTATCTTATATTGATATTGGTAAAGCAGAAGGTGCTGAAGTACTAATGGGCGGTGGTGTTGAGCCTGTTGCTAATGACATAAGTGCAGGTTTTTACATTCAACCGACTTTACTCAAAGGCACCAATGACATGCGTGTATTCCAAGAAGAAATTTTTGGCCCAGTAATTTCAATGACCACCTTCAAAGATGAAGCGGAAGCACTAGCAATTGCCAATGATTCTGAATTTGGTCTAGGGGCTGGAGTCTGGACACGAGATACAAACCTTGCTTATAGAATGGGGCGTAAAATACAAGCAGGCCGAGTATGGACCAACTGTTACCACATGTACCCCGCTCATGCTGCTTTTGGTGGTTATAAAAAATCAGGTGTGGGCCGTGAAACACATAAAATGGCGCTCGAGCATTATCAGCAAACTAAAAACTTATTGGTAAGCTATGATGTTAACCCGCTAGGTTTCTTCTAAAACTGAAATACAAACAATTTAACAAGCTATCAAAAGAGCGATAACAATTACCTTGTTATCGCTCTTTTTTCTGGCTTTGGGGAAGATTATTGATAATAATAGCAATCATAAATATCAATAAAAACAACGCTAATATTAAGTGTGTTTTACCAATAAAAGAGTGTTATGAGTAAGAAATTTTATGTAGTGTGGAAAGGTGCTAAAACAGGCGTATTTTCAACGTGGAGTGACGTGCAAAGCCATACCCAAGGACGCTCTGATGCACAGTTTATGGGGTTTCCTTCAAAAGCTGAAGCTGAAGCTGCTTATGCTTCAACCTATACTAAAGCGTTAATGAAACGCTCTTTAAGCAGCAAAAGCTCAACGACCAGCAAAAAAACTGCAACCAAGAAAAGTACCGCTAGCCCTCAAGGCGAAAGTGCTGATATTCAAATTTATTGTGATGGTGCATGCTCACCTAACCCAGGAAAATCAGGAACAGGCGTAGCATTATACAAGCAAGGAGTCCCAACAGCACTTTATTATGGTTTATATAATGCTAACGGCACTAATAACACAGCAGAGCTATATGGCATGTTAGTGTCATTTAAATTAGCACAAAAACAGCTTAAATCTGCCGATAAGGTTCAAATTTTATCAGACTCGAAATACTCTATAGATTGTATTACCAAGTGGGCAAAAGGTTGGCAAGCGAAGGGCTGGACACGTGGTAAAGGAGAAGAAATCAAAAATATTGAGTTAATTAAAGAATGTTTTGCTTTGTATCAAACACTGAAAAGCCAGCTAATAATTTCTCATGTTAAAGGACATGCCAATATCGAAGGTAATGAATTGGCAGATAGAATGGCGGTATTAGCTAGAATAGAGCAACAAAAACCACTAGTTCAATATAAAGAAACACTTAATATAAAAACAATACTGGCTATGGAATCAGGTTAGTTAATGCCAACTATGATTTTATTAACTTTAGTATTAATTATACTGAGCGCGTTCCTATTATCTCGTAAGTTTAATTTACCTAAAAATGTTTGGCTATTATTTATGGCCCAGCCATTAATTATGTGCTCAGCACCAATAGTCGTCTTTATTGGCGGCATACTATCTAGCCAAATGACCACGACTCCTTCACTAGCAACCTTACCTATCACGTTAATGATTTTAGGCGTGGCGACTGGGGTTATTCCTGCAGCAATGATAGCAAAAAAACAAGGCCGGAAATTCGCGGCTTTTAGTGGTTTAACTTGTCTAATTGTCGCATCCTTAATAGCTATGGCGTCAGCAAGAATAGCTTCTTTTGAACTATTTACCCTCGCAAGTTTTATGATAGGTATTGGCGGAGCCTTTACTCAACAGCTCAGGTTTGCAGCTATCGAAAGCACCAGCAACAAGGCAGATATCCCGAAAATTTTATCGATACTCATGTTAAGTGGTGTCTTTGCCGCCTTTTTAGGGCCGGAAATTGCTGTAGTTGCTAAGGACTGGTTAACCTCACCCCATGGTTATGCTGGCTCATTTCTGCTGTTAGCTGTATTTCTTCTCATTGCAGTTTTTATTATGGGCTTTTTTCAAAACCCAGAGAGTAAAGAGGAAGTTAGCTCAGGTGTTGCTAGACCTTTATCGACTATAATTAAACAGCCTATTTTCATTGTTGCTATTTGCAGTGCAACCATCGGCTTTGCTTTAATGAGTTATTTAATGACAGCGACGCCACTTAGTATGCATCATATGCAAGGGCATAGCCTTAATGATACAAAATGGGTTATTCAAAGCCATATTGCTGCCATGTATTTGCCATCGTTGATAACACCGTTCTTAATTAAACGTATCGCCCTTAAAGGCTTGTTAATGGTTGGTTGCTCTGTTTATGTCATTGTCGCAATTATTGCCTTATCAGGACAACATGTCGTTCATTATTGGTGGGCATTACTACTATTAGGAATTGGTTGGAATTTCTTGTTTTTAACGGGAACTTCGTTATTACCGCAAAGTTATGAAGCTTGTGAGCGCCATAAGGTGCAAGCCACTAATGATTTTGTATTATTCGGTTTTCAAGCATTCGCTTCACTCATGGCTGGTTGGGTATTATTTAACGCTGGTTGGTATTGGGTAGTTATATCAAGTTTACCTTTTATCGTTAGTTTATTTATTGTTGCTTGGTATTATCAAGGCTATGCTAAACAACAAGCCTAGGCGATAAAATAATGCTAAGGTATTAATTTATTAGTAATATATTAAGTAATATTTTGAAGGGGTTTTTATGAGTACGTCGGTAATGGTCATTGTTATTGTGTCGGTGGTTTTCGGCATTATTTTTGAAATGTATAAAAAGCATCTTGAATTTAAAGCGAAAACACTTGCTCATAATAATGAAAGTGATGAAGCAACCACAGAGCTTAAACAACAAGTTGAGCACTTAACTCAGCGAGTACAAGTATTAGAAAAAATAGTTACTGACGAAGGATATCAGGTACAAAAAGATATCAATAACTTATAGCTGTAAATAAACAATGAAACTGATCATGAAAACCGAGTTTGATAACCTCAGAAATAACAATCTCCACTGTTATGAAACTGACTCTAACGGCGATAAGCAGGTGGTAAAAATCTATTGTGGTGAGTCATTAATTGCCAAAAAGCTCACCATGAAAAAGTCAGTTCGCTATTTTGGCATTAAAGGTTATCAGCAGTATTTGCTAACAGAGTGATAGTTTACATTTCATTATGAGACTTGCTATAACACTTACTTTTTAAGCATAGATTTTAGATCTGCAAAAGGGTTGTAAGTAGCAGTATCTTGGTTACTCTCTCCTGCTTTCACTTCCGTCTGATAATTAGCATGTTCAGTATACTTAGCATGTTCATTATCGTGGCAATATATACACAATAATTCCCAGTTGCTGCCATCGTTAGGGTTGTTGGTGTGATCATGGTCAATATGATGTACCGTCAACTCTTTAATATTTGAGTAAACAAATTCACGTGCACATCGACCACATACCCAAGGGTAAAGTTTTAATGCGCGATCACGATAACCTTGCTCTTTTTGTTTATAATTAGCACTAGTGCCAAAACGATCTGAGGACATGTGAGTAATCTAAGATAAATGATACTGATATTGTATGGCTATGCTTTAACCTTATCAACCACTGTATTAGCACTTATTGACGAAAGCTAGACATTCAATTTATTAATTTCTATTTCAGTTTGCTTGGTTAACTCATCGAGTGTTTTACCATGAGGGATAGGTTTACGAGAGACGGGATCGACTTGTACAAAAACAATATCATCAGCCAAACAGATGGTTTTTTTAGTCGCTTTATTTCGTACTAAACAAGTAACGGTAATAGATGTTTTGCCTACCTTTTTGGTTGCCAAGCCAAACTCAACTACGTCACCTTGCATTGCAGCTGATTCGAAGCTAATTTCACCAATATGTTTGGTTACTAAACAATTGGTTTCTAACTGACAAATCGCAAAAATAGCCGCTTCTTCATCAATCCACTCCAGTGCTCGACCACCAAATAAAGAGTTTGCATAATTTAAATCGTTTGGCATAACCAAACGACGAGAGAGAAAGCGCATAATCTAGCCTGTAAACAAAATTTCAATGGCATAATTATAGCGTTAATCTCTTATTGTCTCTATGCAAACCATCGAAAAGACGCTGTTTATGAGAACATTTTCTTTAAACTATTCGCCATATCAACAAACTTTTCTTTCACACTACGTTTGATCTCAATATCAACACCACTAAAGATTGAAAGCCCTTCAATAATAATAGTCGGGGCACCATTGTTGGGTAAGGCGTTAGTGGCCACTGAATTATCTATGCTACCAAAGATACAAAATGCTTTGGATATGACATTGACGTTTTCAGGAACATAAATGGAGTCACCGCTAAATAAGCTAAAGATTTTAATACGAACAATATCTTGGCAAAACTGGGCGTGGGTTAAGTCAATATCGGTACCACTAAATATACTAATATAACGTAATTCTTTTGGTAATTTAAAAGCACCGCCGCGGGTGCTACCACTAAAGATATTAACCATATAATCTAGATCTTCTGTCTCCCCTTGAACAAAATTAGGCGCTAAGTCTTGTTTTTTATTCTCAACAAAAGCTTTATCTACGGTTAATGGTAAGTCTTCAGCAAGTGCTACCAATGATTTATTACATTGCAATTCCATTGCTTGATCCAGTCGTCTTTCAAACGCTTCATAAGACAATTCACCGTGGCTATAATTCATGATCAGTTGATCAATGACTTCACTACGAACTGTTTCTGTTGGCCTGTCTTCTAAAGTTACTGACATTCTTATTTCCTTTTTATACGTTAGTTTCATAATACGAACTTAATTCTATGCTTAAAAAAGCAAATACCAAGCCAATATATTTTTCCTTAAAATACAATACACTAAAAACGATACGCTCTTAGTGTGTGAAAATAAAACTATGTTTTGGTATAAATTGCTACAAGTTAGTATATTTTAACACCCTACAAATCACGAATTTTCACTGCCGGATTACCAGCATAAAAGCCATTTTCGTCAATACTTTTAGTAACAATACTCCCTGCCCCAACAACGCAATTATCACCGATGGTGACACCCGCAAGTACAATAACACCGCCACCTAACCAAACATTATCACCAATATTAATATTTTCACTAAAATTGGCTTTTGTTAATCTAGCTTTTGGATTTAAATCATGAGAAACCGCCAGTAATTGTACGTTTGGACCAATTAAACAATCATTACCGATATTAATGGTATTTTCAGTAGAGTTAGCGCCATCAATTATCGTGCAGTTAGCATTTATAAAGCTTCTATCCCCTACTGAAATTCCATCGCCATAATCCATATGAAAACCATATTCTATAAATACCCCTTCACCACAATGTTGAAACAAAGCTTTCAATCGTTTCAAGTTGCCTTTACTAGGGCTACGTGAAAACTGGCGACAAGTATCATGCACCAATTTTCTTCGGCTGATTAGTGCCGGTGTGATGCTATCAAAACGTGTTTTCATTAGATGGCGTTAAACATATGAATTAATGCAGCACCGCTTTAATAGGTAAGTTTTTACATATTTCAGCTTCCGCAATTAAGATTTCTTCAAGGCGTTCATCAACTTGTGCTTTATCAAAATATTCATACGCTAATTCAACGAATAAATTTTTATGCTTTTCTTCTGATTTAGCTATGGCGACATATAAATCTTTATCTTTACCTTCAGGTAAGGCTTGTGAAACTAACCAAAATTTTTCATAGCCGCGTGCTTCAATAACAGCAGCTACCAATAATCTGTCCATTAAAAACAAGTTAGTACCATTGCGAAAAAGCTGTCTGATCTGATTGATGTAAGGATCTTTTTTATCTTGTCCTAAGGTGACATCTCGAGCGACTAATAACTTTAACACTTGCTTAAAGTGGATTAGCTCTTCGATGGCTAAATCTGTCATGGCGCGAACAAGTTTCGCTTTATCAGGGTAATGAGACAGCATAGCCATTGCCATACCTGAGGCTTTTTTCTCAGCTGCAGCATGGTCTTGTAAAAAACTTGGAAAGTCAGCCAGTACCGCATCAGTCCAGGCTTGGGTAGTATCGTATTTTAATTCAAACATTTAAGGTATTTCATTTAATTTAATGTATAACGTGGATTTTACAGATGATGTCCGTATTAATAAAGTACCTTATCAATACGACCTTTTTTGGTCGATTCAATTTTCAATACATTATTAATATCTTGCCAAGCTCTAACTTTGCCGCCGATATTGATTTGTTTAAAGTTATTTTTATTGTCTATCGGCAATTCAATACCCAAAAACGCTAATAATTGCTGATAACTCTTTTCATCACTGACATCTATGGTCAATAAATCCTTAGCTCGGTTTTTAAAGTAATGATTAATGCTCTGCTGATGACGCTGATAGCACTGTAATAAGAATTCATCCTGATTAATATTTTCGGCTGTTAATGGTGAAAACACCTCATGATAACAACGTTTAAGATGAGGATTAAAGCCGCCATCACTACGTTGTAAATTTACAATCATGCGTTGTAGCAATTGTTTTATTGAAGGTAGCCATTTGTCGGCATCACGCGTTAAATAAATAAATTTGCTGTTGGGAAAGTGTTTATCAAGCTGTTGATAGTCACAAAATATCGGTGTATCAGCAAGGACTTCAGCCTCACTAAAGCATTGTTGAGTATAAGCGTTGTGTGCGGTTTTAAATCCGAGCGCTAACGTTGCTACACAAACACTGGTTGTCGCTGTTCGTGGTAATCCGATGATAAATATTTTACTTGAAGTCACTACATATCCGAAGGTAATCTTTTAATAAACAGATTGTACCATTGACTATGATCAATGAATATTTTGTTCGCTAAGTCATACTTAAGGCTAATAGCTAATGTATATATAAAGTGTTTTAATTTAATTGAGGTTAATGTGCTTTTCATTAGGAAAATTATTCAAACTAGCCAGCAATAGGAACTTTAATGTCTAGACACGATGAAAAACGAGACAGTATTAATTGGCAAGATTATTTAAAATCTGGCAACCGAATATTTATCGGCTCTAATGCCGCTGTGCCTAATGCCTTAATAGATGATTTGATTAAAAATTCTAAACAATTACACGATATTGAAACCGTTCATATCCTTACCTTATCAGATAATGAATGGGCAAAAGCTGAGCATAAAGATCTCTTTAAAGTAAATAGCTTATTTATCGGTGGTAAAAACATTCGAGAGGCTATAGCAGAAGGTCGTGGTGATTATACTCCGTGCTTTATTTCAGATATTCCGCGTTTATTTAATGAAAACAGTTTACCGTTAGATGCGGCGCTAATTATGGTAAGTCCACCCGATGAATATGGTTATTGCTCTTTAGGTGTTAGTGTCGATATAGTTTCCGCCGCAGTAAAAGCTGCAAAATACGTTATTGCACAAATAAACCCTAAAATGCCTCGGACCAATGGCCATAGTTTTGTCCATATCAATCAAATTGATGCATGGATGAACGCCGAACAAACCCTACCACAAGTAATACCACCAGAGCTTGATAGGCGCAGTGAACAAATAGGTCAATATGCCGCAATGCTGATTGAAAATGGCGCTACTTTACAAATTGGGATAGGGAAAATTCCTGAAGCGGTATTGCGTTATTTAGCCAACCATAAAGATTTAGGTATTCACAGCGAAATGATCTCTGACGGTATTATTGATTTAATGCTAAAGGGCGTCATTAATAACCGCAAAAAAACTTATCATAAAGGTAAAGCGGTCGTTACTTTTTGTATTGGAAGCCAGAGGTTATATGATTTTGTTGATGGGAATCCTCATATTGAATTTTATCCATCCGAGCATGTAAACTCGCCAGTCAAAATTGCTAAAAATGACAACATGGTTTCGATAAATAGCGCCATAGAAGTTGATTTAACCGGACAAGTGGTTTCTGACTCTATCGGTTATCAATTTTACAGTGGCATCGGTGGCCAAGTAGACTTTATTCGTGGCTCTTCGTTAAGTAAAGGAGGCAAACCGATAATTGCATTACCCTCCACCACTCGAGACAGTAAAATATCTCGTATAGTGGCCCATATCACCGAAGGTGGTGGTGTCGTAACTTCTCGTGGTCATGTCGCCTATGTTGTTACAGAGTTTGGTATAGCTTCACTGCAAGGGAAAAGTATCCGTGAGCGAGCCTTAGAGCTTATTCGCATTGCTCACCCTAAGTTTCGTGAACAACTACTCGCCGACGTACGTAAACATTATTGGGTGCCTGAGTATCAAGAAAGCTCACCTAGCTCAGTGCCTGAATTAGGTAATGTAGAAATGAAGAAATTCACTTTTGCTAATGTAAATTATATCCTAAGACCACTAGCACCTGCTGATGAGCGTAAGTTACAAGAGTTCTTTTATTCACACAATAAAGAAACCTTGATCATGCGATATAACCACCACGTAACACAAATGACTCGAGAGAAGTCGTGTAATTTAGTGAGTGTTAATCAACATGTTGATTTAGCCTTATGTTTCACTCGTAAAGATTATTTAGGTGAAGCAATTCAAGCGGTTGCTCGGTATTATTATATTGAGAACATTAATGCTGGTGAAGTAGCCTTTGTGATAAAAGAAAGTCTTCGAGGTCGAGGAATGGCGACTACTTTATTGGGTGAAATGATCGCTATTGCAAAAATCCGCAAGCTTGATAGTTTAATTGCCTGCGTACGCAGAGATAATGCCTCTATGCTCAAGGTTTTTGAAAGATCTGGCTTTGTTCGTCAACCAAGCGAAGACTATGATGAAGTTAGTCTACAGTTAAATTTAAAAGACACAGACAATAGTTAATTAAGAGAAATATCATGACAGTAGGAATAATAGGTCACTACAAATGTGGTGAGCATGACATGGGTGAACACCATCCTGAAAATGGTAAACGCTTAACGGCTATTTCAGATCAACTGATCCGAAGTGGTCTTGACTATGTCGTTCGACAGTTTGACGCTAACCCCATAGATCCTTCATTGATATCGTTAGCGCATACTCAAGATTATATCGACTATGTATTTAGTAACGCCCCCACCGAAGACGATGAACATTTTTCTGTTGGTGAAGATGCTTTAATGAATTCAAAAACATTAAGCTCTATTTTATTGTCTGCTGGCGCCGCTATCGATGGTGTTGATTTGGTGATGGATAAAACCCTAACTAGTGCTTTTTGTGCAACTCGTCCACCAGGTCATCATGCTGAGCATAATAAAGGCATGGGCTTTTGTTTTTTCAATAATGTTGCCATTGCTGCAGCCTATGCCAAACAAAAATATCAATTAAAACGCATCGCTATTGTTGATTTTGATGTCCATCATGGCAATGGTACAGAAGACATAGTGAAAAATTACTTTCCTAAAGTTGATCAAAACTACGAAGGCAGTTATTTGTTTTGCTCAAGCTATCAATACCCTTTTTATCCTTTTGATATTAGAGAAAGTAATACGCCACCCATTATAAATACACCATTGGCAGCAACCACCAAAGGTGAAGAGTTTCGCCAAGCTATTACCGAAAATTGGTTACCAGCATTACAAAAATTTAAACCAGAAATGATTTTTATATCTGCCGGTTTTGATGCTCATATCGAAGATGATATGTCACACGTTAGCTTAACCGAAAGTGATTACCGCTGGGTGACTGATGAAATAAAAGCTATCGCAGATGAACATGCACAAGGACGAATAGTATCTGTACTTGAAGGAGGTTATCACTTAGGCGCTTTAGGTCGAAGTGTTGTGGCCCATATCAATGGGCTTATTGGCAACTAACTTAGCAATGAAAAAGGACCACTATAATGTTAAGTCGTTCTTTTTGCTAAATAGCCTTGATAGTCAGGAATACGGGCGTGATAACTTTCGTTAATATGGCTTGAATCAAGTATAAAATCAGCCGTGGCAATATTAGTAGCAACCGGAATATTCCAAACCGCAGCTAACCTCAGTAACGCCTTTACATCAGGATCGTGTGGCGCAGCGTTCATAGGATCCCAAAAGAAAATCAAAATATCAATTTGACCTTCAGCAATCTTAGCGCCAAGCTGTTGATCACCTCCCATTGGGCCAGAAAGTAAACTCGTGACCGGTAACTTCAACTCTTTAGTTAATAATGTGCCCGTCGTACCGGTAGCATATAGATGATGATGTTTTAAAAGTTCAAACCTTTCTCTAGCCCAGGTAAGTAACTCACTTTTCATATGATCATGTGCTACTAGGGCGATACGTTTATTTTCTGCTAACTCTCTCGTCGTATATTCCATCAGTAAATCCTAAATATGCTTAGTTTATGGCAATTAAGTTAAATGATATTAACATTGCAAAACCAAAAGTAACGGTAAAAAGTGATAATAATGTTGAAATTATAATTATTTTAGCCGCTAAGTCACTATTGCCCTTCATCGCTTTTACCATGATAAAGCTTGCGGTTGCCGTTGGTGACGCTGCTAAGAAAAAGAGTACACCAGCGGAGATTGGATCAATTGGCCAAATGAGCATCAAAGCTATTAAGATAACCGGACTTAAGATTATTTTCCATACACTAGCGACCAAAGCAGGTTTTATATTTTCTCTGAGTTGTAAAAAGTTTAGTGAGCCACCAATACCAATAAGCGCTAGTGGTAATGTCATTTTAGCAAGGTAAAGGTTCGTTTCCATTATGATATTAGGTATGGGTAAATTAACAACATTAACAAGTAAGCCAGCGCAAATACCTATGATTAACGGATTTTTAATAATATCTTCAAGATTCTTTCTTAAAGAGAACTTCTTGTGATGTAGACTGGCGTTTAACGTATAAATAGAAAATAAATTATAAACGATAATAATCACCGCCATGGGTAACGTTGCAATAGCGACACCTTGCTCACCATAGGCATTGGCGCAAAGTGCTAAACCAATAATGATTAAGTTACCTCGAAAAGCTCCCTGAACAAAAACACCTTTATCTTCAGGGGCTTTTACAATGTACTTACCACTTACACTTGTCAGGAAAAACACGATAAGTGTTGTCGCTAGTAATATAATAATATGTTGAATATTTACCAGTTTTTGAAAATCATATGACGCTGTGCTGGTAAATAACATCACAGGTAAACCGATATTAAAAATAAGTTTAGAAGAGGTTTGAATAAACTCTTGGTTAATAATCTTTTTGTTATTTAACCATGCTCCTAAAGTAATAATTAAGAAAATAGGTGCGGTAACACTAAAGGCTACATTTAATAAAGCATAAAAGTCGACTAATGAGGGCATTCGTTACTACTATATTTGTTAATATTTTCAACAAGGAGTATACCACTTCTTATTGGCTAAATTTCCTTCACCCTAGAATGATTTTTAAGGTTTTAGATTATTTTCAAATGTAAATTACTACAATTTTATCTTTAGTTTGCTGACATATACCTTTGCCGGTTTAGTAATGAAAGTTAATAATAATTCAACTAAACACCTAGTTTGTTCATTACTTAACCATTTGCTAGAATGATGTATCACACCTCAAGTTCAGCCATTAATCATTCTAATATCATGAAAACAAATTGTTTTTATTTATCGATATCAAGTTATATTTTTGCAATATTGGTAAGCTCTTCTCATGCATTAGCCTATAACCCAACAAAACAGTTTGAAGAGGCATTTGCTACGGCCGTGCTCATTACTGATAGTGATACCATCAGTTTAGGCATAGCAAATTTTGATCCTGAAGTGCTATTAAAACCAACTCAATCACATTTGTTAAAACATCTCACTGAGGGAGAATCAGTAGAGCTGAGAAACCAATTAACCAATTTTAGTGTCCCTTACACTTATACTTTCGATAACAAAAACAAATTGTGGTCAGATACTCTCACTCTACATCTGGGCTACTTTAAGCAAGACAGCTCTCATAGTTTGTATGAAGAAACAGATATAGTGCCAGACGATAATATCGATACTGTGTTTTCAGGTTATATTGGCTATAGCCGTTTTTATCCTTTATCTAAGCGATGGAAACTAAGGTTGAGATTGGGTAGTTACTTAATGCATTATAAAAATAAACATAATTTCAATAACTTACTATCACAGTCGATTCAAGAACAGTATGATCAAGTTTATTTTAATACCCAAGCCAATGCATTTCTCATTGAACCTAATGTTCGATTTACTTACATATCAGAAAAGAATTGGGGTAAATGGGAGTTTTATACAGATGTGAACTATTTTGCTGGTAAAACTATTTCTGGCTCGCCATCAAGTGAAGATGCAAAACCCAATGGCTGGCGTGTAAACAATACCCTTAAACTTCATTACAGTATGAATCAATCAAGGTTTCATGCTGAATCATTGTATGTAAAATTTCAGCGCTCAGATATCAGCGACGATGTTGTAAAGGCCTTAGATACCGATCACTTTTATGAAGCGGGTATTGGTGTATTACTTGATACCCGTAAATTGACCGACTGGATTGACAACATTGGTATAGGAATTAACATAAATTACGGTAGTGCCTTAAATGGCGGCAGCATTGTTTTTTATTTTAATGAGTTTTAGACATCACTTGCAATCTATCACTTACTGATAGCACTACTAACGCCAAGTTTTTCTGCATCTTTAACAACATGTGCTATTAAGCGTTCAACGGTAGGAATACCTGAAGCAGGAGCGGTACCTGAGTGTTTAGCCATAAATACATAACCTTGAACTTTATCTCCTGCTTTATTTATCCCTTGTGAAGGAATCGCTACAAGCTCTATTTTGTCGGTATCTCCGCCCCAATCTACGCTTGAGTGATAACCTAACCGTGAATCAGATAATGTTTCAATTGTCCCGGTACTAAACTCTGATTTCATTGCCGATAACATCAACCTTTTAGCTAACGCTTCAGGAATGATATACACATGTCCTTTTCCCTCTCCTCCATCATCGAGAGAGCTGACAGTGCCAGAGCAACTCGTTACAAAAAATATTACGGCAATTAAACACAGACTTTGGTAAATTTCTTTCATTGTTAATCCTTTACTTAATACTTGAAACTTATTATTCACACAAAACTCGAACTTTGGTCATAGCATGATCTATTTCATCATCGGTTTTCGCCGTCAATGCATCATGTCTTGCCTTATCGCATGCTTTAGCTTGAGATTGTTGTTGAGCGATTACATCTCCCTCACTTAACGCTTTGTGTTGTGGGTTTAAACAAAAACTTGTGGAAACACTTCTTAAATTAACATGTTTTTTAGTCGTTTCTAACGCTACACATTGACCTTCACTTAAACCGCCTTCTTCCATCACCACTTTTATAGGCTTACCATTAACATCGACCGTATATAGAAAAACGCGTCTGTCACCTTCAAGTGCCGAAGTAATTGCATAACTATAAGCGGCGCCACCTAGTGCCCCTGAAAAATCATGGCCAACAACACCACCGACAACACCGCCAATAATAGCGTTTTGCAACACTTTAGAATCTGGTGTAGTAATAACCACTGACGAAATGTTGCCATAGCTTATTGTTGGTGGCTGTTTAGCAGCAACATTTATACTAAAAAGTGCAAAAGTAGATAAAACAAAGATATTGATAATATTCATATAAATCCTTGTTAAGAAGTTAAACTAATGAGCGTTTGGCTAAAATGTCCTTTTTAATATTATTCATTTAGTCGGCTAAGTTAATCTTGCTGATCTAAACTTTTTAAATCAGTGGTATCGACATTTTTCACAGCATCATTCGCCACCTTATCAAAGTCTCTATTTTTATTAACTTCTTTGGTTATTTGAGAAGTACTGTAAGCATTACCTGCAGCATTGCCGACAGAAGTTGCTTGCGCTTGTAATTTTTTACCTTCCATTTCTCCTGCTAACCAACCTGACTGATAGCTAGTATCAGCGGCGAATCGCTCGGTATCTTTTATATAATGCTCAAATGCATTCCCTCCTTCACTCATGCCGCTATGTCTACCATCATGAAAGCCTTGAATATAAGCTTCATTCTTACCTGCTTTACGTAAACTATCATCGGTAGTGCCACAGGCGCTTAACATGAGTACTGATGTAACCATTAAAATTATTGCTTTAATATTCATTTTTTTGTCCTATTATTTTTCTTCAAGGAAATATTCAATTTTATAAATAACTTACTGTATTGCTTTTACTTTTTCAGCAATATATTCAAACGACTCTTTATGATCAGGGAATCGTGTTAAACCTTCTTCGACAAAAGCTGCTGACGTAGTTTTGTTATCCCATAATAAAAAAGCGAGTGAAGTAAACCAAGTTTGATCTTCTTTAGAGTCTAGTGGAATACGTTGATAGCTTGGATCTTCACTGGCTGCTTTAGCAATGACCATAATTTCTTTTTCAAACAGTTTTACTACTGCAGGATCATTGGCATCGGCAATAGCCTGATTAACCGATAAGCTTGCACACGACATAAGCAATGTAGATAACAGCACAGCAACAAGTACCCAACTGCGTGCATAGCGTAATAACATTTCTAAAAATATCGCTATGGTTACACCTATAGCAAGTACAGTTGCCGTGCCATAACTTTGGTTAGGTAATATACGGTCATAGATTTGCAGCATGGTAAAAGGCAATGCTAAGGAGAGTAAATTGATAAAAATTGAAGCAAGGGAGAGTTGAGTAAACGAGCGTGTATTATTAAGCAAGGTGAAAGCTTGGCTCATGAGTATTGTTTTCCTTAACTGCAAATAGTAGTTAAAAATGTAGCCTAAATATTCTCCACAGACAACGCAATAATTACAGGTTAGTTACAATAAATTTACGATTTAAATGACAGAAACTAAATTGATAACGTTGAAGTAAGTAATTGAATATTATTAGATTCTGTTAAGAAAAATAAATTAACTTAGGATTAGATTTAGAAAGGAATTTTTCGAGGTTCTATAGTAGCTATCAACATGAGAATAATCATAAGACTCTTGTTGATAGCACTGTAGCTGAAATGAGGTTAAGAGTCGGTATTTCGGTAGTAAACCATGAGTGCACCAGAAACTTTTCCAACATTGACGTCTTTAACATATTGATAATTAACTTCTTCAAAGAAACGTCTAAATTTCCCTGACGTTGCATAAACAGCAACCCCTTCGCTTTCACCATGCTCTTCTAGCACAGTATTAACGGCTGCCATTAAGTATTGTCCAAAACCATGGTGTTGATGCAAAGGATGAATAGCTATGAAGGAGAGCATATGAAATTTTTTCAATGGCACAGCTTCAATAACTTTATTCTCTTTCTCGATCATTTGCTTGGTACTAAAGTAGCCGGCACTGAGTAACATTTTAAGGCGCCAATGCCAGAACCTGTCGCTTGTCACACTCTCATCAGGGCTATTTAAACAAGCCACTCCCACCATTGATTCACCTAAATATAAACCAACCATAGGTTGCTTTGCTTGCCAAAAACTTGATAACTCTTCTCTGATCGAGGCTCTAAGTCTTTGCTCATATCCGTCTTTGTCACTATTAAAGATTTCAAGAAATACAGGATCGTCATGATATGCCTGAAACAGCAATGATGCCGCTAGCTTAAGCTCTTCAGCACTGAGGTAAGTAGCTCTTATATCAAGGTTACTATCTGTTGCAACTGCATCAGTCATTTAGCTCTCCAAATCGGTATAGGTCAATAAACAATCGCTTACCTTAGCAGCTTTTTAAAAAGTAGGTCAAACAGAAGTCGTTCGTAGAACGTCTAATTATATGTAGACTCATGTACAAAAAAGCTGACATAACGTGATGTTATGCCAGCTTTTGCAAAAATAGATATTTTTTGTTAAATGTTTTTACTTAGCGGCTATTTTTTTATATTCACCGCCGTTACCTGTTTGTACTAATTCGCCGTTTACAAACTCTAAATAAGTACATTCATCTTTGGTGGTTAAACCATCTTTATGTTTACGCTGAGTGCGGTAATATAAAACACGAACTTCCTGATTATTTACAGTATAAACTTCTGAAAAGTCTGCTACACCGAGTTTATCTTGCATATCTTTAATGCTTGAGCTTAATTGAATGCTATCCAGCTTCTTACGGTTTTTATAACTTCTGTCTTCTTGGCTTGAACCAAAGCCATGCTCAACACCATCATCATTAATCTTAACAACACAGCCTGATAATCCCATCGTTAACGGGGCAGCAATAATTAGTGCAAGGATTGTTTTTTTCATGTGTAACTCCATATCGATTTTTTTGAGTGCTTCTTTTAATTAGCAATTTTATTTCAATCTTATGTAGCAAAAAATAAACCAAAAGATAAAAAACATTTAACACTATGATTTTTAAGTAAAATAAAATACATCAAAATATTAACAGAAGACAAAGATAGTTATTTACACTAAAATATAGCTAGTTTTGCAAGGAGTTAATCAAAATGACAATTAATGATGAAATAGTAATCTTAGCTAATCAATTAGCAAATCAAGGCAAAAAACCAACCGTTGCGTTAATAAAGGCTAAATTAACGAATAGCGCTCCTTTACCAACAATTATTTCAACGCTAAAATCCTGGCAACACGATCCAAAGTTAATTGCTCTCCCCAAAGAAAAGAGTGCGGGCTCAGTTAAACATGAGAATACTAGTTCGGAAACTGAGAAGCTACACGAACGACTCAATGAAGAGCTTGCCCAAATGAAAGAGGAAATTAGCGAATTAAAACAGTTAATACACCAGTTAATAGCACAACAAAAAAAATAACTTTTCGTCTGATTATTAAACTACAGGGTTAAGTTGGCTAATAAATTCAGCAACTGAATTTGCTAATTTTTTATGAGGGTTGCACCCTACTCGTTCAACCCACACTTCTCCAGTATCGTTGACGATAGAAATGATGGTATCTTCTTCATCGGTAACGGCAAAGAAAATAGTTTCTCCTTGCTTTAATCTTTGTTTCATTAAGATATGACCAATAATGTTTTCTTGTAGACGTTGGAAGTCATCATAATTCCAAGCAAACAGTAAAGATAACTCTCCTTCTTCACACACTGCATTAAGGCTTTCACTATATAGCGTAGTAAAATAAGCTTTTATATCGTCGTGTAAAGTTAATGTTAGGGCTGATTCAACATTATCAAAGCTAAGCTTTTGCTCTTCAACAATTACAGGTTGCCAATGAACAATGCCATTCTTTAGCGTATTAGATTGTTCGCAGTCCGAGGGCCACTGTTCATCTTGCTCTATGCTCGGCAAGTGCCCATGCTTTTTTTGATGAACACTTATATATTGATTGATAAACGCTTTTAAGCTGTTTGAGACACTATTGTCTGCATTAAGAGAATTTGATGATGTCATCTAACACTAAGATCCTTTAAAATAACCACTGAAAATTTTATTTGGCAAAAGATAGTCATGGCAACATACCAAAACGCAAAAGCACTAAGTAAACTTACCCTTGGAAAAACTACCGAATATTGCAGTGAATATAACCCAGATTTACTCCAAGGTGTACCAAGAAGCTTAAATAGAGATGATTTAGCCCTTTCAAACGATAACTTACCTTTTATCGGTGAGGATGTTTGGTACGGTTATGAGTTATCTTGGTTAAATACAAAAGGTAAGCCTGTCGTCGCCGTTGCTGAATTTCGCTTTCCATGTACCAGTCCTAATATTGTTGAGTCTAAATCTTTCAAGCTGTATTTAAATAGCTTTAATCAAAGTAAGTTTGCTAGCAATGAAGTGGTGGCCAAACTGTTGATTAAAGATTTATCAGCTATCGCAGGTAGTGAAGCTAAGGTAACGCTTTTCAACGTTGATAACTGCCCTGCTTTAGCCATAAATGATGACACGTCAAATAATCATTGTATTGATAATGAAGAGGTAGAAATTGATAATTATCAATTCTCTGCGGAGTTATTAAATAAGGCACAATCCTCAGACTCTCAAGCAGAAGTACTCAACGAAAGATTAGTCAGTCATTTATTGAAATCTAATTGCTTAATCACTAATCAGCCCGATTGGGCAAGTGTCTATATTGACTACAAAGGTAAAACCATTAGTCACTCAGCTTTATTAAAATATTTAATTTCATTTCGTCAACACAATGAATTTCACGAACAATGTGTTGAACGAATTTTCTGTGACTTACAAAAGTATTGTCAATTAGAAGAGTTAACCGTATTTGCTCGATATACTCGCCGTGGGGGGTTAGATATAAACCCTTTTAGGAGCACACATATTAGTAATGCTCCTTTGACCAGAACGTTAAGGCAATAAAGTAAGTAATAAACTCAATTACTTACTTGGGAAGTTTATACCTGTCCATTGCTTGAAAAATGCTTTTTGTTTATCAGAGGCATTTTTCAATGGCACAACTTTCAACTTGTTTTTAGGTATTTCACCTAAGATTACCATGCGAGTTACCAGCTCATCACGACGGAAGAAAGTAACACTCATTCTGTCTTTAGGTTTAAGGTTTTTCAAGGTAACGGATAAATCTTTATCTTTCATACGTAGACCATCAACGGCAACAATCACATCTTCTAGCGTTAAACCTGCTTGCCAAGCTGGGCTGTTTTTCTCAACCGCGGTGATTTCTAAACCATTAGTAGCAGTTTTCGTTTTTATACCCGACCACGCTTGCTGCTTTATCTTATCATCGTCACCGTATGTCATTGTTAAACCAGCTTTAGCAAGTAACTTATCAAAATCAGGATCGGCATAACCATTGACGTTTTCTTGCCACCATTGGTTGTAGTCCTCATTAGTTACAGACTTTAAAATAGTCAGTAAATCAGCTTCATCAAAATCTTTGGGGATTTTATGGTTTTGATATAATAGGTTATGCACATCACGATAGCTCTTGTTAAGGTTGGTTTTTTCGATGATTGAAAAGTCTAATAACCAAGAAACTAAAAAACCTTCAGAATAGATGTTAACGCTATGATTATTATCGTAATCTCCACCTTGAGATGACCATTTATCGAAACTACTTTCAGCTACCGTTTGACTTTTTCTTCCTGGTTTATGCAAATACCCTGTGATACGTTTTGCTAAGTTATCTAGAAACTCTTTACTAGACATAAGCTCGCCACGTAATAATAAATGATCTTGCAAATAACTGGTTGATCCTTCACTTAACCATAATAACGTTGAATAATTTTCTTGCTGGTAATCATAAGGAACTAAGCCTTTAGGACGGTACTGCTTCACATTCCAGGTATGTACAAACTCATGAGCGGCCGTAGAAATAAAACGCAAGTAATCTTTTCTATCGGCAAACTTATAGCGAGATGTTTGTATAATGGTTGAATTTAAATGTTCAGTTGCCCCTCTTGCACCACTGGTGGCATGTACCATAAATACATAACGTTTAAATGGATAATCATCCCAAATATGCTTACTTTGTTGAACTAACACTTTCAGATCAGCTACTATTTGTTGGCTATCAAAATTACCTTTCCCCCAAATAACTAATTCATACTCTAGGCCATCAACAGTAAACTGGTGATGTTCATTAATTCCCGTCTCGATTGGTGAGTCCACTAGTACATCATAATTTTGAGCAATAAATTGATGGCTGTTTTCACCTACTGTTAAGCCAGAGACACTCCGCCAGGTTTCTGGCACAGTTAAATTAATCACATGTTTATCTGCTCGGGTAATATCGCTATACATCACAACGGCAGAAGCATCGAGAAAAGCATGGCTATCGTCAATATGTCGAGTACGTAAACCTAATTGATTAGCATAAACCTGATAGCTAATACTAATATGTTTACCTAGAGTATTATTCACTTGCCAGCTGTCTTTATCTACTTTGTGCCAATCTAGCTGATTACCTTTGCCATCAACGGCAGAAAACTCACGAATACCGTTGGCAAGGTTTAAGATTTCATATCGCCCTGTACGCCAAGTGGGTAATTTAAATACCGCCTGCTCTTTAGCATATTTTTCATAAGTGAGGGTTACTTTTGCATAATGGTGTTGTGGTTGCTCAATATCGATAGCCACAGAAACAGTGGGGGTTTGGGCATTTGCTAACACACTAAAAAAAAGAGCTGGTAGGATACTAAATATTGGCAAAATAAAACGCGCTATTTTCATCATTTTTAACTAAACTTCCTTTAGTAAAATTAAATTGGAACGGTATACACAAAAAACATTACATGACTAACTTGTATATACGTGAAAGTGTATACAGTGTACCTTGCACCTCTTAATTAAGTAAATCAAAAGCGAAATAATTATAGCTATTTTACAAAACTGACTAACAATATCCTTGATTATGTTGTAAATTATCATAGAAGGTTACTATGATAATAATAGTAGTATCAGATTAGATATTGGATAAGGATTTGCCTTTAATATGAATACAAAAACTGTTGCTGTTGATCAAATGAAAGCAATGAAAAGTAAACTTAATGCAGCAATAGAATCGAGAGCGTCGCTTGAAGAAGACTTTAATGCCCAATCAAGCTTACTTATCCAGTTTATTAATAAACTATCTCATGTTTCCAAAGGCTTAAACCTAGAGCTAGACAATCGTTTAGCTCAACTACGAGTGCTACTGACTAAATCTGCTCCAATTGCTGATATTGAAGAAAAAATTTCAGACATATCAAAACTATTACAACGTCACACCGTCACTAATGAACAAAATATATCCAAAGTTCACCAGCAATTTAATGATGCTGGCAAAAGCCTGCAAAAAATAAACGGCTTGCCTGATGATTTACGCCGAAAATTGCGAATACTTTTAAAAGATACTGAGTCGACTAAAGACAGCCTGACGCAATATATTCCGTTATTTTCTCAATTAATTGAGTTTTATGATTTTTCATTAAAATCAAAAGATGCTATTCCTAAAGGTGGCTTATTAGGCGCTATCACGTCACCTGCCAAAGCAAGCACTGGTATTCAAAATAATGCGAATAGCTCAGATGTAAATGCCGCATTGATTGAAAAGATTTCAACTTGTTTGAGTAAATTACAACTCTCGACCCAGCACACCAAAGAGCTACTAGCAATAAATAAAAAGCTTGTTACTGAAACATCTAATGATGATGTTTTGCAGCACTTTATTGAAATATTTGATGTTATTGTTGCCGACTTAAAAGATGAGCGCGATAGCGCTAAAGTATTTTTAACAACGTTAAGTGACACATTAACTACAGTACAAAGCGCGGTTAAAAAAACCTTATTAACATGTAAAAAATCACAAGATACCAACGACAAGATAAATAGTAAATTACAAGATCAATTGCTTGATATGACTAGCACGGTCAAACAAGCAATGTCTTTAGAACAAGTAAGAGTAGATATAAATGGTAAGCTACAAACTATTGCCACAACGCTAGAGCAAAAGTCTAAGTTTGAACAGCAAAGCCAAAGTAACCTTGCCGCACAATTAGAAGAAATGGCCAGTAAAGTAGAAAAACTAGAAATTCAAAGTCATGAGTTTGAAGAAAAACTTGCTGAACAACAAAGAAAAAGCATGCAAGATGCATTAACAAAGCTCAGTAACAGAGCGGCTTTTGATGATTACTTTACAAAAGCTATGGTGCGCTTTCACCATAACCCTTATGACTTCGCATTAGTGGTAGCAGACATTGATGATTTTAAAAGTATTAATGACACATACGGACACACTGCCGGCGATAAAACACTCCAAGTAATTGCTAACACCATTCAAAAGAATGTTGGTGATAATGTTTTTGTGGCTCGTTATGGCGGTGAAGAATTTGTACTCATATATTCAGGTGTTAAAAAAGAGCAATTAGTAAAAGAGTTAAATACATTAAACAAAAACATAGCACGATTACCTTTTAAATTTAAAAATAATAAGGTGAGCATTACCTTATCAATGGGGGTCACTCATATTAAACCCGATGATAATATTCATATTGCCTTTGAACGCTCTGATGAGGCCATGTACAAAGCTAAAGCACAAGGAAAGAATCAAGTTATATACCTACCCTAGACTCACTCAATAACCAACCTATAAGGAAGCAGTTATGCATACACAGCTTAACCCCGTTGGTACAATGAATATCCTCTCTCAAGCAGAGGTTGATCAACTTCAAAAATCATCAACTAGCGAGCTTTATAATTTATACCGAAATTGTTCACTCGCTGTTTTAAATGCCGGTAGCCATTCGGATGATGCAGAATTTATTTATCAGCAGCATGAAGATTTTAATATTCAAGTACTTCGCATAGAGCGCGGAGTAAAAATTGAACTTGAAAACCCGCCAGAGCATGCGTTTGTTGATGGCAAAATAATTAGAGGGATTAGAGAACACCTTTCAGCCGTATTACGTGATATTTTATTTATAAACAATCGCTACCAGAACATGCACTGTGTCCCTGATACGCTTACAGATTCAACATTTGGTATATTGCGAAATGCTAACGCCATTTTACCTGAAACTGAGCCACGCTTAGTTACCTGCTGGGGCGGACATTCTATTAAGCAAAATGAATATAAATACACCAAAGCCGTAGGGTATGAGCTTGGCTTACGTAATTTTAATATTTGTACTGGCTGTGGTCCCGGCGCTATGAAAGGCCCGATGAAGGGAGCGACTATTGGCCATGCAAAACAACGTCATAAATCAGGAAGATATATTGGCTTAACTGAGCCAAGTATCATTGCTGCCGAGCCTCCTAATGCGATTGTCAATGAACTAGTGATCATGCCTGACATTGAAAAACGATTAGAAGCATTTGTTCGTCTTTCTCATAGTCTGATTATTTTTCCTGGTGGTGCAGGTACTGCTGAAGAGTTATTGTATATTTTAGGCATATTACTCAATGAAAATAATCAAAGCCAGGTTTTACCAATCATTTTAACAGGCCCTAGTAGCGCTAGTGAATATTTTACTGAAATAGATGCCTTTATTGGAGCAACACTTGGCGAAAAAGCACAACAGCTCTATAAAATCATTATCGATGATGCAGAGCTTGTTGCAAAAGAAATAACAGCAGGTACCGCGAAAGTGTTAGCTAACCGAAAAAAAACAGGGGATGCTTATCACTTTAACTGGTCATTGGAGATAACTGATGATTTTCAAAAACCTTTTGAGCCAAATCATGAGAACATGTCTTCCCTTAACATAAGCCATGAGCTTTCTACGGCAGAATTAGCCGCAAACTTACGCAGAGTTTTTTCTGGTATAGTAGCGGGTAATGTTAAATCAAACGGCATCAAAGCCATAAGAGAACATGGCCCATTTCAAATTTCTGGTGATAAAAAAATAATGAAATTAATGGATAGGCTACTCGCCTCTTTTGTTAGCCAACAACGTATGAAGTTACCCGGCAGTGAATACGTTCCTTGCTATAAGGTAGTTGAGGAATAATTAGTGTCAGCTCATTTAGTGTTAATAGATGCTTTAAATTTAATTCGCCGAATATACGCCGTTCAAGAACGTCCATTTGTGCAAAATAAAATTCAAGCAGAGGATGAGCTGGCTGATAAAACTAAACAGCAGGTATTATTCAATACACAAAATGCCTGCGTAAAAGCATTGGAAAATATATTATCGCTCCAGCAACCTAGCCATATTCTCGCGGTATTTGATAGCCAATTACCTTGTTGGCGATATAAGTTATACCCTGACTACAAAAAAGGCCGCAAGAAAATGCCTGCACATTTAGCCAATGAATTAAGTACAATTCAAGATGCTTTTATGCAGCATGGTGTAGACTCATTAGTTTCTGAAGAAGATGAAGCAGACGATCTCATCGCCACTTTGGCAACCAAAATGGCGCTGCACAATAAAAACGTTACCATTATCTCGACGGACAAAGGCTTTCTTTCGCTATTAAGTGCCAATATTCGTGTTTATGACTATTTCAACCGTCGTTATCTGGATGAAGAACATATAAAAAATAAATTTGATGTAAAACCGTCACAACTTATTGATTTATGGACTCTGACAGGCGACAACACCAATAAAATCCCTGGTGTTGCTGGCATAGGACAAATCACTGCAGCCAGTTTATTAAATCAATACGGCTCCTTAAATGCGATAGTAAATAGTGATGAAATAAAACCAGCGATTAAGGTAAAACTAGAAGAAAGTGAAGAGCAAATATCATTATCTAGGAAATTACTGACTTTTAAGCAAGATATTCCGTTAGGTTTCAATTTAAAGGATATACGCTTAAAAGAGAGTTGTACTGAAGAATCAATTACAGCCTCATCACCTTGTGAAACCTATGAACAACAGTAACTAATACTTTAAACTTTACTCGTAACTCGTTATTATTCTTAGTGGTATAATTAGCACTTAATTTTTAGAGACATTCAATGAACAAAAAAGTTATTTCTCGTATCCTTCTTGCGCTTGCAGCTTATGGAGTTTTTGTCGTTTTAGTATTTGTTTTCTATGATGATAGTCCTGATAAAATGGCATGGGAAGATAGAGAGGCATACAACCGTCAATTTATTGCAAAATTACAACTTGAACAATTTACCTTTGAACAAGCCATTAATCAGCTTGGCAGCCCAGATATCACTGAAGCCAAAAAAGTGGCAAACGATAATTTTCAAGTTATGTTTTACCGAACTCAACACGTAAAATCCGATGGTATTACGACACAAGACGAATGTACTTTCTTATTATTTGTAAACGGTGTTCTTAAAGAAATTGGACTAGGCGATAATTACCCAAAAAACTGGGGCATCATCGATAGTCATCAAACAGGAAATAAAGCATCACCACTATAGACTAAAGTCACCTTGATGCAACTCACATTTCCACCTACTATTAAGTGATAAACTACAGTAAATAAAAGTTATCTGTAAAACTTTCAAACTCGCAAACATAGTTTGTACATGGTATAAAGCGCTCCATAAATCGACTAAGCAGACCACTTAGTATCGACTATGTTAGCGTTTGCGCTTTTGGCTGGATATTTTACTCACACTTACGCTGGCTTTACTCATTCAAACAAGCCAATTTTGGCAGGTTACCCTACATATATTACAAGGTATAAAAATGACTCAACAAACTATCACTGTGATCCCAGGCGACGGCATAGGCCCAAGCATTATCGATGCTGCCATAAAGGTATTAGACAAAGCAGGATGTAATTTTAATTATGAGTTTGCCGATGCTGGTTTAACAGCGCTAGAAAACCATGGTGAATTAGTTCCTCAAGAAACCATGGACTTAATAGAAAAAAACAAAATAACCTTAAAAGGCCCATTAACAACCCCAGTTGGTGAAGGTTTTACCTCTATTAATGTCACGTTAAGAAAGCAATTTAAATTATATGCAAACTTACGCCCGGTTCTTTCTTTTAAAGGCACTAAAGCTCGTTATGAGAATATCGATATTTTAACCGTACGTGAAAATACTCAAGGTATGTACTCTGGTGCAGGCCAAGTAACTTCAGAAGACGGTACACAAGCTGAAGCTATGAGTATCATTACTCGTGAAGGTGCTGAAAAGATATTAACTTTTGCTTATGAAACTGCTCGCAAAGAAGGTCGTAAAAAAGTGACTGCGGTACATAAAGCAAACATCTTAAAATCAACCTCAGGTTTATTCTTAAAAGTTGCTCGTGAAGTAGCTGAGCGTTACCCTGAGATTGAATCAACAGAAATGATTGTTGATAATTGCTGTATGCAATTAGTGATGAAGCCTGAGCAGTTTGACGTTATTGTAACGACCAACTTATTTGGTGATATTTTATCTGATCTTTGTGCTGGCCTAGTCGGCGGCTTAGGCATGGCTCCTGGTGCAAACATTGGTGAAGACTGTGCAATTTTTGAAGCTGTTCACGGTAGTGCACCTGATATTGCCGGTAAAAACTTAGCTAACCCTACTTCTGTTATTTTAGCTTCATTACAAATGCTTGAATATTTAGAAATGGCTGACAAAGCTGAGAAAATTAGAAATGCTTTAATTGACGTTATTGCCAGTGGCGATCGTACAACAGCCGATCTTGGTGGTACACACGGTACCACTGATTTCACTGAAGCTTTACTTGAAAGACTATAGTCATTAACTAAATCAATGGCAAGATGCGCTCAAAGTGCTTCTTGCCATTTTTATTTGAATAGTTAGCCTTAGTCGACTAGTTAGCTAAACAAGGCCACTTCTTGTGACGTTAATGGTCGCCAATCACCTGGCGGTAGATCTGCCAGTTTGATCTCACCAATTTGTTCTCTATGTAAACCTACAACTCTATTTCCCACGGCAGCAAACATACGCTTAACTTGGTGATACTTGCCTTCTGTAATCGTTAATAAGACTTCATTCTCAACATCAGTATCGGTAACTAATTCCAATATAGCAGGACGTGTTAATGATGATTCTCCTTGTAATTGAATACCTTGTTTAAAGTGTTCAATTAACTCATCAGCTTTACTATTATCTATCACGTCCCTTAACCATACTCGGTAAGTTTTTTTACAGTCCTTTTTAGGGGAAATAACATTATGTGACCAACGACCATCATCAGTTATTAATACTAATCCTGTAGTATCAGCATCAAGGCGACCTGCAATATGTAAATCAAACGCTTTATCAACTTCTAAAAAATGTAACACCGAAGGGTATACTTCATCCACATTTGAACAAATTGAATCAACAACCTTATGCAACATATAGTAACGAGAAGTTCTTGCCGTCAACTCATTACCATCTACAGTAATACTATTATTTTCATGTACTTGCATAGCAGGATCTTTAGCAACCTCACCATTGACACGAACTTCACCACCTTTAAGTAGCTTTTTAGCTTCATTTCGGGTGAGTTCAGTACTTTTGCAAATAAATTTATCGAGACGCATGGTAATTCCTACTAATGCTATTGTGCTTCAACCCAAAACCAATAACCTTGATCCAATAAATCAGTCATCAGAGCAACAAAACTCTCATTTTCACGCCACTGAGATAATGCTTCAGGCATAACAACGACATTGTCACAAAGTGTCTTGATAACAGGTGCAATTTCACTGGCAAAATTAACTTGCTCGCCATTGATATAGCATATGCCTTGCTCAATGGTATCTTCAAAATAAAAAGCTCGTAAACCACCTAAGCGTTTAATGCCATGGATAGATAATAACTCACGAACTTCGTCATGAGTAAAAGGCTCTTCACTAGGCATTAAATCTAGCTCATGTTTAGCATTCGTTAAAAAGTTACCGACAAAGTGATTAAATACCGCGTCATCATCTAAAAGATTTTGCAGTTGCTGTTTAATATTGGACAAATCAGAGCTCGTCACCTCTCCGCTATGGGTAGTGCTCTGCCTAGTTGGGTCTTCAAGCAACTGAGTACCTAAATCATGATCAATAAGATGATCTGCAAAGCCACTTAATAAATTGATGGCTGAATTAGCTCGAAAGCCAATAGAGAAACTCATCGATGCTTCTAATGCTACTCCTTCATGAGGAAAACCTGGTGGGATATATAAGATATCGCCTGGCTCGAGATCGACATCAATAATGGCTTCAAAAGGCTCTACATGTAATAGCGCTTCATGAGCAATCACTTCAGCTTGTTGACTATTATCCCCTACTCGCCAATGACGCTTTCCTGAGCCTTGGCAAATAAACACATCATAGTTATCTACATGTGGACCAACACTACCACCTTCAGTAGCAAAACTTGCCATTAAGTCATCTAAGCGCCAATGAGGTAAAAAACGAAAAGGCTCAATCAACTCCGCCGCTTCTTCTGAAAAATTATCAAGTGCTTGGATCACCAATGACCAATCTCGAGAGCCTAGGTGATCATAACTTTCAAATGGACCAAACTCAGCTTGCCATTGACCATCCTTTTTGGATATCAATCGAGATTGTACAGACTCTTCCATCGCAATACCGGCAAATTCATCGATAGAAATAGGATCTTGAAAGTCCTTAAAACCTTGACGAATTACAACTGGCTTTTTTTGCCAATACTTCGTTAAGAATTCGTTCGCACTCAGTTGGTTTAAATCTAGGGTATACATATTATTCTCTTTTATAATGGCAGCACAGCTACGCTAGGGTAAAGGTAACTACTTACTGTTTCATGCCACCGACATACCAGCAATTTTATGCCAGAAACCATTGCATTCTTTCACATCATCCAATGTGTACTTTTGCGGCGTTACTAATTGCTGTTTAAATTTATCTAATTGACTAAAGGCTTGTTCACTATCGCTACTAATGCGAATTACATCAACACCCATGTCATTTAGCTGATTCACTTCGTTAATGAGATTATACTGGTAAGCAGACATAGTTTGAATCCCATTAAGCACAAAAACTTGCTCACCTTCACGAGAATTCATTATTCGTCCTTGAGGATAGTTAATGCAACAATATTGACAATCATCTTTGGCTCGATCTTCTGAGCGAGCAGTGAAACATCGAGCGGAGTATGCAAGCGGTAAGTAGCCCCACGAAAACACTTCACATTCAAACCTATCCCGTATTCCTTCATTTTGTGCTTGAGTTAATATTGTTTTTAACCAATCTCCTGAAAGTTCGACTGGCATTAACCAGCGCATCATACCCTGCTTGATAAGTAATTTTAAAGTAGAAAGGTTGTAACAGTTGATCGCAGGCCCCACGACAAACTGCAAGTTTAAATCACTCATTATTTGTACAGCACTTAAATCATTAGCTTCTATGAGTAAGTCTCCATTGTCGCAAAGCTTTTTCATCGTCATAAGCTCTGCTGGCGATTCAAGCAATGTCATGGTTGATATTACAATTTGTTTATCTGTATTTTGTGCTAATTCTCGCCCTAGCATCAACCAATCTTTGGCTCTTAATTCACGCCTTTTTGAACAAACAGTTTCCCCCAAATAGATAATATCTGCACTAGAGTTTTTTGCTTGTTGATAAAATTTTTCTACATCATTTTTTGGCCAAAAGAATAGATTAGGTCCAAGTGAGAATTTCATAAGTTTTCCTAAATTTAATGTTAGCGATGCCTTATTTGATAAAGAGTGTGCAATGGGAGGAATTTATTGCCATTTTCTATGATAGGCACCTAGCGTTGTCTGGCTACCTTCTGATAAATTAGTCAATGTTTGCATCCAACTGCCTTCTACCGCATAGCCCTGTGGATTTTGTTTATATCGGTCTAAAGCCATTCTCCATGTTTTTGTCACCTGCTCCACATAAGCGGGGCTGCGCTGTCTGCCTTCTATTTTTACTGACACTATTCCCATCGCCATTAACTCAGGAATAAGCTCTAACGTATTTAAGCTGGTGGGCTCTTCTAAAGCATGGTAAACATCACCATCAACATCAAAACGTCCTTTACAAAGAGTAGGATAACCGGCATTTTCATGCGCTTGATACCTATCAATTAACACGTTATTTAAGCGAGATTCTAAGCCTTGTGACGTTTCTTGCCAGCGAACATATTTAGCAGGAGAGCAAGCGCCAACAGTATTGGGTGATTCGCCTGTCATGTAAGACGATAAATAACAGCGCCCTTCAGCCATAATGCATAAGCTTCCAAAAGCAAAAACTTCTAATGGGACTGGGCTAGATTTAGCGAGCTGACGTACTTGTTGAACCGAAAGAACACGTGGTAAGACAACACGTTGCACATCAAAATTATTATGAAAAAATTTAATCGCCTCTAGGTTGGTAGTGGAGGCTTGCACAGACACATGTCGCTCTACATCAGGATATGTCGAGGCGGCATAATCTAGCACACCTAAATCAGCAATAATTAATGCATCAGTTCCAATGGATACGGCATCATCAACCGCCTTTTTCCAACGCTCTTCGCCATTAGCATGTGCAAAAGTGTTTATAGCAACATGAAGTTTTTTCCCTCGGTCATGCACATAATCAGCAGCTTTTGCTAATTTACCGTCATTAAAGTTAAGCCCCGCAAAATGCCTCGCATTAGTATCATCTTTAAGGCCAATATACACAGCATCGGCACCATTATTTATCGCTGTTTTTAAAGCAGGTAAATTACCCGCTGGACACAATAACTCCACTTAGTGCTCCCAAGCATCTAGAAATAGAAAAGTAAGAATTTTCCAGATAGTCTAGGTGGATATGCGCAAACATTTATTGATATACATTAAGAAAGTTTGATCTGGTACAGTGACCGCTCTCACGTCAGTGCTAGACTAACTTAACTTTAATAACCACTGAGAAGAACATTGTTTAATTTCTTATCTAACCAACATACTCTTCTGCCAGCTACAGCAATTGAAAAATTTCCGCTACAGGTGCGAAGTCGCTTAGTATCAACAATGCCTATGTTATTAAGGCCTAGCTTAAAGTTCTTACCCTACAAAGCTCAAAAGTCATTATTACTCTCTGCATTGTCATCTGTTTTTCAAGAAGCACTTGAAGACGGGGATTTTGAGTTTCTTCAAGATAAATGGTTAAAAATTGCCATCACAGATTTAGAATTAACCTGGTGGTTAAGTTTTAATAACAATAAATTAGTGATGGCTTCAAAGAAGGAAATGCAAGAAAACAGTCATAATGAAGATGTCAGCTTTAATGCAACAGGCGATGATTTGATACTTATTGCCGGAAGAAAACAAGATCCTGACACCTTATTTTTTCAAAGGCGTTTAAAAGTTGAAGGAGATACAGAGCTAGGATTAGAGGTAAAAAACTTAATTGATGCTATAGATATTGAACAATTACCCAGTAGTGTTCATTCTTTGGTGCAATTTAGCGCTAACCTTATACAAAATACTCGTGATGAGTTAGCGCGAAGAGATAATTAATTAAGTGTTGCTGCGTACTCTCTTGCTTTGGCAAGATCTTCAGGTGTATCAACGCCCTCAACAGGAACATTACTTTTAGCAACCTCAACATGAATATGCTCTCCTTGATAAAGTACTCTTAGTTGCTCAAGCGCTTCAATTTGCTCTAATTGGCTAGTAGGCCAGTTGACATAATCTTTAATAAAACCTGCTCGGTAGGCATAAATTCCAACATGACGTAAATAAAAATCACCAATAGCATTAATATTATTATTACCTAAGTACCTTTCTCTATCATAAGGAATTGTTGCTCGACTAAAGTAAAGAGCATAACCATCTTTATCGGTGAGCACTTTTACTGCATTGGCATTAAATGCCTCTGTAACCGAATCAATATTTATCGCTAAAGTCGACATTCGAGCAAGCTTACCTTGGCTACTATTGTCTTGCGCCGCTAAATTATCAGCAACCTGAGCAATATTTTCAGGGGGAATAAATGGCTCATCTCCTTGAACGTTAACAATAATCTCATCGTCATTAAATTGATATTGCTCCATGACTTCGGCTAAACGCTCGGTGCCAGATTGATGATCCGCGCGTGTTTTACAAACCTCGCCACCAAAGCCTTTGACTACTTGCTCAACTTCATCGTTATCTGTAGCCACAATCACTTTACTCGCACCACTTAATAATGCTTTTTCAACTACCCACTGGATCATCGGCTTGCCACCGATATCAGCTAACACTTTACCCGGTAGTCTTGAGGATTGATAGCGAGCAGGGATCACAACAATAAAGGCGTTGTTATTTTCAGTAGGTTTAGTGGCTATAGTCATTGATTACTGATCCTGCTCAATATTCGCATTAGTCTGTTCTGAGCTGTCTTCAGCGATACTTCTAGCTTCATTTTCTAACAACACAGGGATATCTTGATCTATGGTATAAGCAAGCTTATCAAATTTACAAATAAGCTCTTGCGCTGCTTTGTCATAGTCTAGTTTTCCTTTACATACTGGACATGCCAGTATTTCCATCAATTTGGTATCAAAAGCCATGATTAGTTCTCTATAGTTATATTATGTTGTTGTGTTGGGTAAAACCTTTTGTAAACATGCCATTAATGCTTGTTCATCTTGCTCTGAAAAATGAGCATTTACGGGTAAGTACCACCAGTTATCTTGTGCAAAGGATTGACATTTTACCGCATCTTTCTCTGTCATTAATAGCGGTAAGTCATTTTTAAACTGATAAAAATCATCAAGCGTAAACGCTTTGTGATCAATAAACCCTTGTTGCTTGGATAACGTAAAACCAAGTATTGATAAGGTATCAAAAAAACGCTTAGGATCGCCAATACCAGCTACGGCATTAACACTTTGCCACTGCAGTAAAAAACTGTTTAATGGTTTTGTCTCTGCGGTTTTAACATTGATAACCTCTGTTGCCAAAAGCTTCATCAAAAGTGAAGGCTGACTGGTTAACTTATCCCGCGACTGAGGTTGGCTACCATTATAAATGAGTATGTCAGCTTGTGATAAACGCCATTGCCCTTCTCTAAGCGGTCCTGAAGGTAATAATAAGCCATTACCAAATAAACGTTTGCCATCAATAACAATGATCTCTATATCTCGTTGCAATCGATAATGCTGTAAGCCATCATCACTAATAATAATATCACAGTCTTGCAAAACTAAACTGTTCGCATTGGCAACACGATCGGGTCCAACAACTACGGGGATCTGACAACGCTGATAAATAAGTATTGGCTCATCGCCAGCCTGTTCAGAAGTGCTACTATCATCAAGTAAATAAGGATAAGCGCTTGCGTTACCGCCATATCCTCTAGATATAACACCAGGCTTTAGCCCAAGCTTTTTACATAACTCAACTAAATGTACAACGACTGGCGTTTTACCATTCCCACCTACACCAATGTTGCCGACAACTATGACGGGCTTAGCTATGTGATAAGACTTTTTTAGTCCGCAACGAAAAGCTGTCCTTCTGAGTAAACTAACTAAGTAGAACAATACGGTAAATGGCATCAATAAAGGGACAAGCCAATATTTAGCGTGATGGCCGCTAAACCATACTTTTTCAATTAATCGCACAATTGCTCTACTTTAATATCTGATGAGATAAAACTCATAACGTTATTGCTCAAATTGAAAACTATGTAACTGGGCATAAGCACCATTTTCATCAAGTAACGATTGATGAGTACCTTGTTCAACAATTTTGCCCTGCTCCATCACGATAATTTTATCTGCGCTTTCAATAGTTGATAAGCGATGAGCAATAACAATAGAAGTACGGTTTTTCTGTAGCGTTTGTAAAGCATCTTGAATATGACGCTCAGACTCAGTATCTAAAGCGCTTGTGGCTTCATCTAGAATTAGAAATGGTGCATCACATAACAGTGCACGAGCAATCGCAACTCGCTGTCGTTGACCACCCGAAAGTAAAGCACCATTTTCACCGATATTGGTTTCTAATCCTTGTGCCATTTGTTGTGCAAATTCCATCACATGAGCACTTTTCGCTGCCGCAATAATGTCATCTTTACTTGCCTCTGGGTTACCATAAGCAATATTGTTAGCTAAGGTATCGTTAAAAAGCACCACTTGTTGAGAAACGTAGGCAAACTGGTGACGTAAGTCTTTTAAATGATAATGCTCTATATTAATACCATCAATTAACACCTCACCTTCACTGGCATCATAAAAGCGCAATAAAAGTGAGCTAGCCGTTGATTTGCCACTACCAGAGCGCCCAACAAAGGCGAGGGTTTCACCTGGGCTTAAATCAAATGAAATACCCTCAAGTGCCCAGTTATTTTCTTTACTATTGACTTGATAGTCGTAGGAGAAGTTAACATTTTTAAAGGCTATCTCGCCTCTAGCTTTACTAATATGCTCTGTACCTGTATCTTTTTCTTTTTCTTGATCTAACACTGAAAATATACTCACACAAGCTGCCATACCTTTTTGAAACTCGCTGTTAACATTAGTTAGCATTTTTAATGGTCTTAACAACATGGTCATATAAGTAATAACACTGACAAAACTGCCCGCAGAAATACTGTCTCGTAAACTTTCGGAGTTTACAGCATAGAAGACAAAGGCTAAGGCAAAAGAGGCTATGATTTGTATTACCGGTACACTGCCAGCCTTGGTCGCGACTAACTTCATCCGTTGCTGACGATTGTTTTTATTGATTTGTTCAAAACGTTTAAATTCTTGTTTTTGTCCACCGAAAGTAAGCACTACTTTATGACCATTAAAAGTTTGCTCTGCCGCGGTAGTCACCTCGCCCATCGCCCCTTGAATATTCTTACTGACTTTACGAAAGCGCTTTGAAACTATACTAACAATAATGGCAATCAACGGCGTTATAAGTAGAAATATTACTGATAATTGCCAACTGATATAAAACATCAAACCAATCAAACCAAGCACAAAGGCACTTTGCTGAACAATCACTAAAATGGATTTACTTACTGAATTTAATACTTGTTCGGTATCAAAAGTAAGTTTTGAAATTAAGCTACCGGTGGACTCTTGATCATGAAACGCAACCGGCATAGTCATAATATGTTCGAACAAATGCTGTTTTAAATCGGTAACAACATGGTTCCCGACCCACGCTAAACAATAATTAGCGACAAAATGAAACATTCCTCTAAAAACGAATGCTACCACCACAAATATAGGGGCCCATTTCATAAAATCAGGATTTGCCCCTTCTAAACCTTCATCTATCAATGGTTGTAATTTAGATAAAAAATAAACATCAATTGCAGCGTAACCTAACATACCAATAATGGCAGCCACAAACCCCAATTTATAAGGCTTTGCATAGCTAAGTAGACGTTTGAAATTTTGCCAAGTCGTGGCTGTTAACGGTTTTGCCATGAGGGAAGTGGTCTCAATGCTTTAGTATATTTTTAAATTAGATTGATTTTAACGTGATTCCTTTTCAACAACCAACTATTTCGAATTAGTGCATTGATTTAGCAAACCAAAATGGCCATAAATCATCACGATAGCTGTTTATGTTTACACCTTGCGTTGAAAAATTGATATTTATTTGTCCGAGTTTGGCTGTATTAACTAGCTTTACCCCATTAAAATGGTAACGCTCTACAACTTCTTCTACTGGCATTTTCCAGCGATTTAAATAACCAGCACTTACCAAGGCTATTTGTGGAGATAGTTGCTCAATAAATACTTTACTCGAGGAAGTTTTTGAGCCGTGGTGAGGTACGACTAATACATCGATTGTCAATTGCGGATATTTTGCTAACAACTTGGCCTCAACTTTCGAGGAGATATCTCCAGTAAAGAGAACTTTATAACGACCATCAGAGATCAGTAGTACACAGGAGTCATCATTTTCTTTGCCAACTACTTGTTCAGGCCAAAGCATCTCGACTTTTAACCCTTGCCAATTCATCACCTTACCTTGTAAACAATGACCAGTATTTATATTTTGATTGCTGTTATCAATGACTTCTTTGATAGCTATCAGCTCTTGTAACTGTGCTAATCCGCCAGCATGATCATTATCACTGTGACTAATGATGACCTTGTCTAACACCTTTATTCCAACATGCTGTAAATATGGACTCACCACTGCATCAATCATATTAAACCCGCTTGGGTATGATGCCCCTGTGTCATATAAAATGGCCTTACCTTGCTTTTCTATTAAAACAGAAAGTCCTTGACCGACATCGAAAATTGCTAACTGCCAATCATTGTTGCTGTGCACAGCTTCATCCGTAGAAGAAACTTGCTCTTGCGTCGTTATAGATGAGAAAGAAGCACTGCCCAGTAGTAATACCAAACTGCCAGAAATCAATATCTTTTGTTTGTTATTAATTGTCACTTTATACTGAAAAAACAAGTAATAAACACTAATAATACTCGCTGCAATCAGCCATTTAATATCAACACTGCTTAACGTCATTATTGCAAAAGGTTGAGCCGCAAAATAGCTTAAATAGTGCCATATAAGCTGTAGTGACTGTAAAGAAAAGAAGATAAAGTATTGGGATAACACCTCTGACATTGGCATGACAAGTACAGACAATAAACAAAGAGGAATACTAATAAAACTCATCCATGGTACCGCAATGATATTAGCCAGCAAGGCGATAAGTGAGATTTGATGAAAGAAAATGGCGCTGATAGGAAGTAACATCAAGGTTAAGCTTAGCTGAATAACAACTAATCCTTTAACAAAACACCACAGTGGCTCACCTTTACCAATAAAGTCTCTAAATCGCCATAAAGAAAGAAAAATTATCGATACGGCATACACTGATAGCCAGAAACTTGCGGTGAATAAACTAAAAGGTGTAGTGAGCACTAACAAAAATAATGTTATAAGAAACCAGCGACTAACGGATAACTTTATTGACAACAATCGGGTACACCAATAAATGCTCAACATCAACAAAGCTCGCACCGTTGGCAGTGAGAAACCCGCTAAATAACCATAACTCAATGCAATTAACATACTAAGAGCAATAGCAACATAACGAACATTGATGACTTGAAAGCAATTGCTTTTACAAAATAATCTTAGTGGTAAAGCTCGAATAATTAACATGATAAAAAAATAACTACCGGTGGCGACTAAACCTATATGTAAGCCTGAAATAGCAATTAAATGACCTGTTCCTGTAGCTTGTAATACCTGCCACAGCTCTTGGCTTAATTCACTTCGTGAGCCAAAACCTAAAGCGAGTAATAGCGGAGCAATCGACTCTTGCGGCAATAACTGTTGGTATTGAGAAAATAGCGCTTGTCTTACTGTAGCTTTAGGGTTTGATATCCGATTAGCTTTATTATTTATCACATAACCTGTGGCACTAATTTTATTGCTATTTAGCCATGTTTGATAACTAAAGCCTCCCAAGTTAGCTAAACCGTGGGCAGGCTTAAATTTAACTTTCAAGCTAACATTTTGCCCCTGCAACACAGTAAAATCAGGATTTTTCCAACTTAAACGTAGTAAAATGGGAGTTACTAACGTTTGATTATTGATATGACTTACACGAAAACTAAATCGCAAGCGCTTTTCTTTAGGGTTACCTTGGCTCACTTTAGATGCGACTTGGTCATCCCAAGTTTGTAAGCTCAATACTTTTCCCTGCACCCATTGAACTTTACTGGCTAATGAAATAGCATCCAAATTATTTTTTTGCCAAAGCTGCTCAAAAGAATAGGCATTAAATAATAACCAAAGCATTCCAAACAATAATCCTGAGCTTAAACGTGTAGGTTTTAACCACAAAAAACTGATAGAGGCTAAGAGAAGTAAAAATAGCGTAAAAAGATCTGGCACTATGGGCGAAAATAGTGACAATATAGCACCTAGAAAGAAACTCGCTAACCACCAATCCATAGTGAATGTAATACTTCCTGTATTATTGGATAGAAAAGAAAACTAAAAGAAGTATTAGTATATGCCAAAAAAATTAATTAAGCGTTTGATGCCTGATCATCAAAGTATTAAAGATAATAAGCATTTGAAAATTTTTGGCAGTTTGTTACACAATCCTCACCTGTGGCATATGAATCGTCACTCTGTCGCGAAAGCGTTTGCTGTTGGGTTATTCTTTGCTTTTATTCCAGTACCATTTCAAATGATTTTAGCGGCGGGTATAGCAATAATGATCCATGCTAATTTACCGTTATCAATCGCCCTAGTCTGGATCACTAACCCGTTAACCATGCCTGCGATATTCTATGCCTGTTATATTGTCGGTACTTGGATCGTTGGCACACCCGCACAAGAATTTGTCTTTGAAGCTAGCTGGCAATGGGTAGTAGAAAGTTTATCCACTATAGGACCGGCATTTTTATTAGGCTGCGGAGTATTGGCGATTACTTTTGGTATTATTGGTTATTTAGGTATTCAAGCACTTTGGCGTTATAGCGTTGCTAAAGCTTGGCAGCAACGCAAAGATAGGTAAGCTGAACTCGGTTGAAGAGATATTTAACTAGTTGAAATAGAATAAAAGATTAATCCTAATATATTTCTAGCTTGAGAGTTTTACTTAATTCAAGAAAAAGTCAGTAAAAATAGCTGTTAGAAAAACATATGTTAAGCGGATCTCAAATTAGATAGCCTTACTCTGTAGGCCTTGTAATAGAGAAATGTTCATAAGCTCTATCTGTCGCAATACGGCCACGAGGAGTTCGTTGTAAAAAGCCTTGTTGGATTAAAAAAGGCTCTAATACATCTTCAATCGTTTCTCGCTCTTCACCAATAGCAGCAGCGACATTATCAAGGCCAACAGGTCCCCCCATAAATTTATCGATGATGGCATGAAGTAATTTTCTGTCCATGATATCAAAGCCTTCGTTATCGACTTCTAACATATCAAGTGCTGCGGCGGCCGTTTCTTGATTTACCATACCGTGCGTTTTAACGTCAGCGTAATCTCTAACTCGGCGTAATAATCGGTTAGCAATACGAGGCGTTCCTCTGGAACGTTTAGCCACTTCATAAGCACCTTGCTCATCGATATTTAAATTTAAAAAATGTGCAGAGCGTTTAACGATAGACGTTAAGTCCTGTACATTATAAAACTCTAGACGCTGAACTATGCCAAATCTATCTCGCAAGGGTGATGTTAAAGCGCCAGCACGAGTCGTCGCACCGATAAGCGTAAAAGGAGGAAGGTCTAGTTTTATAGAGCGTGCCGCAGGCCCCTCTCCTATCATAATATCTAACTGATAATCCTCCATCGCAGGGTAAAGAACTTCTTCAACGACAGGACTTAAGCGATGAATTTCATCAATAAATAAAATATCATTTTCTTCTAAATTCGTTAACAAGGCAGCTAAGTCACCGGCTTTCTCTAATACAGGACCTGACGTGGTACGGATATTAACGCCCATTTCGTTGGCAACAATATTCGCCAAAGTGGTTTTACCTAAACCCGGAGGGCCAAAAATAAGTAAATGATCCAGAGGCTCGCCACGCTTTTTCGCTGCCGGAATAAAGATTTCCATTTGCGCATTAACATGCGACTGACCAGTATAATCCACCAACATTTTAGGTCGAATAGCACGGTCAACCCCTTCATCTTCAATCGTGGCTGCTGGTTCAATTAAGCGATCTGCTTCTATCATTTATATTCCCGAATTTTTAAATTAACGCTAGTTTAAGCTGTATTTCATTACTGTTTGATAAATCCTTAGAAAATTACAACATGGATTTTAGCGCCAAGCGTATTATATCTTCACTGGTCATGCCGTCACTATAAACCAGTTTCACCGCTTTATCTGCCTGCATTTGTTTATAACCCAGAGAGATTAGTGCATTTATAGCGTCACCTTTATGATCGTTAAAAGCATTAACAAAGGTTTGCTCTGTACTTAGCTGCACTGGCATTGCATCGGTTGCAGGTGTAGCAGAAGTAATTTTCCAGTCTTTTAATCGGTCACGCATCTCTATCAACAATCGCTCAGCAGTTTTTTTACCTACCCCTGGGATTTTAACTATGCCTGAAACATCATCATGGGCAACACAACTAACAAATTGATCAGCTGACATTGCAGAGAGAACCGCTAAAGCTAGCTTAGGTCCAACGCCATTCACTTTAATTAATAAGCGAAATAACTTTCGCTCCGTGGTATTGGCAAAACCATATAATAATTGCGCATCTTCTCTTACAACAAAGTGTGTGTAGATCACCGCCTGCTCGTTAAGATCAGGAAGCGCATAAATACTTGTCATTGGCATAGTGACTTCATAACCAACGCCTGCACACTCGATAAGGATTTCAGGTGGGAACTTTTCGGCTAACGTGCCAGATAATCGACCGATCAAAGGGAATACCAAATAATGATTATTAATTGGCAAAATCATACCACTAGATATTTATACAGTAAACTACTTTTTTGCTAACTAGCATCATAGCTAGAAAAGATTGAATTTTTCAATTTACTTGGCAAAAGTGTCACTTTTCTACCGTTTTATCTCTTGTTGTAAGGTTTTAATATCACTGATTAAATGATTAACTGAAGTTTTATTTAAACCATTGTAAATACCACGAATATGTCGATTTTGGTCTACTAGCACCAAGTTTTCTGTATGTAAAAAGTCTTGGTTGCTAACAAACTCACCTAAATCTTCATTGGCAAAGTATGCATTACGAGCAATATCATAAATATCATCACGTTCGCCTGTGACTAAATGCCATTTACCAGAGATAACACCATGCTCATCGGCATATTTTTTTAACACTGAAACGGTATCATTACTTGGCTGAATAGAATGAGAAATGATGTTCACTTGCTCATCGTTGACAAAAGCTTGTTGAACTTTAAACAGTTGTGAGCGCATCTTAGGACAAATACCTGGGCAAGAGGTAAAGAAGAAACTAGCGACATACAACTTATTTTCTAAAGTATTCTGACTGACATACTCTCCATCTTGATTGAGAAAAGAAAAGTTACTCACCTTATGAAAATCATCAAGCTTAACACTCTGTGGAGTTAACCAATGAGGGGTAAACTCGCCTGAATTATAATAGGGCAAAGTTAAGCTTTCTTTAGCACTTCCATAGGATTTCAAAGTGACTAAAAAAGTTAATACTAGCAATAAAACCTTTACACTATTCAATTCGGCTTTCCTCATTTTGTACAAATACATTTTCATCTTCTAACTCCACGCACATATTGGCTCGTTTTAAACCAAAAATTCTGCCATTAACATATTCATAATTACTAAACAGTTTTCCGTTGCGGCGCCAAGCTTGCTGTAAGCCAACTTCTTTACCCTTTTCATAATGCATTTTTTTAAATATCTCGCCAGACGAATACCACTGGAAGCTATCACCATTGATTTTCCCGTGCTCAAAAAGAGTGATCGAGCGCTTATTGCCATTACCCCACCAACTTTGCGATATTCCATGTAATATTCCGGCTTGATATTCAGCGCTAAAACCTAGTTCACCATGCTTAAACCACTGTTTTAATAGTCCATGACGTAAACCTGATTGGTAACTCGATAATTTAGCCAACTGCCCTGAAGGGTAATAACTCACTACATTACCGGTATAAGGCTCTCCTTTATACAGCCTCAAACCACTGGTAGTAGAAAGCACAATATCCTTTTGATTAACCAGAGCTACATCAGCACTGCCAGTTCGAATTTGAGTAGTGAATTTTTGCTTTGCAACGACATCAAACGTAGTAACAGTTAATAAGAATATCGCCAAACAATTAACTAAGGTTTTAGTTAATTGCACTGGCTGAGCCTTGGTAATCACCAGGGAAAAGAATGTAATAACTGCCTATGTATAACTCATTTTGGATGTGATAATGGTATTCAGCTTCATCAGCGTACTGTGTAATGCTCGTATGACCGCCAGACTCATCTAAATCGCTAGGGTAATCTCCTGTTGAATTACACTTACGACCATAGAGAAAAAAACCATCGGCAATCACACCAATAAGATTACTATCGTCATCAGAAAATGATACCGGCTCTAAGTGATAATGATAACTTTGCGGGCCTGTATGAGCACCATTAAAGTCTAAACTACCTGCCGCATCATCTAAGGGAACTCCTGGACCTTCTTCGTCGTTATAAATTACAGAGCCACTTACTGCAATACCTATCGCGCCCAAACCGGTTGCTGAGGAGCTAGTTGCTTTAGTTGGTTCGTTAGCGACAGTTAATGTATAAGTTCCCACAAACTCATCAATATTACCCGGCGCCATTTCATTGAAGTTGGTGACTGTTGGCTCAACAAATAACTCATGGTTTGATGACCAATAGGGTGAAGTATGATTTGGTAGGCCGTTGGTTTCTATAATAACGTTATCACCACTAAGGACTACTGCTACGTTATCACTGTCAAATTGTGCATAGGCGTTATGCAATAAACCTGTCGTTAGCGTTTCATCTGTTGAAGTGGAAGTCGACGTTGTCGTTTCAGTAGCTTCATCATCATTACTTAAACTATTACTTTCTGAGCCACAAGCAACTAAACCAAGTGAAATTAGTACTAAGAAAATATTAAAGTGTTTATTTGAATGCATAGTTTTTTCCAACAGCGAGTTAATGTAATTAACACGAGTCTATAAACCAATTGTGCAAATAAAGTGTAAATATTTCGAAAAATGAAATTCTTTGTGTTTTTAAAAAGTAATCAGAAATGTTTTATATGTTTTTAAACGATAAAGCTTAGAAGGCTAAAGGCTAACGTAATCGTCGTCTAACAACTTTTTTCGCTTGGCCAGCAAGCTTTTCTAAACTTTCATGACTATTCGCATGACAGAGCGCTACAGCAAGTGCATCAGCAGCATCAGCTTGGGGAGTACCCGGTAGTTTTAGAATAGTTTTAACCATATGCTGCACTTGAGTTTTATCTGCGCCACCAGTACCAACTACGGCTTGCTTGATTTGTCGTGCGGAATATTCACTAATGGATAAGCCATTATTGGTGGCAGCGACAATCGCAGCACCACGAGCTTGACCTAACTTCAGAGCTGAGTCAGGATTTTTTGCCATAAAGACTTGCTCTATGGCAAACATGTCGGGGTTGAATTGCAAAATAATTTCCGACACACCAGCAAAGATAGTTTGTAGACGAGAGCCAAGATCTTCACCTTGACTGAGGGCTTTAATGCAACCACTACCTAGGTAACTAAAAGTTCGACCTTGTTGCTTGATGACACCATAACCAGTGAAACGTGAACCAGGGTCTATACCTAATATTATCGTCATTAACGTCCTTTGTGATCAAATGAAGTTTCAGCAGTATAAAGTCGCTGAAACTTCACGTATACCATTACAAGCTTAATAGCTTACGATGATTCTTTCTCTTGAGAGATTGTTGCCACACCCAATTCAGCTAATTGCGCTGGATTTGCATTACCCGGTGCATTAGTTAATGGACATGCCGCTGTAGTGGTTTTTGGAAAAGCCATTACTTCACGAATAGAGCTAGCACCTGTCATTAACATCACAAGTCTATCTAAACCAAACGCAAGTCCAGCGTGTGGTGGAGCGCCATATTGTAGTGCTTCAAGTAAGAAACCAAACTTCTCTTGCGCTTCTTCTTCATCAATACCTAAAATTCTAAAGGCAGCTGATTGCATTGCCTGATCATGAATACGTACTGAGCCACCACCTAATTCACAACCATTAAGTACCATATCATAAGCATCAGACAAAGCCCCTAGAGGGTTAGCTTCAAGCTCTTCAGGTGTTAAGTTAGTTGGTGCAGTAAACGGATGATGAAGCGCGTGCATGCCACCATCAATTTCTTCAAACATAGGGAAATCTACAACCCAAAGTGGTTTCCACTCACCTTGAAGTAAATTAAGATCTTCACCAATTTTTAAACGTAATGCACCTAACGCTTCAGTTACAACATTATAAGTATCTGAGCCGAAGAAAATAATGTCACCTGTTTGCGCCTTAGTTCTTTCAAGTAACGCATTAACAGCTTCTTCATTTAAGAATTTTAAAATAGGTGATTGTAAACCTTCTAAGCCTTTTTCCAGATCATTTACTTTTAACCAAGGCATACCTTTAGCACCGTAAATGCCAACAAACTTGGTTAGGTCATCAATTTTCTTACGTGAAAATTGACTTGCACCTTGAGGTACACAGATAACAGATACTCGACCTTTTTCATCATTAGCTGGAACTGAAAAAACTTTAAATTCAACATCTTTTAAAATATCAGCAACATCTACGATTTCTAACGGGTTACGTAAATCAGGTTTATCTGAGCCAAAACGAGCCATTGCTTCAGAGTAAGGCATACGTGGGAAGTCGCCTAAATCTACGTCGAGCATTTCTTTAAATAATTCACGGATCATGGTTTCTGTCACTTCCATCACCTGATCGCTAGACATGAATGAAGTTTCAATATCTATTTGCGTAAACTCTGGTTGTCTATCGGCACGTAAATCTTCATCACGGAAACATTTAACAATTTGGTAATAACGCTCCATGCCAGACATCATTAGTAATTGCTTAAATAATTGTGGCGATTGCGGCAGTGCGAAGAATTTACCTTTATGAGTTCGACTTGGCACTAAATAATCGCGTGCACCTTCTGGAGTAGCAGCAGTAAGAATAGGCGTCTCAATGTCTAAAAAGCCTTGTGATTCAAGTGAACTACGTACTTTAGAAGTAACTTTAGCGCGAAAACGCATACGTTCGGTCATTTCAACACGACGTAAATCAAGGTAGCGATACTTTAAGCGTTGTTCTTCTGAGTTGTTTTGGTTTGAATCAAGCGGTAATGGTGCAGATTTATTCAAAATAGTAAGCTCTAAGCCTAATACTTCGATAGCACCTGTTTTCATGTCTTTATTCGTTTGTCCTTCAGGACGTGCACGCACTTTACCTTTAAGCTGTACACAAAACTCATTACGTAAGGTATTGGCAACGGCAAGTACTTCAGGTAAATCTGGATCATAAACAACTTGTACTAAACCTTCACGGTCACGAAGATCTAAAAAGATCACCGCACCTAAGTCACGACGACGGTTTACCCAACCACAAAGAGTGACCTCTTGACCAATATGAGATTCATTAACCTCACCACAATAAAGACTACGCATAGATTTTGCCTTGATAATAAGATGAACTACTGCTTGCAGGTATTTTTAGCAAGCCTATAAATGCCGCATATTATAAAGCAAAGTTTATTAAAGTCACCTAGGGTATGTTGATCTTTCAGTTTATCATTCTGTTGCGCTTGAAAAAGAGGCCAATTGAGGCGCTTAAAGCCATGTTTGATTATTCTATTTGAACTTTAATAATTTTCATTAAATAAATAATGATTTTTACCTTTAGACTTCACTTGGTACATTAAGCTATCTGCTTTTTTTAATAAATCAGTTTCATTATGACCATCTTCAGGAAATAATGAGACACCAATACTACAACCAACTTGTATCGTTTGAGTGGAAAGTTCAACAGGTACTTGCATTAACTCTATCACTTTTTCTGCGACATATGCGGCTTCATTAGCTGTATGTAAACCCGTAAGTAATAAAACAAATTCATCACCACCAAACCTAACCACTGTGTCAGATTTTCGCACGCATGACTGCAAACGCTTAGCAACTATTAGCAACAACTCGTCACCAACATCATGACCGTACGTATCATTAACTTCTTTAAAGCCATCCAAATCAAGAAAAAGTACAGCCAAAATTAGCGATTGCCGTTGATGAAATTCAATGGCGGTATTCAACCTATCTTTTAATAAAACTCTATTTGCTAATCCGGTTAAATCATCGTGCGTAGCCATGTGCTTCATGCTTTTTTCAAGCTGCTCTCGTCGATTTATCTCTTTTTTCAATCGTCTATTCCAAACTATGATGATGCTCAGAACCACAATAATGAGTATGGTCGCTTGGATTGCCACACGTAATACTATCGCCTTATCTAGACCGGTATTAATATCAACGTTAAACCACTTATCATGAATTTTTTCTCTTTCTTCCTGCGTAATACTTAGCAATCCCTCGTTTAAAATACTTTGTAATTCAACGTCATTTTTATCAACAGCAAAGTGATTCTTTTCTGCTGGTAATCCTTCCATCACTGAGATCATTAAATTCACTAGACTTTCATGTTTTAATAATTGAGTAGCGGATGAGATGTTTACGATTAAACCATCGACTTTCCCTTGCTGCACCAAACGCAGTCCTTCTTCCCTACTTTTAACTATATTCAAGGTGATTAACGGATGACTTTTTCTAATATCTTCGATTAAATAATAATCTTTCACTATCGCTAATTGTTTACCGTAAAAATTGCTCAGCTCTGACTGTCTACCAAGATGATAAGGATGCAATACTGTCCATGGTGTTTCCCGATACTCAACGGTGAACAAGAGCTGCTTGCTTCTTTCTTGTGTTGGCGTGATGCTAGTGACGATATCAATTTCACCATCAAGCATAGCTTGGTAGAGTTGGTGCCAAGTATCATAAGGAACAAAATTAAAATTTAACCCTGTTCGCTCTGCAATCAAATCAATAATATCTCTATCAATCCCTGCAAACTCTCCTTTTTCGTTAATAAACTCAATAGGAGCTAACGTTCTCATTATACCAACATCAATCACTCTATTTTGGGCAATGAATTCCTGCTCTTGAGGTGTCAGTGTTACTTTTTCAAATAAATTTCGGTAATAAGTATTATCGCCGGCTAACCACCTGTCCTCAATAGAGACGAGTTGCTCAAGTTTTAGCTGTTGAAAACCATCATTAATTAATTGTATTAACCGACTATTTCCTTTTTTTACCAAAGGAGAAATGCTAGAAAAAAATATTGGCGAATCAAGAGTATAAAAATACGATTGCAAATTAGACTTTAATAACTTCAACGACATAAAATCCACATGAGCTATAAAAGCAGATATTTCACCTAGCTCAGCAGCTTTTAAAAGCTCATTAAAAGTTGAGTATTCTTTCAAATTCAAATCAGGATATAAGGTAAACAGCTCTTGCTTCAGGGGCGTTTTATCCCAAATCCCTACATAGCCACGCTTATTACTACGATTAAAATAGTTGATAGAATTTACATTATTGATATTTTTGTTGATAAATAGCTTAGCTTTTGACTGATAAATATCTTTAGCCTGTGAAAACTGCTCATTCTCTAGCCAATCGTTTGGATAGCCAAGTAGTACATCTACCTCATTATGATTGATTAACGTTAATAATTGCCCAACTTCTCTGGTAACAAAAGTAATTCTAGTATTGGTTTCTTTAGCCCATAACCGCCACATATCAATAAACAGCCCTTGAGGTTGCCCAGTTGGCGATAAAGCCGCATAAGGGGAATAGTCAGGAGGCAATCCAACGGTTAAGCTATCTTTTACTTTATCTATGCCTAGCCACTTTCTTTCAATAATGGCTCTTTCACTATCACTAATTTTAGCCATTCCAGCTTCAACATAATTGAGTAATGCAACATTTTCCTTAGCGACAGCCACACCATAGTTTCCCTGCTTATAGCGTAAGCGTTTATGGGGAGGGTACATATTTTTGAGTTGTTGGTAATTACTTGATAGCTTTTCTAATCCCGTAAAAACTAAGATCTCTTGCTTTATTGCTGCCTCATATAAGTCATGTCTACCGAGATATAATTTTTGCGTTAGCTCTGGAAAGTTAGCACTCAACATATCAATGTGGGCTGAGCCTTCAACGACACCAATGCCATAGGGAGATAAATCTTCCATATTAGTAACATGAGATAAATCCGTATGAACGTATACATGAGTATAAAGAGGAAATAGCGGCTCAGAAAAAGACAAATAGGTTTTTCTACTCTCTACCATGGATAATCCCGCATGAATATCAACACGCCCCTCTCCAACTTGCTTTAGTGTTTCAAGCCAGGGTAAGGTGACAAACTTAATATCTACATTTTGCTTTTGTGCCCACAGCCGCCATAATTCAGGCATTAAGCCTGTTGCTCCCCCTTCGTCATCAACAAAGTGATAAGGGTAAGATGTTTCATTAATCGCAATCGTTAAGACTTTTTTATTATGGCTATCAGTAATAGATTGTTGCGGTAATGTTGTTGGTACTTGCGCATGCGTCAGGAAACTACTCAAGACGATAACTAAAAACAAGATAAGGCTAGTGCTATATTTCTGGAATTTTAATAACAAACTTTTTCTCAAAATAGGGTTATTTATCTCATTCAATATCAGTTAAAATACTTCATCATATTTAAAAACTAAATTTATCATGCGTAACTCTGATACCGATTTAATCTATTCAAGTCCTCAAGCCCAAGTCAAAGACTTTGCTTTTGATGCTCAAGTTGTTGAAGTCTTCCCTGATATGATTTCACGATCGGTGCCTGGCTATAATACTATTATCGACACAATCGGCCATCTTAGCCAACGATTTGTCAAAAAAAACACTAATATCTACGATTTAGGCTGTTCTTTAGGCGCTGCTACACTAGCAATGCGTAAAGGGATTAATGTTTCAGGGTGCAACATTATTGCTGTTGATAACTCGAGTGCTATGGTTGAACGTTGTACTATGCATATTAACGCCTTTAAAGGTGATACTCCTGTCAATGTTATTGAAGGTGATATTGAAAAAGTGACTATTGAAAATGCCTCCATGGTGGTACTAAATTTTACTTTGCAATTCATTGATAAAGCTAAGCGACAGGCATTAATAAATAAGATTTATAATGGGCTGTGTCCAGGTGCTTTATTAATAATATCAGAAAAAATATCCCACAGTGATGATACTATTGACGAGCACTTAATAAACTTACATCATAACTTTAAACGAGCTAATGGTTATAGTGAGCTTGAAGTTGCACAAAAGCGTACTGCATTGGAAAATGTAATGCGAACAGACTCAATAGAACAGCATATAGCACGCTTAAATAAAGCTGGGTTTAACCATATATCACCATGGTTTCAATGTTTTAACTTTCTCTCTTTTATCGCTATAAAATAAATGCAAATAATTCATGACAAATTTTAATAAATTCTATCAAAAAATAGCCGGTAATCATTTAAATCACTGGTTAAATACCTTGCCTGCTCAACTTACTCACTGGCACAACAATGAGCTGCATGGCGAATACAAGCATTGGCAGAAAACCCTTGATGCTCTACCTAAGGCTAAAAATACTGATATTGAGCTAGTCAATAGTGTCAGCGTAGGTCAATCAGGGGATCTCAATGAAGGTGAATATAAGCGCCTAGAAAACTTATTAAAAAAGTTTAAACCTTGGCGTAAAGGTCCGTATCACCTACATGGCCTTCACATTGATACTGAATGGCGTAGCGACTTTAAATGGGACAGGTTAGCTAAGCACATTGGTGACTTATCTAACAAATACGTACTCGATATTGGCTGTGGAAGTGGCTATCACTTATGGCGAATGCGCGGAGCAGGTGCTAAGTTTGTTGTTGGTATTGATCCCACACAATTATTCTTAATGCAATTTAATGCTGTGCAACATTTCATTCAAGATGATGCTGTTAATTTGCTACCATTAGGTGTTGAACAATTACCAGAGCTAAACGCTTTTGATACTGTTTTTGCTATGGGTGTTTTATATCATCGGCGTTCACCCATTGACTTTCTTTACCAATTGAAAGCACAACTCATTAAGGGTGGTGAATTAGTGTTAGAAACCTTAATTGTTGATGGCGATGAAAATACGGTCTTAGTTCCCGGAGAGCGTTATGCGAAAATGCGTAATGTCTGGTTTTTACCTAGTAGCAAAGCAATGTGTGCTTGGTTAGAACGTTGTGGATTTATCAATATTCGCGTAGTTAATACCGATATAACCGCACTAGATGAGCAACGTAAAACCGACTGGATTGACACTGAGTCTCTATCGGACTTTTTAGACCCTGATGACAATAGTAAAACCATTGAAGGCTACCCGGCACCGCAACGCGCTATATTTATCGCAAATAAAAAATAGTCAACGCTTTTAAAGTGCTCAATTACATAGATGCAGTGAGCCGCAGTACTTTGTTTATACTCAGTTATTTTTATATGTATTTTTAAATGAGCATGTTAATGTAATACCAATCCGTATAAGAAAGTGACCTCTTAGCGAGAATTTAAAGGCTTATAAGCAAGGCTTTGATTGTAGGGAATGGTTATTCCCTTGTCAAAATCAATAACGCCGAATAGAAGCCTTTAAAACTCGCCCTTTGGGAGCGTATGGGCACCATGATTACTACACAAAATATCCTTGATATAGAATAACTATATCTACACACATTTTGTTTGTTCTAATGGCGCCCATGTCGCTCTAAGTCGTCACTTCTTTATGCGAAATGGTATAAGGTTAATTATAATAATAATGCCCTGAATAGGTTAACGGAATAATGACTGAACTTTGGTTAGCTAGGCGACTAAAAAAAGTATCTCAACGACAACAAGATCATCGTGATCCTTTTCAACGAGATAGAGCACGTATACTGCACTCTGCAGCTTTTAGGCGCTTACAATCCAAAACTCAAGTTATGGGCAGTGGTCAAAGCGATTTCTACCGAACACGTTTAACCCATTCTCTAGAAGCAGCCCAAATAGGCTCAGGGATCACTTCTCAATTACGCTGTAAATATCCTGAGCTGTGTCAAAACTTATTTCCCGCTAGCGACAGCCTAATAGAAGCTATTTGTTTAGCACATGATATAGGTCACCCGCCATTCGGTCATGGCGGTGAAGTTGCTTTACACTATATGATGCATAACCACGGTGGCTTTGAAGGCAATGGACAAACATTTAGAATTGTTGCTCGTCTAGAGCCTTTTAGTGAACACCATGGTATGAACTTAACTCGTAGAACCTTGCTCGGTTTAATGAAGTACCCGCAAACATTGGCTAACCTTGAGCAAGCAGTACCAAGCGGTGAAATTAACAGTCACCGTCAATTAAAAGCTGAAGATTGGCATCCTCCCAAAGGGCTCTATTGTGATGATGCAGAGATAATTGATTGGGTTTTAGCACCGCTATCAAAAAATGATCGAGCTTTATTTCAACAAATCAATCCAGCTAAAAATAACAGCACGCATAAAAGAACCCGTTTTAAATCTCTTGATTGCTCAATAATGGAACTTGCTGATGATATTGCTTATGGGATTCATGATCTTGAAGATGCCATAGTAACTGGCGTTGTTGGACAAAGTGATTTTGAACAGCATGTTATCCATAAACTGCAGCAATTAAACGATCCATGGCTGATTGAGTATAGTCAAACGTTAACTGAAAAGTTATTTAGCGAACAGCATCATTTGCAAAAAGATGCTATTGGCGGCTTAGTTAATTACTTGATTACAGCGATCGAGCTAACCGATTTGAATAATGCTAATGATGAAATTAATTTCGACGAGCCATTATTACAATATAATGCTCGTTTACCCAATGTCACTAAGCAAGTATTACAAATATTTAAAGATTTTGTTTTTACTTTCGTCATTAAGCAAACGAGCATTCAACGTTTAGAATATCGTGGTCAACAAATTGTCATGGAGCTATTTGAAGCCTTATCATCAGATCCTTTACGCTTATTACCCGCTAATAGTGCCAAGCGCTGGCAGCATGCTATTGACAGTGGTAACAACGCCCATCGAGTTATCGCTGATTATATTTCAGGGATGACAGATGAATACGCAACTAAGCTTTATCAGGCACTTTTTGTACCTAATGCAAATACAACTTATCACCTAAATTAGAGATGATTAAATGCTAAAACATAAACTCTATTATCTATTTACATTACTGTTAATTTCTTGCGGAGGCGGTAGTGATGAGCCTGCAAAACAAACTGACTCTCAGTATATTAAAGAAGTTGTATCCACCGCTCAAAGTAATCTCAGCATACCAAATAATGAAGTAACAGATCATTATCAAGTTTTATTACTGGGTAATAGTCACGTACAAAGTTTAGCAAGCATGATAAAGCATTTAATTGCTGCTCGCTTTGCTGAAAAACAAATCACCACATCATCGGCTTTAGGTGTGTATTTTTTATCTGAACGTTTAGAGGATAGAACTTCAGTTGAAAGGCTAGTTAATTCGCCTTGGACACATGTTATTTTACAAGCACAAAAATATTCTTCTAGTGGTGCATTTACCTACCCTACCGATGCCGCTGTTACTTGGATACAACTAGCCAAAACACAAAACACTACACCTATCATGTTTCCTGAGCACCCTCCCCTTGGTGACGCAGCAGAAGCGGTTCGCGTTCATTTGCTTCATGAAAGTATCGCAGAAGAAGAGTCCGTTTGTGTAGCCCCGATTGGCCTAGCATGGAATAGAGCAATCAAACTCTACCCTGAGTTAGATTACCACCAAGCAGATGGTAATCATGCCAGCACTACAGGTAAGTTTTTAACTGCTGCAGTGTTTTATCAAATAATTACTGGTGAGCTTGCTGATAGTTTACCTTACATAGAAGCTATAGATGTTGATGAAGCAACCCAAGCTTTATTACGGGAAGTTGCCTCCTATACCCTTGCTCAAAACTTAGCATGTGAGTACTAACTCCTTTATTTCAAATTTTAAAATTACAATTATTAAAAATGCTTAATATTTACGCTGGCGAAAACGCCTTAAAAACCATTCAAGAACACGGCTTTAAACAAGAGATTTTCACTAACTTTTTAGGTGCTAGTGGCGGTCCTAAATGGTTTGCACTGCTTGGATTAGATAAATATCTCTTTGGTGATTTTTTTAAACATCGTCAAACAGAATTAAATCTTATCGGCTCTAGCGCTGGTGCTTTTCGTACGGCCTGTTTTGCACAACACGATCCTATTGCTGCCATCAGCCGTTTAGCAGATAAATATGCCCATATTACCTATTCAGATAAACCTTCGGTTGCTGAAATATCTCAATCCGCCTATGACATGCTCAGCCATGTTTTTAGCAAAACAGGGGTTGATGAAATTATCCACAATAAGGTCTTCAAAGCGCACTTCCTAGTAACTAAAAATAAGGGGCTCACTAGTTATGAAAATAAGCTAGTACAGGGCTGTGGTTTATTGGCGAGTATAATACTAAATAAAATTGACCGAAAACTACTGAACGGCCAGTACGAACGCTATATTTATCGTCCCTCATCGAGTCAACTTAAAATTAACGACCCTTATAATTTTACCAGTCACTATATCGATTTTACCACAGAAAATGTTGCCAACTCGTTGTTAGCTTCTGGCTCAATTCCTTTAATTATGTCAGGGATTAAAAACATAGCGAACTCCCCTCAAGGTACCTATCGAGATGGCGGTATCATTGACTACCATTTTGATTTTTCTTTGCAAAATGACAACGACACTAGTGAAGCATACGGTCAAGGCTTAACACTCTACCCTCATTTTAATGCTCAGCCTAAGGCTGGCTGGTTTGATAAAAGTTCTTCACGGCAAGTACTTAGCAAGAGTTACGGCAATACAGTATTGCTGGTACCCTCTGAGAAGTTTATCAATTCTCTACCATATCAAAAGATACCAGATAGAAATGATTTTAAAAATTTAGACGCTGATACACGCTTGAAGTATTGGTTAAAAGTATTAAGTGAAACTGATAGGTTAGCTGATGAATTAAATGAGTTTATCCATAAACAAGATCTAAATAAGGTAGAAAAGTTTATTGTATAGTTTGAAATGAATTATATTTAACCTGAACTCGGTTTAAGAGATTTTTAACTCGTTGAAATAAAATGATAAATATTTCAATCAATCTCTAACGTGATAGTTTTACTTAATTCAAGGCAAATTTCGCCTCAATAGCTGACCTATTGCAAGAAAATTTAACACAGAAGTCAATAAAAATAGTGGTTAGAGAAACATGTGTTAAGCCGATCTCAGGTTATTTAGACTGTATAAAACTAAAAAAGGAGCCTAAAGGCTCCTTTTTATTTCATTTGTTAAAAACAAATGATTAACGACGTAAACCTAATTTACCGATCAAAGCACCGTAACGTTCAGTGTTTTTACCTTTTAAGTAATCAAGTAATTTACGACGTTGTGCAACCATGCGTAATAAACCACGACGTGAGTGATGATCATGGATGTGCTCTTTGAAGTGACCTTGTAAGTGGTTGATTTGTGTAGTTAACAAAGCAACTTGTACTTCTGGTGAACCTGTATCACCTTCTTTTTGAGCGTATTCTGCAACGATTGCAGCTTTTTCTGTAGCATTTAAAGACATAATAAATCCTTAGTGTAAGAACTCTTACCATAATTGATAAAGAGCTATAATAACGACCTTAGCCAAACACTAATTCAGCCAAGGTAACGAAAGAGCGCGTATTCTATCAGGACAAGACAAAAAAGCAACTAGAAACACGCACTTTCGCCATTTTCGATTACTGTCAATTAGGGGGTAATAAATCCTAAACTTAAATAAACCTGTAATACCAGAGCGTTTGTTATATCAATAAAGAAAGCACCTACTAGCGGAACCACTAAAAAGGCCTGTGGTGATGGGCCGTAACGAGCGACTAATGATTCCATATTAGCTACAGCAGTTGGTGTTGCCCCTAGGCCAAACCCACAGTGTCCACCAGCAATAATTGCAGCATTGTAATTTTTTCCCATCACTCTAAAGGTAATGAAATAGGCAAAAAACATCAGAATAATAGCTTGCAAGATAATCAGAATAAACATTGGGCCGGCTAAATTAGCAAGCTCCCATATTTTAAGTGACATGAGCGCCATCGCTAAGAAAATGGATAATGCCATAGTCCCCCATAAATCAATACAAGCACGGCTGATATGATATCGTTTGGAAAACTCACATAGGTTGGTTGCTACTACACCGCATAGTAAAGGCAATAAAAATGACGGCAAAACTAAACCATTGGCTTTTAAAGTAACGTGTGCCAAATGACCAATGACCATACAAGTTAAAATGATAAACAAAGTTTCCATCATTTTTTTAGGTGTCACTAAATCATGATCTTCTGGATTAAAAGTTATCGTATCATCCAGCTCTTCATGATATTCATCAGCAGATAAATTATATTTGCTGATCAGTCGTTTACTCACAGGGCCACCAATCAAACCACCTAACACTAACCCCATGGTAGCCGCAGCCATTGCTAATTCAAGTACACCTGCACCTAATCCATACTCTGTTGTGAATAAATCAGCGTATGTAGCACCTGTGCCATGACCGCCAGAAAGTGTAACCGAGCCACCTATTAACCCCATTAATGGATCTAAACCTGCAATTAAAGCAACCCCAACCCCAACACCGTTTTGTAAAAACAAATATACTGTTGCTACCGCTAAAAAAAGGAGAACTTTAGGGCCGCCTTTAACCAGTAATGAAAAACTTGCTCCTAAACCCACAGTAGTAAAGAAAACAATCATCAATGGATTTTTAAAGCTCATATTAAAATTAAAATTCACATCAAAATAACCATGGGCAAAAGCAGCTAAAATTGAAAAAGCAATGCCACCAACAACAGGCTCAGGAATGTTGTTCTCACGTAAAAAAGCAATTTTTCCATTTAAAAAGTACCCTGAAAACAATATTAATAATGCTACCAATAATGTTTCAATAAGCCCTACATCTATATTCATTTATACATCAACCTTTATTATTATCTTATGCCAATCGGACTAATCAATTGAACACTGAGTGAGAATTAAAAGGCTTAGAGGCAAGGCATTGATTGAAGAGAATGGTTATTCAAGAGAATATGCTCCTGCATTTTCTAATCAGCTACATCCATGTAGCGCCCTTGTCAAAATCAATAACGCCGCATGTAATCCTTTTAAACTCGCCCTTCGGCAGTTCATTTCTTAAAGAGATAGACATTTCATCGCTAAAAATCCGCTATTTTAGGTAATAAAAAAGCGACAATTATGTCGCTTGTTAAAATCTATCTAGGAGTCAGTATTTATATTACGACGATTCGCTTCGGTGCAACTTGACCATCATCATCAATGATACCTACACCGATAAACTCTGCACTTTCATCGATTTCATCTTCACCAATATACACTTGAACACTTCCTTCCATAGGCGCTTTATAGGCTTTTACAGGGTTACCGTGGCGCAGAAAGTTAGCGGACATATCGTCTACATAAACAGCAGGCATTCCCTCTACCGCGCTTTGCATTGGTAACAGTAAGGGATCAAGTAACTCTGATGGAGTAATATCTTGCTCTTTAGCTTGTTCAAGTAACGCTTCTAGCTCAGCCAGCGTAACCATTTTATCAATAGGGTAACTACCGACAGCTGAACGCCTAAGATCGGAAACATGGGCTCCACAGCCTAATAACTCGCCTAAATCATCCACAATAGTGCGAATATATGTCCCTTTTGATACATGAATATTAAGCTCTACTTCATCATGTTCAAAGCGCAGTAATTCCAAAGAAAAGACTGTGATATCACGAGCTTCACGAGGAACCTCTATGCCTTCACGTGCATATTTATATAAGGGCTGACCTTGATACTTTAATGCTGAGTACATCGATGGTACTTGTTTAGTCGTGCCACGAAAACTATCAAGGGCAATAGCGAGTTGGTCACTCGAAACATCAACAGGCTTTTCGCTTACTATTTCACCATCAGCATCACTGGTAGTAGTTCGAATTCCCAGTTTTGCAATCACTTGATAAGTTTTATCAGTATCTAATAAAAACTGTGAAAACTTAGTGCCCTCACCTAAACATATAGGTAACATGCCCGTCGCAAGTGGATCTAATGCACCAGTATGCCCTGCTTTTTGGGCAAAATAGATACGTTTAACCGCTTGCAGAGCATGGTTTGATGACATTTCATAAGGTTTATCTAATAATAAAACGCCATTAATAGGACGACCTTTTCTACGCTTAGCCATACTCTATTCGCTCTTGTCACTTTCAGAACTGTCATTATCTGCATTTTGTGGTTTGTCACTGGCAACGGCTTGATCCACTAACGAGCTCATACGAACCCCTTCAGCCATCGACTTATCATAAACAAAGCGTAAATGCGGCATAATACGCGCACGTAGGCGTTTGCCTAATAACGAACGGATATACCCTTCAGCTTCAGTCAATACTGATAACGACGCTTCAATTTCTTCTGGCTTATCATTAAAAAATGTTACAAATACTTTTGCGTAAGCTAAGTCACGAGTAACTTCCACCGCTGATACTGTTGTCATGCTCAAACGAGGATCTTTAATTTCGCGCATCAAAATAACCGCGATTTCTTTTTGGATTTGCTGACCAACGCGGTCAGTACGGGCAAATTCTCTAGCCATCGTATACTCCTAAAAGCTGTACTAATAAATAACAGCTTTCTTCTTAAATTTTAAATTATCAACGCAAAAGGGGCATAAGCCCCTTTTGTATTTAACTGTTAGCTCAAAGCTAGTCTATTCAAATACAAGGCGGATGCACGGAGTTGACGTGAGTCAATGAGTACATCCAACGCAGTAGTTGATTCTACTAGCAATGAGATGATAGTTATAATGAACGTTTGACTTCAACCGTCTCAAATACTTCGATTTGGTCGCCAACACGCACATCATTGTAGTTCTTAACACCAATACCACACTCAGTACCGTTACGAACTTCTTGAACATCATCTTTAAAGCGGCGTAATGATTCAAGCTCACCTTCGTAAATTACAACGTTTTCACGTAATACACGAATTGGAGCACTACGTTTAATGGTACCTTCAGTAACCATACAACCAGCGATAGCACCAATCTTAGGCGACTTAAATACGTCACGTACCTGTGCAAGACCAATAATCTCTTGCTTAAACTCAGGAGCAAGCATACCGCTCATGGCTTGTTTGACTTCGTCAATCAAGGCATAGATAACGCTATAGTAACGTAAGTCTATATTTTCAGACTCTATTACTTTACGAGCAGCCGCATCAGCACGAACATTGAAACCAACAACAATAGCATTTGAAGCAGCTGCTAATGTTGCATCGGTTTCAGTGATAGCACCAACACCCGAACCAATTATTTTCACTTTTACTTCTTCAGTAGAAAGTTTTAACAATGAGTCTGAAATTGCTTCAAGTGAGCCTTGAACATCCGATTTAAGTACCACATTAACTTCTGATACTTCACCTTCTGCCATGCTAGAAAACATATTTTCAAGTTTAGATTTCTGCTGACGTGCTAATTTAACGTCACGGAATTTTCCTTGACGGTATAAAGCAACTTCACGTGCTTTCTTCTCGTCTTTAACAACCGTTGCTTCATCGCCTGATTGTGGAACACCACTTAATCCTAATATTTCTACTGGGATTGAAGGGCCAGCAGATTGAATGGCTTTACCATTCTCATCACGCATAGCACGTACACGGCCGTACTCTAGACCACAAAGAACAATATCGCCTTGTTTTATCGTACCTTCTTGAACAAGTACCGTTGCAACAGGGCCACGACCTTTATCCAGTTTAGATTCAACAACAACACCACTCGCCATTTTATCAACAATCGCTGTTAGCTCTAATACTTCAGATTGTAATAAAATTGAATCAAGTAACTCATCGATACCTAAGCCAGTTTTAGCTGATACGTGACAGAACTGAACATCACCACCCCAATCTTCTGGAATAACGTCATGCTGAGAAAGCTCAGTTTTAACGCGATCTGGGTCAGCAGTTTCTTTATCCATCTTGTTAACAGCGATAATGATTGGCGCTTCAGATGCTTTAGCATGCTGGATAGCTTCAATCGTTTGTGGCATTACACCATCATCAGCTGCAACAACAATAATAACGATATCGGTTGCTTTAGCACCACGTGAACGCATTGCTGTAAACGCAGCATGGCCTGGAGTATCTAAGAAAGTGATCATACCGTGACCCGTTTCTACATGATAAGCACCAATATGCTGAGTAATGCCACCCGCTTCACCATCAGCCACTTTCGCTTCACGAATGTGGTCAAGTAATGAGGTTTTACCATGGTCAACGTGACCCATGATAGTCACTACTGGTGCACGAGTAATTGCATCACCGGCATCGCCGCGATCTGCTAATACGGCTTCTTCGAGCGCATTCTCTTTCACAAGTACCACATTAAAGCCCATTTCTTCTGCTACTAATGCGGCAGTTTCTTGGTCAATAACTTGGTTAATGGTTGCCATTGCGCCCATTTTAAACATAGCTTTAACTACTTCAGCGCCTTTCTTAGCCATTTTATTCGCTAATTCTGCTACAGAAATAGTTTCACCGATACGAATATCTTGTACTTTAGTTTCAACAGGCTTAGTAAAGCCATGTTTTAAACTTTGCGGTGCAGACAAGGTTGCTTTACGGCCTTTACCTGAACGACCACCACGAGCATTTCTATCTTGAGGTGCTTTTTTCTTCTTACGACGACGGCCAGCGCCTTCATCGGCAGCATCAACTTTATCTTCAGCTTCTTGAGCGTACTTAGAAGAAGTAACGTGTACTACTTCTTTTTCTTTTGCTTTACGCTCTTCTTCTTGCTCTTTCCAGCGTGCTTCGTTTTCTTCTGCTAGTTTTCTAGCAGCTTCAGCAGCTTCTTTAGCTTCAGCTTCAATTTTAGCTGCGGCTTCTTTTTCTTGAGCTAAGCGAAGTTGTTTAGCTTCTTCAGTTTCTTCAACTTTAACAACCGGCGCTTTGTCTGCGTTCTTCGCTTTTTCTGCTGCGGCTTGTTTAGCTTTTTCTGCATGTTCAGCTTTTGCTGCAGCTTTACGTTCAGCTTCTGCTTCTGCTTTTGCTAACGCTACAGCACGTGCATTTTCAGCTTCTTTAGCAGCTAATTCAGCTTTTGCTGCAGCTTCTGCTTCAGCTTTTGCTGCGGCTTCTGCTTCTGCTTTTTCTGCTTCTGCTGCTAATTGCTGCTCTTCTAACTCACTACGTTTAACATAGGTACGTTTTTTACGTACTTCTACATTAACCGATTTAGCTTTTGAGCCGTGTCCCATAGTCAATGTCGACTTAGTTTTACGGTTAAGGGTTAGTTTATTAGGCTTTGCCGCTGACTCATCGCCATGCTGCTTCTTTAAATACCCTAACAATGATTCTTTTTCGTCTTGCGAAATAGCATCGGTTGCCGATTTGTTTACGCCTGAGTCAGCCAATTGGCTCACTAGACGATCCACCGGTGTACCAATTTCTTTGGCAAGTTCTGCTACTGTTATATCTGCCATTTACACTATTCTCCCGGTGTTAATTATTCTTCGTTAAACCAACAAATGTTACGTGCTGCCATTATTAGCTCACCCGCTTTGGTTTCATCTAATTCTTCAATATCACTAATTTCATCAATGCCTTGCTCAGCTAAGTCTTCCAGTGTACAAACACCGCGACTAGCTAAAACAAATGCTAAATGACGCTCTAGACCATCAAGGGCTAGTAAATCTTCAGCAGGCTCTGCACCTTCTAAAGTTTCTTCACTGGCTAATGCTTGTGTTGTTAATGCTTCTTTAGCACGGTCACGAAGCTCTTCAATAATCTCTTCATTTAAACCGTCAATTTCTAACATTTCAGCCACTGGCACGTAGGCTATTTCTTCTAATGAAGTAAAACCTTCTTCAGCAAGTAAAGTAGCAAAGTCTTCATCCAAGTCTAACTTGTCAATAAACAAGTTAAGTACTTTGTCGTTTTCTGCCTGATGCTTCTCTTTCATATCAGCAACAGTCATTACATTTAATTCCCAACCAGTTAACTGGCTAGCTAAACGAATATTTTGACCACTGCGACCAATAGCCATGGCCAAATTGCTTTCTTCTACCGCAATATCCATAGTGCCTTTGTCTTCATCAACAATGATAGAAGCAACTTCAGCAGGTGCCATCGCGTTGATAACATATTGTGCAACATTATCATCGAATAAAACGATATCTACACGTTCGCCGCCTAATTCACCTGACACAGCTTGTACACGAGAGCCACGCATACCAACACATGCACCAACAGGGTCTATTCGTTTATCATTACTTTTTACAGCAATTTTAGCACGAGAGCCAGGGTCACGAGCAGCGCCTTTAATTTCTAGCATTTCTTCGCCAATTTCTGGCACTTCAACACGGAACAACTCAACTAACATTTCAGGTTTAGTACGGCTAACAAATAATTGTGCGCCGCGAGCTTCTGGTTTAATTTCATATAATAAACCACGAACTCTATCGCCTGGACGGAAGCTTTCACGTGGTAACATGTCATCACGATAAATAATTGCTTCTGCGTTGTTACCTAAATCTAAAATAACACTTTCTCGGCTGGCTTTTTTCACTACACCAGTAACAAGTTCACCCACTTGTTCTTGGTAAGCTTCAACAACTAATGCACGCTCTGCTTCACGAATTTTTTGAACAATAACTTGCTTTGCTGTTTGTGTGGTAACACGATCAAATTTAACTGATTCAATTTGATCTTCAACATAATCACCAACAGTTAATTCTGCATTGTCATATTGAGCAGCAGCTAAACCAATCTCAGCATATGGATTTTCCATAGGCTCTGAACTGTCTTCAACAACTAACCAACGACGAAAGGTATCGAACTCACCAGAAATGCGGTCAATACATACACGTACGGCAATATCACCTTCATACTTTTTCTTAGTCGCTGTTTCTAAAGCAGTTTCCATTGCTTCAAAAATACTTTCTCTAGGTAATGCTTTTTCATTTGATACTGCATCAACAACCAGTAATATCTCTTTACTCATGCTCTTTTAATCCTAATTTTGGCGTAATCAGTCATTTTATATCCTGCCTAATCATAATTTATTAACTGAAAGTACTGATTGATATTCGTCAACTTCGTATTCAATTCTCAAAATTAAACCATACAACTTAAATTTGAACGATTACTGCTATTAAACTTAAAATCTATTCTTTTTCTAAACTAATTCTAAAATTTTGCGACAAGATTTGCTTTATCGACATTATTGATGACAAGTTCATAATCTATACCATCAACTTCTACTATTAATGTATCGTTTTCAATTGCTGATAAAACACCTTTAAATTTTCTACGGCCATTTAATGGCATAGATAATTTCACATTGATGGTTTCACCAATCACTTCTTGAAAGTGAGATAATTCAAATAAAGGTCTATCAACGCCTGGCGAGGAAACTTCTAAATTATATTCACTGCTTATAGGGTCTTCTACATCTAAAATAGCACCGACCTGACGACTAACTTCAGCACAATCATCAACATCAATGCCATTTTCATGGTCAATAAACAAACGTAAAACTGAATTATTACCCGCGCTGATAAACTCCACCCCCAGTAATGCTTTACCTGTTTCTTCCACGGCGGGACGAAGCATGTCAGTTAGTTTTTGTTCGAATTTAGCCAATCGTTTTTCCTCTTTATTTAAAATATATAACGCTATAACATAAGTTTTTCATTGCTCTGATAAATTTCAGATACAAAAAAAGGGCATATAGCCCAGCGTTTTTTTGCTGTAAATTGTCTGTTCGGCAATATTAATTCTCTATGCCTATAAACAAAAAAACCCCATAGCGGGGCCTATATCACTGACCCCAACATCTGAAATTAATTTAATTAGAGATGTTTATAACAAGAATAACATTCAACTTTTTATCTAGTTAAATGCCTCAGTGACATCTTGCTACCAACTTAAGACACCAAAAGGCGTATTTAAGATGGGCGAATTATATAGCGACAAAGCGGCAAGCGCAAGCTTGTTAGTGAATATAACTTAAAAATAAATTGGGAATTAATGCAAAAAATTAACTTATGCTTTACAATCAGTTAGTATAGCTTAAACAATCGTGCTATAACACATTATTGAGTACCAGTCTTTACTCGAGTTTATTCAGTTTAACTGACGGTAAAGTCGTTATTTTTGCGGAGCAATTTAATTTAACATGTACACATTTCCCCAGTTATTAATGAGAAATTCGATTTTAGCACTGATATTTATTTTTACTTTCAGTCTTTTTTCTATTTTCCTTTTATCATCTTTGCTTGAAGATAAAGCCCTTCAACAGCAACATACTATAAGCGCATTAACTGAGCAACTAACCGCTACAGGCGAACAACAAGATGCAAATTTAGTTGCCAATTTATTAAAGCAAGCAAGCGATTATGACAAATTAACTATAAGTAATCTCGCAGGAAAATCACTGGTAAGCTATAAAAATAACAATCCCGGCTTTGCAATGCCTTTTAGTGCTCCTGCAGTTAGAAAAGTTAATGTTAGTAAGCTTAATTTAGTCATCAGCTATCAACTTAATTTCTCAGGTGAATCTTCATTACTGTTAGCTATGTTCCTAATCTCAATAAGCTTAGTGTTAGCACTAGTTTTTTTCGCTGCAACTATGAGTACAAAACGCCATAAGGCGGTATTTACTGTAATTAGCCAACAGATTAAGCAAGATCTTGCTTTAGTAAATCATACCAACCTTCCTCCAGAAGATTACCAAGATAGTGATGATGATATTTTAGAGATACCTGAACTGAAAAAAGGCATTGCAGATATTAAGCAATTAATGACTAAGCAATTAGAAAATGCCATCAATTTAGAAAAAGAAGCGTATGTAGATCACTTAACGAAATTAGATAACCGTGGACGATTTGTACAATTTTATGAAAATCAAATAGTACAAGATAGCCCGGTTAAATTTGGTGTATTAATTATCACTCGTTGTTCTGAATTACAAACTATTAATCAAATTCATGGTTATAAAGAAGGTGACAATTACATTGCTAAAGTCGCCGAGATAATTAAGAAATCACTATCGACTTATAATGACGGTAGGCTCTTTAGATTAAATAGCTCTGACTTCGCATGTATCTTGCCCAATGTAAAATTGCCAGAAGCGGAAAAGCTCACTAAAGATCTTACGGCGGAGTTTAATGATTTCCAACAGTCTTCAGAGTTAGACTCTATCGCTTATTCCGGCTTAGTGGCTTTTGATAAAACTAACCCATTAGGCGAATTACTTGCCTTAGCTGATACTGGCGTGAGTGTTGCTCAAACACAAAGTGCAAACTCTTGGTACTCTCAGAAAGACTCAGATATTTTACAAAAAAATAGCAGTGGTTACGGTAATCAAAACTGGCGTCAAGAAATTGATAGCGTAATAGAAAATCATCGAGTTACTTTATTATTACAACCTATTCAACCTAGTGGTCGTAATAGTAAAGTATATGGTGAAGTTTTAGCACGTTTTCTTAACTCAAATGATGAGATGTTACCGACAGCCTCTTTTATCGCAATGGCAGAGAAGCTTGATAAGATCATTGCCATCGATAAATTAATCATCGATACCACGATTAGAGAAATAGTAAATAAAAATATGCTAGAGCACAGTTTTGGTATCAATATCAGTGCTCGTAGTATTAGCGATGAACATTTTATGATTTGGTTAGAGCGTAAATTGTTACGCGAACCTAAAGTGGCTCCTCGATTAATATTTGAAATCACCGAATACGGTTTACAACAAAACATTAAAACCAGTAAACGATTAATTGATATGCTACATCGCGTAGGCTCTCGTGTCACTGTAGAACGCTTTGGTGTTGGTTTAACCTCATTTAAATTCTTTAGGGACTTAACCCCTGATTACATTAAAATGGATAGTTCTTATACTCGTGATATCGATGATGATAAGAATAATCAATACTTCTTGCGCTTAATGGTTGATTTAGCTCACCGTCTCAGTATTAACGTCTTAGCTGAAAGTGTTGAGAGTCAAGAAGAAAAACATACACTTGAAAAGCTATTTATCGATGGCTGTCAAGGCTTCTATATAGGTAAACCCACCCCTTTATAAGTAGTTATTCTTCAACCTAATATAAAAATAACCAAGCATAGTCAAAGTGCTTGGTTTTTTTTCATCTAAATCCAGTAAAAATCAATAACCCTACCGTTAGTAGTATTGTTATATGTAATAAAAAAAAGGATAATACTGATAATCATATTATAAACAACTTCCTGACTTGTAACGCAAATGACCGATTACATTCTGCTGCTCATTGGCACAGTACTAGTAAATAATTTTGTTTTAGTACAATTTCTTGGCTTATGCCCATTTATGGGAGTTTCTTCACGCACTGAAACTGCCATTGGCATGTCCTTTGCCACAACTTTTGTATTAACTTTAGCCTCGTTATTAAGTTATTTAGTGACTAATTATATTTTAGTGCCGCTTAATCTCGAATACTTAACAACAATGAGCTTTATTTTAATCATTGCCGTAGTTGTACAATTTACTGAGGTGGTTGTCCATAAAACCAGTAGCAGCCTTTATCGTCTTCTCGGTATATTTTTACCGTTAATTACCACAAACTGTGCCGTGCTTGGCGTTGCCTTACTTAACTTAAGGTTACAACATAACTTTTTTGAATCAATCGTCTATGGATTTGGCGCTGCAGCAGGCTTTTCTTTGGTTCTAATTATGTTTTCGGCGATGCGAGAAAAACTTGCCAACGCTGACGTGCCGACTCCATTTAAAGGTGCAGCAATTGCCATGATTACCGCAGGTTTAATGTCTTTAGCCTTTATGGGCTTTACTGGCCTAGTTAAACTTTAGGTGCAATGGATCTTATGATAAATATATTAATTGCCATTATTGTTTTAGGTTTTATCGCAGCATTATTTGGTGCACTACTAGGCTATGCTTCTGTCCGCTTTCATGTTGAAGGCGATCCTATCGTTGAGCAACTTGATGCGTTATTACCTCAAACTCAATGTGGTCAATGCGGATACCCTGGCTGTAAACCTTATGCGGAAGCTGTCGCTAATGGTGAAGCCATTAATAAGTGTGCTCCTGGCGGCGAAGACACTATTAAAAAAATCGCTGATTTAATGGGGGTCGATGTTCAGCCGCTGGATGAAAATCATGAGCAAGAGACAGGCCCTAAGGTTGCCTTTATTATTGAAGAAGACTGCATTGGCTGTACTAAATGCATTCAAGCTTGCCCTGTTGATGCCATATTAGGTGCGGCAAAACAAATGCACACAGTTATTGTTGACGAATGTACGGGTTGTGATTTATGTGTTGCTCCCTGCCCTGTTGATTGTATTGAAATGCGTCCTATTCCTGACACAATTCAAAACTGGCAGTGGGATTTAAATAAAATTGCTGTTAAGCAGTTAGATTAGAGGGCGCAATGGAATCAATTATTGAACGCTTAACACAAGGCAAACTTTGGAATTTCCACGGTGGTATACATCCACCTGAGCAAAAGCAAATAACTAATGAAAAACCAATTAGGCAACTACCATTACCTAAGCAGCTTATTTTACCGCTTCAGCAACATATTGGACGCCAAGGTGATTTATTAGTTAACGTTGGCGATAAAGTGTTAAAGGGCCAAGCCTTAACGCAAAGCTTTAATCCAATGGCAGTACCTGTTCACGCACCAACAAGCGGCACAATTAGCGCAATTAAAAAATCGGTTATTGCTCACCCATCAGGTATGAGTGAGCTTTGCTTATTCATTGATGTTGATGGTGAAGATACTTGGCGCTCACGTGAAATATGCCAAGACTTCACGCAACTTAACCGTCAAGAAATCATCAGTAAAATCGCTAATGCTGGTATTGCTGGAATGGGCGGAGCAGGTTTTCCAACTCATATAAAAGTAAACACCAAACCTGATATTAATTTTTTAATTATTAATGCTGCTGAGTGCGAGCCCTATATAACTTCAGATGATTTATTGATGCGCGAACACAGCGCAACAATTGTTGATGGTATAAAAATACTCGACCATTTGCTTAATCCTGCATTTATCTTAATTGGTATTGAAGATAACAAGCCTGAAGCAATTAAAGCCCTAAAACAAGCAACAGAAGCGATTGAAAAAATTAAAGTTTGCGTTTTACCGACCAAGTACCCTAGCGGTGGTGAAAAACAATTAATTAAGCTATTAACCGGTAAAGAAGTTAACAGCGGCAGCTTACCTATAAGCTCAGGTATCGTCGTTCAAAATGTTGCCACTTGTTTTGCAATCAGTGACGCGGTTATTAATGACACGCCACTTATTCGCCGTGTAGTCACTCTCACCGGTCGAGCATTAGCAAAACCTCAAAATGTTTGGGCATTACTTGGAACACAAGTAAGTTATCTCCTTGAACAAACGGGGTTTAACAATGAAAGCGATGAATCATCAAACAAAAGTACGCCATTAGCTACACCTCCCGTCATTATGGGTGGGCCTATGATGGGCTTTAGTATTTTAAACGAGCAAGTACCCATTGTTAAAACGAGTAACTGTATTCTAGCGCCTAGCCGCAAAGAAATGCCAAGTGCTTTTGATAACAATTCTAACGAAGTAGAATGTATACGTTGTGGTCAGTGTGCTGACGTTTGCCCTAGCCAGCTTTTACCTCAGGAGCTGCAATGGAGTGCAAAAGCGAAAGACTATAATCAACTAGCTAAACTGAACTTATTTGACTGCATCGACTGCGGTGCGTGCGCCTATGTGTGTCCAAGCCAAATTCCTTTAGTCCAATATTACCGCGTAGCTAAAGCTGAAATTCGTCAACAACAGCAACTTGATATAAAAGCTGAAAAAGCAAAAGAACGATTTGAAGCGCGTAAATTGCGACTTGAGCGAGATAAAAAAGCAAGAGAAGAAAAAAGTAAAAAAGCAGCCGCAGCTCGCAAAGCAGCGATGAATAAAAAGACACCTGAAGCTGGCGCAGCTAAATCTGCCGTTGCAGCAGCCCTTGCTCGAGTAAAAGCAAAAAAAGCTGCTAAAGGCTCTGTTGATGAATCTACATCGACACACAACCCTGTACAAGATAATAACGTAACAGAAGCACCTGTTAGCGCTGAAGTGACTGATGAAAAGTCACAAGTGAAAGCGGCAATTGCCAGAGCAAAAGCTAAAAAGCTTGCTAAAAAAGGCTCTGTTGATGAATCTACATCGACAAACAACCCTGTACAAGATAATAACGTAACAGAAGCATCTGTTAGCGCTGAAGTGACTGATGAAAAGTCACAAGTGAAAGCGGCAATTGCCAGAGCTAAAGCTAAAAAGCTTGCTAAAGCGAGAGCTAGCACAACCTCAAGTTCAAATGAAAAAACACCTGAAGATATAAATACACCTGCTGTTATCGAGACTGACCCGGCTGCAGATAAAAAAGCTAAAATAGCTGCAGCAGTAGCTAAAGCTAAAGAGAAGGCGAAAGAGAAGGCAAAAGCTAAACAAGCAATATCACCTTCAGACTCTGAACAAACGAATTCGGTTAAGACGTCTCAGGCAAATCAAAAAGATGATAACGAAGTCAACGATAAAAAAGCTAAAATAGCCGCAGCTGTAGCTAAAGCAAAAGAAAAAGCACGTGCAAAGGCAAAAGCGAAAATGGCGGAAAAATCACAGCCTAAAGCGGCAGAATCTACCTATGAACATAATAGCGATGAAATAAAATAATATGGCTTTTTGGATAGCAAGCTCACCTCATAATCATAATCAAACAGAAACATCAGCATTGATGCGGCTTGTCATATACGCTCTTATACCGGGTATATGTGCACAATGGTATTTCTTTGGTTGGGGCAACTTAATTCATATTTCTTTAGCGATAATCACTGCCCTCATTAGTGAGTTTATTGTTTTATCATTGCGTAGTAAGCATGGTAATAGCAGCTCAAACAAACAAGCGATTAGCAAGCAACTTGGTGATGGCAGTGCTATTCTTACGGCAATATTATTAGGCATAAGTTTACCCGCTTTAGCACCTTGGTGGCTGACGATTATTGGTGTTATCTTTGCTATCGTTGTGGTTAAACAGCTCTACGGTGGTTTAGGTCAAAACCCATTTAACCCTGCTATGGCAGCTTACGTGATGTTATTAATTTCCTTTCCTGTACAGATGACCTCTTGGCAGCCTCCTCTATCATTAATGTCTGTAGATTTAACATTAAGCAATACAATTAATACCATATTTACAGGTTTTAGCAGCGAAGGTTACTCCGTTGAACAGCTAAGAACGAGTATTGATGGTTTTACTATGGCAACTCCTTTAGATACTTTGAAAACGGATGCGAGCTTAGGCTTAACTGTTTATGAAAGTATGCAAAAACAAGTATTTGGACCTAACTTTTCTGTAGGTTGGGAGTGGATTAACGCCGCATTCTTAATCGGCGGAATATTATTAATTGCTAAAAAAGCCATTGCTTGGCAAACACCTTTGAGCTTTTTATTGAGTTTATTTATCTGTACATTTATCGCCTACAGTGCCAGCCCAGATAACAGTGCATCAACTATGTTTCACTGGCTAAGTGGTGGTTGTATGTTAGGGGCCTTCTTCATTTTAACCGACCCTGTAACGGGTGCCACAAGTGCGAAAGGTCGTTTGATTATTGGTGCGCTTGCTGGCTTACTAGTATACGTGATAAGAGATTTTGGTGGTTATCCAGACGGCGTTGCCTTTGCGGTGCTACTTTGTAATATGGCGGCACCATTGATCGATCAATACACTCGTCCACGAACATACGGTCATGCAGCAGAGATAACTAAACAGCAGGCAGGTAAATAATGACTGAGCCAAACCTTCAAAATGACAATAATGAAGTAAAAGAAACAACGAGTATTTTTCGTTTACCTATTCAAAAAAACAGTCAAATTTTAGCAATTTTTGCCATCGCTTGTACGGCGATAGTAGGCTTAGTTTATGAGCTCACTAAAGAAGAAATTCAAGCACAAGCTCAACAGCAATTATTATCTACTTTGCATAGCATCATTGAGCCCAGCCGTTATGACAGTGATATTACAAAAGATTGTGTGAATTTCAGTTTTCTCCCACAAGTTGATGGGCAAGATAACTCAACTACTGCAACCGCTTATATTGCCCGAAAATCAGGAGATGTTATTGCAATGGCAATGACCAATACGGCCCCTGATGGTTACAATGGCGATATAGACCTTATTATTGCGATAAATATGGATGATACGGTTAGCGGAGTACGTGTACTAAAACATAAAGAAACCCCCGGCCTTGGTGATAAAGTAGAGCTACGCAAAAGTGATTGGATCACTAGCTTTACCGGAAAAGATATTATATCTGAAACAGATAACCGTTGGGCTGTTAGTAAAGATGGCGGTATGTTTGATCAATTTACTGGTGCAACTATCACTCCTAGAGCCGTAGTAAATACTACAAAAGATACGCTACTATTTTTTAAGAAGAATAAGCAAAGTCTATTAACCCTTGCTAACGCTTGTGATGTTAGTGAAGAGCAAGAGTCAACAAGCCGCGAGGTAAATGATGACAACAAATAATGAGCAAATATCAGAAACTGATATTGATTCAACATTACCAAACGCTGATACCGAAGCAGACCTAGCCGCCAAAGCGCAAAAAAAAGCTGAGCTTAAAAAAGAATATAAAGAGCTTGCGATACAAGGTTTGTGGAAAAACAACCCCGGTTTAGTGCAATTACTAGGGCTTTGTCCATTACTTGCTGTTACCGCAACCGTTACTAATGCTCTTGGCTTAGGTTTGGCGACGTTATTAGTATTGATATGCTCTAACGCGACAGTATCCGCTATTCGCCAATGGGTACCTAAAGAAATTCGAATTCCTATTTTTGTACTCATTATTGCCGCCTTCGTAACCTGCGTGCAATTATTAATGAATGCCTATACCTTCGGCATCTATCAATCACTTGGGATATTTTTACCCCTAATCGTCACCAATTGCGCCATAATTGGTAGAGCTGAAGCATATGCTTCTAAGAACCCGATAAAGCAAGCCAGCTTTGATGGTTTAATGATGGGATTAGGTTTTGCCTTAGTGCTTTTTGTACTTGGCGCTATACGTGAAATCCTAGGGCAAGGTACCTTATTTGATGGCGCCAATTTATTATTTGGTAATTGGGCTACAGTTTTGCGTATTGAAGTTTATCAATTAGATAGTCAGTTTTTACTCGCTATCCTACCGCCTGGAGCTTTCATCGCCATGGGTTTTATTATCGCACTGAAAAATGCGATTGATAATCACTTAAAACAACGTCAACCTAAGGTTAGTGAGCAAACCATAGAAAGAGTTCGAGTCAACTTTGATTCATAACACTTAAGTTATAGTCGCTAAAATATGTCCTGAATGGGTAAGCTTTACCTAAGAAATAGTGAACAATAATAATGAATAAAGAAAAACGTGTAGAGATGTTGACTAGGTTACATGATGATAACCCTAACCCAACAACAGAATTAAACTTTTCATCCCCGTTTGAGCTACTTATTGCTGTTCTTCTTTCAGCTCAAGCTACCGATGTAGGTGTGAATAAAGCAACAGCAAAGCTTTATCCTGTCGCCAATACCCCACAAGCTATTTTAGACCTAGGCTTAGAGGGGTTGATCTCATATGTCAAAACCATAGGCCTTTTTAATACTAAAGCCAAAAACACCCTGAAAACCTGCCAAATGTTGGTTGATTTACACGGCGGTGAAGTCCCCGAAGATAGAGCGGCGCTAGAAGCCTTGCCTGGTGTTGGTAGGAAAACGGCCAATGTTGTTCTGAATACCGCCTTTGGCCAGCTAAAAGATAATGGAGGTAAATACTTCCTTGCGGTAGATACTCATATCCAGCGACTTGCAAACCGCACAGGTTATGCAAAAGGTAAAACGGTTGAACAAACTGAGCAAGCAATAATAAAGAATACTCCAAATAAAACAGAATTCATGTTCAATTTACATCATTGGTTTATTCTTCATGGCCGTTATACCTGTACTGCAAGAAAGCCCAAATGCGGCTCATGTATTATCGAAGATTTATGTGATTTTAAGGAAAAAACAGAGTAAAAACACTCGTACAACATGATAAAAAACATATAAGGAGGTAATTTAACTTACCTCCCAAATACCTATTTTGTAATTTCAAAAACTTTAGTGGCCAAATTGAACACGAATACCTGCATTAACAGTAAAGCCATCATTACGTGACCAGATATCCGTAGTCCAACGGCCGCTTGGAGCTTGTTCTGGTAGCAATAACGACTCATCTTTGGTTTGGCGTACATTAAGTAAATTCTCTGCATTTAAAAAATAACTCACTCTGCCAACAGTAATTTGACCAAGTAACCCTAAATGCCAATATGCATCACTTTTGTCACGATACGGGTTACCTTCTAGATGCTGTGTACCTGTGTAGTAGGCTTCAAAGCCAACTAGATGACTACCATGCTCTTCCCACATAATCACCGCACCTGCAGAGTGCTTTGGTGTAAGTGTTAAAGGCTCTCGGCCAATGCCTGACTGACTTTGTTTACTGGCATCAGTGTACAAATAACTCCCCGTTAATTTAATGTCATGCCAACGATAGCGAAGCAGTAATTCAGCACCACGAATTTCGCTTTTACCTGAGGCATTTACAATGCGTACTTGTTTATCGGAGTTAATATCATATGAAGGGATCACCTCAAGCTCGGTAACATTATCAACATCAGATGCAAACAAGGTCAGGCTCGTTTCAACACTGTCAACGAGATAACTAATATCAATTGCTGCAGTAGTAGCCTGCTCTTCTTCAAGGTTTTCAAGCGGTGTTAGACGTGATAACCCGGCGTCTTCAATGTCTTCAATAAAGGGAGTTGGAGCAAAAAAACCCTGACCATAAGAGCCACGTACAGTCCAATTTTCTGGGCTATATAACATAGAAATTCGCGGACTTACTTGCGTGCCATATTCACTGTGCCAATCAGCACGGGCACTAAGTGACAGTGAAATATCATCACTTGCGTCATAATCAATTTGCGAGAATAATCCCGGCACTTGGTAATTGTAGTTAAACTCGGAATAATCATTTGAGTCAAAACGATCTGATTGGTAGGCAATACCAACAAGCCAAGCGGTGGTGTCACTATATCCCGACACACTAGATTCAAGTAAGTAACTTTCATGAATGTCATTTTCTTCTACCAAGCCATTTACATGGTCGTGCTCTTGGCGCATAGCCGAGCCACGTACATTAAGGTTAAGCACATCTCCTAGTGGTTGATCAAAAATCAAACCACTGTCAAGTCTTAGCGAATCTTGGCTTTGTTCAAATGGGTTACCATCTGGTACAGTTGCTCCTTCAACTGTACCACCTAGTCGCTCTTCCATCATAGCGCCAAAAGTTAGATATAGATTGGCACCACTTTCGCTTTCCCAATAAACTCGCGGGCGAATGGTTGCACGTTGATACTCTGCCATATCAATCCAACCATCACTATCTAAATCTTGTTGCTCTTGATTGTGTAAGCCAGCAGTTACCGACGCGCTAGTCGCGTCATTTATCGGCGAGGAAAAATATGTAGTGATATCTTGCCCATTTTTCGATGTCGCATTCAATAACACTTCCCCTTCAACTTCATTTGATGGGGTTCGAGAAATCAAGTTAATTACCCCACCAAGTGCTGAGCCACCATAAAGTGATGATGCCGAACCTTTTATGATTTCAACATTAGCAAGATCAGTTGGAGGTATTTGTAATAAGCCAATCGATGCGGTTTGACCACCGTATAGCGGTAAACCATCACTCAGTAATTGTGTATAACGACCATACATACTTTGCAATCGAATATTGGCACTGCCTAAAGCTGGTGAAGTATTTTGAACACGCACTCCGCCAGTTTCTGCAACCAGCATAGAAATGTTGCCTGGCCTCATTAAGGCTTTTTCTTGAATTTCTTCGCCGTTAATTATCTCTGTACGAGTTGCAGACTCTGTCACAATTCGGCCAAGTCGAGATGCGGTTACTTGGATTTTTTCAATTTTACTTTCGCCATGCTCATGATGGTCGTCATGGTGTTCATCTTCACTAGCGTAAGATATTGAAGGAACGAACAGCACCACAAGTGCTATTTTTGAATATTGATTAAGCATTTTTTACCTCAAATAATGCTAAAAATTGTGAAACTTTCACAATTAATGAATAAATTTTAGTGTTGTCTAGGGTATGAGTGTAAGTAATCTAGGAGGTAAAAATTGGCGGCCGATAAAGAGATGTGGCGATAAAGTGCGTATTTTTTGTTGCTAATGACAGCAAAGACTCACCTAAAACCGCTAACTGTGACAGAGGAAGGCTGTTATTTAAATACGCAATAGAAGCGCATGTATTTACAGGGCAAATGCATTCGCCTTCACAACATTCAACTTCACAACAATCATCACTATTTTCTGATAAGTTGGCGCTATTATTATCATTCATCAAAGCTTGCTGCTGTATGCTTGTCTGGAGCTCTTTGCTCTCGTGATATGACGTCATAAAATGATAAGTCACTGTTTGCCCTATAAAGGCAACCAGAAGTGTTATCATAATTAGCAATTTTGACAATGGTTTAAGCATATATAACTCGAATAAAAATCGTGGTCATTGTAGGTGCTTTTAAGATATATGTGAAGGGGAAATTAGTATAAACCTTCTACTAATAGAACAGCTCATATTTCTTTAAGATTTCGAGGTTAATCTCAAGCTATTTTACCCTGAGTAAAACATCCTGAAGTAGCGTTCTAGGAGTTTTCATTAAAATAAAGGCTCGCAATAAGGTACTTGAAGTTAACGCTATAATTAAAACAGAAAATAAGCTGTATTAACATAAGGATTGTCGATAAAATAGACAGCACACTCAATGAATAATTAAGAGAATGGAGTCTATTATGATCATTGTTAAAGGTGATAGCTTAGAAGCTGATTTAAAGCTTTGTCGATTGGTTTTAGATGATATTGGTGCCTATGTTTTTGTTAAAGATATCAATAAAATATACATTTATGCTAACCAACTAACAGAAGCGTTATTTAAAGATCGCTTTGATACCATTATTGGTAGAGGAGATGATGAATTATTTGATATAGAAACCTCTACTGATATTACGGAAAACGACGATAAAGTACTTAATCTTGGCCAATCGATTAAAAAGAAAGAAGTAAACATACTCAAATCAACAGGTGAGAAAAAAGTATACCTGTCAGTTAAAAAGCCCATTTTCAATCAAAACCATGAAGTGATTGGCATAATGGGAATATCAACCGATATCTCTGAAATAAATTCATTAAAAGAAGAGTTAGAAGTACAAGCGACAACAGATCATTTAACAGGGTTATTTAATCGCCGTTTCTTCTTTGATTTAGCCCGAAGAACATTCTCCGAATCTGCTCGACATAACAAACCATTGTCAATCATCATGCTAGATATCGATCTATTTAAAAGAATAAATGATAAATACGGACACCCAGTTGGTGACATCATAATCAAATTTGTTAGCTTACAAGCACGAAGTTTATTAAGACAGGAAGATATACTCGCTCGAGTAGGAGGTGAAGAGTTTACGATATTATTACCGAATACCGACTTGAAAGCGGCTCAATTAATTGCGGAAAAAATTAGATCTCATATTGATTCTCAAAGTGTCAGTGGCGAATGGCTTGGTGCAATAGAGCCTAAAATAAGTTTAGGTGTAGCAACCTTTAATGAGGGTGACACTGAATTTCATGAAATGTATACTCGCTCCGACAAAGCACTCTATGAAGCTAAATATTCAGGTAGAAATAAAGTATTCTCGGCGGTTCGAGTGTAACCAAAAAGAAAGTACCTATTACTTCAGCTCAACGCACAATTTAAGAAGCCAAACTCAAGTAAAACCAGTAAACTACCAACCATTAAAACCTCAAAATAGATGATGACTAAAGGAAAACCAATGAAGTTTTTACATACCATGATACGCGTCAGCAACGTTGAAGAGTCACTAGATTTTTATATTAATAAGTTAGGCTTAATTGAAGTTAGGCGCCATGATGTTCCAGAAGGTAAGTTTACCCTGATATTTTTAGCTGCTGCATTAGGAGAGGCAGAAATAGAGTTAACACATAACTGGGGAAGCGAGGAACTATATCAAAGCGGTCGTAATTTTGGTCATATCGCACTAGAAGTAGATAATATTTATAAAACTTGTCAACACTTGCAGGACAATGGAGTAATTATTAATCGCCCTCCACGTTGTGGCTATATGGCGTTTGTAAAATCCCCAGATAATGTTTCTATTGAATTATTACAAAAAGGCGATGCCCTAGCCCCACAAGAACCATGGCTTAGCATGGAAAATACCGGTACTTGGTAACATCACCAATAAATACTCAGGCGTTAAGTTAATTTATTTCGTTAACGCCGATTTTAAAGCTGCTAAGCATAAGGCTACATTCTCATTACGTGCTGCATAGCCCATCAAACCAATACGCCATGCCGAGCCGGCAAACTGACCTAACCCCGCGCCTATTTCTAAATTGTAATCAGCTAGCAAAGTTTGGCGTACTTGAGCATCATCAATACCTTTAGGAATGTAAACGGCATTAAGTTGCGGTAAACGCTCTTGCTTTGGCACGATAAACTCTAAGCCTAAATCTGCAAAACCTGCCGCAAGATTATTATGCTGCTCACGATGGCGAGCCCAACTTTGTTCTAAACCTTCATTTTGTAGAATAACGAGTGATTCATGTAAGGCATACAATGAATTAACTGGCGCCGTATGGTGATAACTACGTTTACCTTGACCTGACCAATATTCCATTACTAGAGATTGATCTAAAAACCAACTTTGCACACTAGTGTCTCTATTTTTAATCACTTGTGCAGCTTGCTCGCTAAAACTCACCGGAGAAAGTCCAGGTACACAAGACAAGCATTTTTGACTACCAGAATAAACCGCATCTATGCCCCAGTCATCAACCTTTAACTCAACGCCGCCAAGAGAGGTAACCGCATCAACAATTGTTAAACAATCATGCTTACGGGCAATCTCACATAAGGTTTTAGCATCTGATAAAGCCCCCGTTGAAGTCTCAGCATGCACAAAAGCAACAAACTTAGCCTGTGGCGTTTTCTGTAAAGTATCTTCTAACGCCTGTGGGTCAACGGCTCTTCCCCACGTACCATCAACCACCACAACTTTCGCGCCGATACGCTGCACGTTTTCAATCATCCGGGCACCAAATACGCCATTTCGGCATACAACGACAGTATCTTGAGGACTTATCAGGTTTACAAAGCAAGCTTCCATCCCCGCTGAGCCAGGTGCTGAAATAGCCATGGTGTAAGTATTTGTTGTTTGAAATGCATATTGTAATAATGATTTCACTTCATCCATCATACCGATGAAGGTTGGATCTAGGTGCCCAACCGTTGGTCTAGCTAAGGCAGATAACACTCGAGGACTAACATCAGAAGGTCCCGGTCCCATCAAGGTTCTTTGCGGTGGTATAAAAGATTGAATCGTCATCATAATCTCACAGAATAGTATATGCATTTAATTGCTATCAGCATATCACTAGTTTCATTATTTACTTCATTAATACTTATTATCCTAGCTATTCATTGTAAAAATACAGTACTTACCCCACAGCTTACTGATATCATCAAGCATCATTAACTTTTATCAACACGACATTTTCTTAATGGCTCTTAAAGCAACTATTTATAAAGCAAACATTGAACTAGCTGACATGGATCGTAATTACTACGACACTTTACAACTAACCATAGCACGACACCCTTCTGAGACAGAGCAGCGCCTGATGGTGCGAATAATTGCCTTTGTGTTAAATGCTCATCAAGATTTACAGTTTGGTAAAGGAGTAAGTGACGAAGATGAAGCGGCAATCTGGCAAATCAATTATAGTGACGAAATTGCTTTATGGATTGAGCTTGGACAATTGGATGAAAAACGACTCAAAAAAGCCAGTAATAAGGCTGAACAAGTAAAGTTGTATTGTTACGGCAGCAGTGTTGATACTTGGTGGTCACAATCTCAATCTACTTTGAGTAAATATGAGAAACTAGTGATAGAACAATTCGATACTGATACAACTGACGCTCTAGTAAAGTTGCTTAACAGAAATATGGAGTTTCAATGCAGTATTCAAGACGGTCAATCATGGTTAAGTTTTGATGACCAATCCTTATTAATAGAAACAAAAAAATTAAAACCCTCTCTTTAAACAACAAGGAAAAATATGTTTACTAATAAAAATAAGCAACTGATCACACTTTTTCTTACAGCCTGTTTTAGTATGGCTAGTGCTGCTCATACCGATACGCCGACAATATCTTTAAAGCAGGTAACTAAAGATATTAGTTATTTAGCTAGTGATAAATTAAACGGTCGCGGAAATTTTTCGCCTGACATTCAACAGGCAGCCAAATATATCGCCAAACGATTTAAAGAAATCGGTTTAATGCCTATGACAGGAAATGACAGTTATTACCAAAAATATAAGGTGACTCGTTTTTTACCTAATAAGCTTGAAGTAAACATTAATGATCAAAAAATACCTGTTAGCCAATTAGCCGTAGCCAGTACTGAGGAAAACGTCACATGGGATTTTTCCAACGACAATAAAGATAACTTTAAAACTAAGATCACGACAGTTAATGAGCAGGATAATTTTCGAGCTATATTAGGTCAATTGAATACTCAGGGAGGACAACACCTTGTGCTTTTACATCCATCACATCAGGGCATATTCTCTCGGTACCAGTATTACTTCGCGCAAGGCTTAACAAAACTTGCTAATGAAACCAATTCCCATACGGGCGGTACAATAGTTATTGCTTTGACTACCACAACAGCTGAGCAGCTTGATAGCTTATCTATTAATGCGAGTAATACCATTAGTAATGTTGAATTAACCAATGTTGTGGCTATGTTACCTGGCGCAGAAAAAGCTGATGAAATAGTACTTTATAGTGCTCACTATGATCATCTTGGAGCTATGAGTAATGATGACGGCACTGATGCAATATTTAATGGCGCAGACGATAATGCTTCAGGCACCACAGCAGTGATAAACTTAGCTCAATACTATGCTGAGCAAGGGAAACCAAATAGAAGTTTGATGTTTGCAGCCTTTAGCGCTGAAGAAATTGGTGGTTTTGGCTCTCGTTACTTCTCCAAACAGCTTGTTCCTAATACTATTACCGCCATGATAAACATAGAAATGATAGGAAAACCGGCTAAATTTGGTGCTGGTACTATGTGGATGACAGGTATGGATCGCTCTGATTTGGGTGAGCAGTTAAATGCGGCGTTATCTGATAGCGGTATGAAAATACATAAGGACCCTTATCCTGAGCAGCAGCTTTTCTACCGTTCTGACAATGCTACCTTAGCAAGGCTTGGTGTTCCTGCACATAGCTTTAGCAGCACCCAATTAGATAAAGATGAGCATTATCATAAAGTCACTGATGATTTAGCCTCACTAAATCTACCTTCTTTACATAAAGTCATTAATGCTTTAGCCATTGCAACGCAGCCATTAGTTGCCGGTAAAGTGACTCCTACACGTATTGATACAAATTTAGTTAAAAAGGGTGGGCTTATCTATTAAGTCTTTGGCTATGTGATGTTACGCGGCAATCACTTCTAAAGGGCAACGCATTTTAAATTCGATTTTATTCTTGCCCTCAATTTGAAAGCCATGACGCAAGTAAAGCCCTCTTGCAGGGTTTTTGAGTAACACATTAAGCGTTATAGGTAATTGTAACTGTAACGCTTTCTTTTTAATTACAGATAGCACTTTACTGCCAATTCCTTGTCTTTGATATTCAGGCAGAATTTGCAATTGTTTGATATGTAAGCTCTTCGATGTACCTTTATGTGATACCACAGCAAACTTTACCAAACCAATAGGTTTTCTATCACGCAAAATAATATGAGAGTCATAATAATGCTCTTTAATTCGTTCAAGATGCTGTTTGTCGGTCAGATTTATTTTAGCCGCAGATAAATGCCTAGTCATCGATTGTTTTCTAAGTCGTAGCAAGAACTTCAGATCTTCATCTTTTACATTTCTAAAGCCAATAGTAAATTTCATCACACAATTTCATCACACAATGTTCATATTCATATGATATCAATTTTTCTGCTCAAATAAATCCATGAAGACACTAAATTCCCTATTTAGGTGGTACTCTCCGATAATTCAAGCAATGAATCTAACGCCGTTAGAGCATTGTCAAAATCATATTCAGAAATTAATACATCAACTTTTGTTAATAAGCTTGAATAATCTTTTGGATAACTTAATTCAACTAAATCGGTAATGATATCAGCTGCATCAGCATCGTTATCTACCACCATTGCACGTAAACGTTGTAACTTTTCAACATCTGGCAGTTGAACGTCTACAGTATTATCTTCAGTCACAAGGTTTTCTTTAGCGTTAACAAAGCTTTCTAATCCCTGTAATACTGGCGTTAATTGTCTATCTAGTGCTGATATTAATTCAGTAATACTCTGCTTATCAGTAGCGCTCTGGCAAGCGTTCTCTAAATCACCAGCAGCTTTTTCAACATCTACAGCCCCTATCGTTCCAGAAACACCTTTCAAAGTATGAGCAGCCCTTTCAGGGGCGGATTCATCATCATCAAGTAAACTTTGCTTAAACTGAGAAATGAAGTTTTGTTGACTATGATAAAATTTTTCAAGCAGTCTAATAAATAACTTCTCATTGCCTTGTGTGATACTCAGGCCTTTTTGAGTATCAATACCAATAAGACCAGCAAAATCACGTTTTGCTTCAATACTCGCACTATTATCCGAAATTAAAGGCATGTTTTGCCCATCTGCTACGCAAATCCATTTAGCCATAGTCTCTATCATAACTTTAACATTAATCGGTTTGGCAATATGATCGTTCATACCCGCTTTAAGTACTTTCTCTTTATCTCCAGCCATGGCATTCGCGGTCATGGCAAGTATCGGTAATTGTTGAAACTTAGATTGGCTTCTAATGATCTCAGTGGCTTCATACCCGTCCATAACAGGCATTTGACAATCCATAAGTATGCCATCAAAACTATGTTCACTTAATATATCTAGGGCAACTTGACCATTTTCAGCAACGGTAACTTGCATGCCATTAGTTTCAAGTAACTCTACTGCTAATTCTTGGTTAATTTCATTATCTTCTACCAAGAGTATGTTCGCCCCTTTGATTTTATTTTGAGCCAATATAAATGAACGGTTTTCATTCTCAACTCTTGAGTGGATAACAGCTAAACCTTGAGCTTGATAGATAGAGTCAAGTAATGTTGATGAGGTGACGGGTTTAGTTAATATACACTCAAACAAGTCTTCTTTTTGTGAAGATAACACCTGCTCACGCCCAAACCCTGTTATTAAGATTATCTTCGGCGCCTCATTTTGTAAGGTGTTTTTAATTTGTTCAGCACTGTCAATACCATCCATAACAGGCATCTTCCAGTCCATTAAGACGATATCAAACGGTGATTCTAACTTATGTGCATCAATGACCTTATCGAGTGCTTCCTTACCATTTATTGCAACCTCACATGATAAACGAAGGCTTTTTACCATTTCAGCAAGAATGTCACGGGCACATACATTATCGTCAACCACCAAGATTTTTAAATCACTTGGTAGCTCTTTTTTGATAAGTGGCTGTGACTCGGCTTGTGTTTGCAAACCAAACTCAGCCGTAAATTCAAAGCTACTCCCCTCACCCAACGTTGAATTGACAGAAATCTCCCCGCCCATCATCTCTGTTAAGTTTTTAGATATCGTTAAACCTAACCCCGTACCACCGTATTTTCGACTTGTAGAGCTATCCGCTTGTGAAAAAGATTTAAACAGCTTTTGTTGTTGCTCAGGTGACATGCCAATTCCAGAGTCTTGTACACTAAAGCGAATGATTACTTTATCTGATGTTTTTGATTCAACACTGGCAATAACAATAATCTCTCCTTCTTCAGTAAATTTTAGCGCATTGTTACCTAAATTTATCAGCACTTGCCCTAGCCTTAACGGGTCGCCAATAAGGTTTGTAGGTACTTCTGGTGAAATATCAAAGAGAAACTCGAGACTTTTTTGCTCAGCTTTTAGGCTCAATAAATTGACTAAATTATCTAAAACACTGCCTAATTGAAATGAGGTCTGTTCAATATCCATTTTCCCCGCTTCAATTTTTGAGAAATCTAAAATGTCATTGATTATCCCAAGTAAAGACAGCGCCGAATTGTGAACTTTTTCAATATAATTTTTCTGCTTTTTATCTAAACTCGTTTGTAAGGCAAGCTCTGATAAGCCAATAATCGCATTCATTGGCGTTCTTATTTCATGCGACATGTTCGCTAAAAAATCCGCCTTAGCTTGGTTAGCTTCATCTGCCGCTTTTACCGCCACCTCTAGTTGTCTGGCATTTTCTTTTTCATTGGTAATATCAATAAAATTCCCCACTAAACCCGCGGGGTTATTTTCGCTGTCATTAAAACCGGTTACCCAATACAAGGTGTCATGTTCTTTGCCATCGGCAAAGGGGATTTTAATTTCTTTCTTGATAGTTTTTTGATTGGCTATAACATCATTATCTTCAGCTTGGTATAAGCGACGATCTTCTTCCGGTAAATATTCTAAATCAGTGACCTTTAAGCCAATCAATGACTTTGAATCGATACCAAAAGTCTGCTCATAAGCTTTATTAAAACCTTGGAATCGAGTTTGCTCATCTTTATAAAACAGTGGCATTGGCACTGTATCCATTAACAACTGCTGAAACTTGAGTTGCTCTGACAGTCTTTTTTGCGTGGTCTCATTCTTCTGTTCCGCTAATTTTCTTAACGAAATTTCTTTTGCCATTCTTCGGTTCCAAAAAATAACTAAAGCAATAATAAACAATAAGCCGATAGATACTTTTGCGATAAGAGTATAATCACTGCGAGCAACAAATTGATTCCTTCCCCACTTAGCCATTATGTGTTTTTTTTCTGATGGATGAATGGCAGCTAATGCTTTATTGATAATTGGCACTAATGGCGCTAACTCTTCTCTCACCCCAAAAGCTAATTGTGTGTCTAGCCCAGTTTGACCCGAGATTTGAACATTGTTTATCCCCATTGCCGCTATGTGATAACTTGCTTGTGCTAACGTCGCTATTAATACATCTATCTTTCCGGTAGAGACAGCCACTAAACCTTCTTTAATATTGGCGACACGTTTAAATTCAATGTCAGGATAGGCTTTAAATAAGCTTTCAACATAGCCATAATTATTTATCACCGCTATTTTTTGATCTGCTATTTGTGCTAAGTCTTCTACAAACGTCATTTCATCATTGGTGATAATAACAACGGGGCTTGATAAATAAGGCTTAGTAAAAGTGAGTGTGTTGTTTAAGCTTGAGTCACTTGTTTCAGAAATGACATCAATATCCTTATGTTGAATTTTCTCAATAGTTTCACCCCAAGATTTTGTCACGACAATATCTAGCTTGATGGATAGCTTTTCTTCAATAAGCTTAATAAAATCAGACACCATGCCAATATATTGCCCTTGTTCATCAAAGGCCTCATAAGGTAGCCAATCAGGATCGCCACTAAAGCGGATTGTGCCTTGTTCCTTTAGCCATTTTTTTTCACTCGATGTCAATAAACTTGTCGGTTGTTCTGCACCCTGTGCCGCGCTAACGTCTTTTGATTGAGGAAGTTTATCTACCCAACGAGAGTATATAGTTTGTTTTTCTTGTGACGTAACAGAATTAAGGGCTTTCTCAATGATGGATTTTAAACGCGGTGAGTTTTTTTGTATCGCAAAGTGAACTGAATTCCCCCCTAAACCTTGTTCTGATTCAAAAGGTAAAATTGTTCCTATCCCTTTATTCAACAAAGTAAAATTAGCTAATGAATAAGCGTCAAATAAGATTTCTGCCTCACCGGCAATCACTGCCTCAATCGCCTCATCTAAGGTATTAACAGGCAAAACACTAATGTTTGGAAAGTGGTGTTGTAAATAATCATTTTGACTATAGCCAATTGGGATTGCCGCGGTTAGTCCATCGAGATCTGCTAGTTGGTGAGCAGGCACCTTATTACTAATAAAGAAGTAATTATAAACATAAAAATATGATGGAGAAAAAGACATTAACTTTAATCGCTCTTCAGTAGCGTACAAACCGCTATACATAGCAATTTCGTCCTGCTGAAAGTCGCCATTTAATACTGACCATTCCCTTTTTTGTACGTTAAATTTTAACCCTGTACGTGCTGATATGAGTGCTAAATAGTCGCTAGAAATACCTAGATGTTTGCCATCACTAGAGAAATAATCGAGAGGTGGCCATTCAATTACCCCCAACTCAACGGCTGGGTTATCAGCCAACCAAGCTAGCTCTTCGTTAGTAAAATCAATTACATTTTTTTTTGTAATAACGCTTTCTTGTGAATAAACAAAGCTAGAAGTGATTAATGAAATCACTAGGAAAATAGTTAAGATAAATCTGATTTGATAAATGACGAGAGCTAAAATAATAAATATCCTTTTTTATTTACAACCGGTTAAATCCGTGAGTATACTCGTGATTAGGTTAGCACGATTTTTAAACAGTTTTCTAGAGTTTTTACCGTTAGAAGGTAAATCAAGGCATAGTCATGGAAGAGATAAATAAACCCGTCATTTTAATTGTCGATGACACCCCAACAAACATAGAAGTTTTAAGGGGAGTATTAAAAGAAGATTATAAAATAAAAGTAGCTATTAATGGTGACAAAGCACTTACCATAGCTCAAGCCTCCCCTCCCGATCTCATTTTACTCGATATTATGATGCCTGGTATGGATGGCTATCAAGTGTGCAGCATACTCAAAGAGAATATTAGCACTGCGAATATACCGGTAATTTTCGTGACGGCAAAAGGAGAAGTGTCAGATGAAAGTAAAGGTTTTGAAATTGGTGCTGTTGACTATATTACCAAGCCCATCAGTCCTGCTATTGTGCTGGCAAGAGTGCGTACTCACCTAGCATTATATAATGAAAAAAGACTGCTAGATAACTTAGTGCATGACCGTACAGAGGTCATTAACCAAACTCGATTAAAAATCATCCATCGTTTAGGTCGTGCAGCTGAGTTCAAGGATAATGAAACAGGTTTACATGTTATCAGAATGAGTAAATATTCAAAGGTTATTGCTCTAGCTTGTGGAATGTCTGAAGCAGAAGCCGACATATTACTTAATGCTGCGCCAATGCACGATATAGGTAAGATAGGCATCCCTGACAAAGTACTATTAAAACCGGGTAAGTTAGATGAAGATGAGTGGAACATCATGCGCCAACATCCAATTATCGGCGCAGAGATTTTAGGTGAACCCGAGAAAAATTCATTTTTATTAAACATGGCGCGAGACATTGCCCTGACACACCATGAAAAATGGGATGGTAGCGGCTATCCAAATGGTTTAAAAGGTGAAGAAATTTCAATACACGCTCGCATAGTGATGGTAGCGGATGTTTTTGATGCCTTAACCACTAGCCGACCTTATAAAGAAGCTTGGCCAGTTGAAAAAGCTGTCAATGTAATTGAAGCAGATGCTGGCACCCACTTTGACCCTAAAATTGTTGCTGTTTTTAAAAGCGTATTGCCACAGATATTAGAGATTAAAAGTCAGCACGCAGAAGAAAATATTTGAATAGCTATAAAAGATCGCTATTAACCTCACACAGCAAACAGCAACGTAGATAAGGATTTTAATTGTTCGGTTGTTGCTATATTTCTTTTTGGGGCTAAAAATTATATTTAGGTAATCCAGAGTATAGCTTTATGGTAAAGATGTAAGTAAGCAGGTCGAAAGATTAATACGCGTAGCAATTGTTTAGTGGAGTAAATAAACTGAAAATATGCTTAGATATAAGAAGATTGGGTGGCAACCCTAATAGCCACACCTCGGCACATGAGTCGTCTGCTGCGGTTGCTTCCTTCCGGACCTGGCCGAGTTCACAGAGTATCATTGCGAGGGGACCAAAAGGGTCACCATAATGTTGAATCAATGATTGAGAGAAGTATATCTTTCTTGCAAAGTTCAATAACGGCGCGAATTATCGCTAATGGCGTAGCTAGATGCAAGTACTAGTTAGTTTTTTTCCACTGCCATTAAACTGCTTGTGGATTTTTTGCACAGACTCCGGCAAATTTCTCTTTGATAGAAGATAACTCAAGCTCTATATCTTCACCAACGTTAATAGATGGATGAAATTTTAATTCTTTGTGGGCAAAATCTAAACTGACTGGCACAACGGGTACATTCGCTTGATGGGCAATATGTAAAAAACCACTTTTCCATTCTTTAGTTTTACTACGGGTACCTTCTGGCGCTATTCCTAGAATTAATTGATCGTTGTTCTCAAATTGCTCAACCATCTGCCCTACCACGCCATGCTTAGTATTACGATCAATCGCTATACCTCCCAAGTTTTGCAATAATGATTTAAAAGGCCAAACAAAAATTGCTTTTTTACCCATAAATCGAACACGTAAATTAAGCGCTAACATGGCTGAAACCGCGATGATAAAGTCCCAATTAGAAGTATGAGGGGCAACCGCAGCGACAAATTTAGGCTCTTGAGGAAACTCCCCCGTAACTCGCCAACCAAAGGTATTAAGTATAATTAAGCCTACTTTACTGGCAAATGCTCTATTAGTCGTTGGGATACATTCAGGTATATAAGGTAAATCTGCTTTTTTCATTACGACTAATTAACACCATTTTCTTGTTGCGCTAATTTTTCATGTAATTCTAATAAAATAGATTTCATCACTAATAAGTTATCTTTGCCTAAACGTAAAAGTAGTTTATCACTCTCTGGTAAAGACTCTAATTCATCACTGGAAAAATGATACATAACGCTTGGTCTAGTTAACTCCATAGCATTTTTCTCTGGTAACTCCATATCTAATACCCGAGTTATAGCATCTTGTAAGGTCACGGTAAAATCACTATCACCATAACCTAATTCACTATATGCCTCATCAATTAAGGGCTTAACTTCAAAGTACCACTGTACTAGACTTTCACTGTCTATTGAGCGCATTAAATCAACATAAAGGCTAAAACGTCTTGTTGAACTTTCGCTCCATTGCCAAGTTTCCTTATTGTTTTCTAGGTTTACGCTAGCTTGATCAGGAGAAAACTTTTCCTTAGGTAAAATAAACGGGCTATGCTCATAAGCAACAGTGCCTTGAGCAAAGTTATCAGTAAAGACAACAAAACGCCTGATCATATCTTCATCAATCACCAATTTAAGCAATTCTTTTCGCCATGTCACCTCTGGTAATTTAACTTTCAACCAATCATCACTTTCATCGAGAGATGGTAAGGCTGGTTTAGCAACTTCAACTTCTTCTTCAACAACCACAACAACAACTGGCTCTTCAATTTCAGGTTCAATAACTTCTTCCACTTCTTCAACAACAGGCTCAACAATGGCTACCGGTTTTTTCATCTCTTCTGGTGCTTCTTTAGTACCAGTAAACTGCCAAGCGACACCGACACCAATAATGATTATCACTATGATAACAATCAAAGACCAAGGCGCTGAAGACTGCACTGTTTGTTCTGATTGCTGTGTTGAGTTTGAATTATTCATGATCACCTATACATTGTTGTTCAAAAAGCTAAGCCTAGTTGTTTTAGCCTGATGGCATTAATAACTGTGCATTTTGTTGCGTTAACTGTTTTAAATATTGCCATACAGTATTCACTTGTGAAAGTCGTTTAGACTCAGGATGAGCGACTAAATAAAAACTACGTACTAATTTTACTTCATTAACACATAACCCCTCTAAGCTAGCATCTTGCTCAGCTAAAAAGCAAGGTAAAATACCAATACCTAAGCCACTTTTTATCGCAGTGTACTGGCTAGTTATACTTGTACTTTGAAAACTTGGTGAAATATCTTTATTAAGCTCTTTGAGATAAGAAAGTTGCTCAGTAAATAGAAGGTTATCGACATAACTCACCCATTGGTACTGGGCTAATTTATCATAGCTAACGTTGTCATTAAGTGACTGTAAATATTGCTGATGACCATAAAGTCGCAGTTGGTAATCACAAAGTTTGCTAATGATGGTTGAGGTATTTTTAGGTTTTTCAACAGCTATTGCTATATCGGCTTCATTGCGACTTATTTTTACATCGCGAGAAAAGTGAACTAACTCAATATGGATATTAGGGTACAATTGTTTAAGTTGAGAGAGATGAGGAGCAATAAAAAAGCTACCAAAGGCTTCAGTAACTCCTATTCTCACTTTGCCACTATTAATACTTTGTTGTTCATGAATATCATTAAAAGCTTGAGCAGCATCTAACTCCATTCGTCTAGCGTATTGCAGTAGTTTTTGACCATCTGAGGTTAACATATGTCCTTCAGTGGTACGTTCAAATAACTTTGTTGCTAAGCTCTCTTCAAGCTTATGAAGTCGTCTTGATAACGTAGAGGCATCTATAGACAAACGTTTTGCTGCAATTGACAAACGTATGCTACGCGCCACTTCTAAAAATACTTTTATATCATCCCAGTTCATCCGAATATTGTAACAACACCAAACCCAACTTGCAAAAACGCAATAAATATTGCATTTTTGCGTATTGTTCTCTAGGCAATAACCTCCTATTTTAGTAACAAGTATTCAAAATTTATTGTTCTAAAGGCTCGCTATGACTATTAAAGAAATTCCGCTGATCATCAATGGTGAAAAAGTTCGTTCAAACACAGATACCTGGTTAGATGTATTAAACCCTGCCACTCAAGAGGTTGTTGCTCGTGTACCCATGGCAACAAAAGAAGAAGTAGCAGCTGCAGTGAACAATGCCGCTGAAGCTTTTAAAACTTGGTCAAAGGTATCTCTCACTAATCGCATGCGCATCATGTTAACGTTTCAACAGCTTGTTCGAGAGCATACACAAGAGCTTGCTGAATTAGTCACTCTAGAACACGGTAAAACATTACCTGATGCCACTGGTGAAGTAGGTCGCTCGCTAGAAGCTATTGAAAACGCTTGTTCTATTACGCGCTTGCAATTAGGTGATATGGCCAATAATGCGGCAACCGGGGTAGATACATATACCTTAAATAAACCTTTGGGTGTTGGTGTTGGAATTACCGCTTTTAACTTTCCATTAATGCTACCTTCTTTCATGTTTCCACCTGCTATCGCTTGTGGTAACACCTTTGTATTAAAACCTTCAGAGCAAGATCCTTCATCCACAATATTATTGGTTGAGTTAGCTCTTAAAGCCGGTATTCCACCAGGAGTATTAAATGTTGTCCATGGTGGACCTGATGTTGTTAACCAGTTAATCGAGAGTGAGGCTGTAAAAGCAGTATCTTTTATTGGCTCAACAGGTGTAGGTACCCATGTATATAACCACGCGAGTAAGCATGGTAAACGTGCTCAAGCTATGATGGGCGCTAAAAATCATATGGTCATCATGCCTGATGCAAATAAAGATAGAGCTATTAACGACTTATTAGGCTCTGCATTTGGCGCCGCTGGTCAACGTTGTATGGCAAATCCGGTTACTATTTTAGTAGGAGAATCTCGCTCATGGTTACCTGAAATAGTTGAACGGGCAAAACAAATGAAAGTTGGACCAGGCACACAGCTTGATGCAGATTTAGGCCCTGTGGTATCCCCACAAGCAAAAGCGCGCATATTAAGCTTATTAGACTCAGGGGTTGAGCAAGGAGCGACGATGTTAGTTGATGGTAGAGACTGTCAAGTTGAAGGTTATCCAAACGGTAATTTTGTCGGTCCAACATTATTTACTAATGTGACTACTGACATGGATATTTACACTCAAGAAATATTTGGTCCTGCATTATGCGTACTTGAAGCTGAAACCTTAGAAGAAGCGATTGAGATTATCAATGCTAATCCAAATGGCAACGGCACTTCTATTTTCACTTCTTCAGGTTGGAACGCACGTAAATTTGAAAATGAAATCGATGTCGGTCAGGTGGGTATAAATGTCCCTATTCCAGTACCAGTCGCATATTTTAGTTTTACTGGCTCACGTGGCTCTAAACTTGGCGATTTAGGTCCTAATGGTAAACAAGTGGTAAGTTTTTGGACCTATACTAAGTCGGTTACGGCACGTTGGTTTGAACCTGATCATCAAGATGGAACAAATATTCACACTACAATTAGCATGAAGTAGTACTACTGACTGCTTGTAACGTTAACATTATAGTTTTTAGTTACAAGCAGGCTTTTCTTATATACTTAGCGGCTTGCTTCTTTATAAAACACTAATGCTTTTTATAAAGCTTTGGTAATTCTCAATGGCATCAGGGTTGCCTTTAGTACGCTGACAGACACTTTTCTGATATTGAAAATTAAAGACATCAAACCATAAATCTAGCAAATGTGCATTATTATGCTCACCTGACATAGCTAAAACTCTTGCTGCCACTTCCGCAGTGGAAAATTGATGCGCTAATTCAGTTTTTCTTACTGTATAGCGAGAATTATCACCAACTGGCGTCTGTTCAAAAGAAGCTCCTGCTTGTTCGGTATCTAGATTAGTTTCAATAAGTACCTTAGGATCAAATGACACTACAGGAAACTTATCTAGGTATGGGCTTTTACGAAACATTTTTTTCGCTTCTCGCCAACTACCGTCCAACATGATAAATAATGGTCTCTTGCCCGTTTGACAATTAACCGCTTGGCTTTCTACTTGACGTCCATCTTGTACATACTCCTGTGGGAATACTACAAAGGGTTGCCACTTTTCATCATCAAGTACTGCTTGTAATTCATCATTTCTTGTCGTCCGCGACCATAAAAAGGCAAAAGTATCAGGAATTAAGTCGGCAATTAATTTCCCTGTGTTGCTAGGCTTAAGGACTTCAGTATCGTACATCAATAACAAAAATCCAGCATTAGTGTTTACCTGCCCTTTAGTTGGAGCCATATCACAGATACAAAATTGTTTTGCCAATTGGCATAAAGGACAGCGAATTACTCGTTGCCCTCGTGCTTTATAGGTTGTGGTACTTAAACTTTTACGAAAAAGGTGGAGTTGATGAACAGCGTGCATGTAATGAAATTTGCTAATGAACTAAAAAGGCCCAACAATGATAACATTGTCGAGCCTTTCCTTATATTTATATGTGATAGCATTTTTACCGAAATTTTTATCTAAATAGACAGTGATTACATTGCACTTCTGTCATCATGTTTTTTACCATGACCGTCATAGCTTGCTGAAATTACATCAATATCACTAAGTGAGTCGATGTTAGACTTCAACTCTTCCTCAAGTTGATCTATTTCAACCGCAGCTAAACAAAGCTTCTGTGCTTTTTCTTCTATCTGTTTAGCTCTTGATTCCATTTCATGTTCAATGTTTTCTCCAAAGTTTTCCATACGTGTTTCAAAAGTATCACTGTCTCCGCCAGAGAACATCATTTCTTGTCCTACAGCGACCATGATGCTGCCAATTGAACTCATTACTGCTTTTTCAACCGCTGACTCTATACGCTGTTCAAACTCTTTACCCAGTAACTCATCATTTTCTAAACCATCTTCACCAATAGTAAAACCGTGCTCTAAGGTAAAACGCTCTGTTACTTCATTACGGATATTTGATAATTCATAGGTTAGATCTTCTCCGACACTATTACCTTCACCTAAGAGCTCATTAAAAGCAAGATTAACCCCTTCAAGTGCTAGGTCAACGCCTTCAATAGCAACACTTCTTACTTCTGGTACCATAGCTTTAATACTTTTTGAATATTGACTCACTAAAGCTTGTTGCTGCTTGTTTAAATCGATTGATTTGCCGTCAACAATAAGGACTTCATCATGATTAATTTTATACAGTGTGTTTTTATTTTTTTCATTAAAAAACTCAATGCTTGCTTCGTTTATGGTTACACCCGCTTCTAACTCAACATTACAGCTATTATCATGAGCAGAGGCATTGGTTGATGCTAATAAGGCAATTAATGAAGTCGCTAGAAATGTTTTTTTAAATGCTTGAGTATTTTGTTGAGTTGTCATTGTTCTTCCCTTTAGTGATTTTTATTGAAATCAGTGGTTTCTTATGTTGTTATGAATAATATTACAAGAGCAGTGCCAACTTTATTTTCTATATTTTTCAGCTACATACAACAACCACTTGTTTTTAAAATAAATATAAAAGTCACTTTTTGGTTAAATTAACTAAATTATTGTTATTTTAATATCTAACGGTAATTTTGAGTATACTAGTTAGCTATATTGCATTTTAGCTAAACGAGATTGACATCGTTTAAATTCAAACGCTAACTGTGGGCTTTGATAAAGCTTAGACTTGCTGGAGGGTGCTAGAGTTGTTTTGTTTTTCTGAGATAGGTTAAGTTGAATCGATAACTCAGTTAACGCTATATCTGCTAGCAACTGTGCTTTATCCTCACAAAGCACAGTTGTTTAATTAGCTGTTGATATTGTTTTAACAATCTAAAGATTATTGCTTAAACAGCTAAATGGCGTACTTTAAAACTTCTTCCTTTCATTTTTCCATGGCTCAATTTTTTTAATGCCAGTTTTAGTACTTTTTTATTAACCGCTACGTAAGCCTTAATATCTAACACATTAATTTTACCTACATCAGCACCGTTAATATCACCAAGACCTTTAGCAGTAAGAGCGCCTAATATATCTCCAGGACGAACTTTTTGTTTTTTACCGCCATCTATTTGAATTGTGGCCATTTTTGCTTGTAATCTTGGTTGAGAAAGTAGTTCGCTATTAGGCAATAACTCGGCTTTAATCGTTTGTTCAAGCTCATCTTCAAGTAAACCTACTTTGTAACTTTCTTTATCACTAAAGATAGATAACGCTTTACCTGAGCTACCTGCACGGCCAGTACGACCAATTCGATGAATATGTACTTCACTATCATGAGCAATATGATAATTTATCACTACATCAAGCGAGTCAATATCTAAGCCTCGCGCTGCAACATCTGTCGCAACTAAAATAGACACACTTTTATTGGCAAAGCGAAGTAAGGTTTGATCTCTATCACGTTGCTCTAAATCACCATGTAATGCCAGTACACTAAAGCCATCGTTATGTAATCCCTGACAAACAGCCTGAACTTCTTTTTTGGTATTACAAAAAATGACAGTCGACTCTACTGGGTTTGCCATCAAAAGTAATCGCGTGGCCTCGAACCTTTCATCATTATCATCGACATGGTAAAAGTGTTGATTAATACTGCTTTTATCTTCATTAGCACTCACTTTAACCAAAACAGGATCTGTCATAATGCTTTCGCTGATCACTTTAATTTGTTTTGGGAAGGTAGCACTAAATAATAATGTTTGACGTTCAACCGGCGTACGCTCAATAATATTATCAAGTGCTGCTTCAAAGCCCATCTCTAACATACGATCAGCTTCATCAAGCACAAGTAAATTCAAATCATCAAGTTTTAATGTCCCTTTAATAACATGTTCTTCGATTCGCCCAGGGGTACCAACAATAATATGAGCACCATGCTCTAATGAACCAATTTGAGGGCCAAAAGGTGTACCGCCACAAAGAGTGAGTACTTTAATATTGTGAATTGTACGTGCAAGTTTTCGAATCTCTTTCGCCACTTGGTCCGCAAGCTCTCGAGTAGGACAAAGTACCAGAGACTGAATCCGAAATCGCTTAACTTGCAATTTTTCCAGCATAGCTAAACCAAAAGCAGCCGTTTTACCTGAGCCTGTTTTGCCTTGAGCAATAACATCTTTACCGGCAAGCATAGGAGGTAAGCTTTGCCCTTGAATTGGCGTCATTTTTTCATAGCCTAATGAAATCAAGTTTTTCAATAACTCTTGAGGTAACTTTAAAGATGAAAAATCTAGGTTAGTTTTTTGAGAATCCGTTGAAGAATGCAAGGTGTTACCTCTAATTGTAGCAAGACTTAAAGTGAAATTACTTTCATGAGAAAGTGATTGCGCGCATAATAACAGCAAATTTACCCGAGCCCTAATTTTAACTAACGATGACATTGAAATTTAATCCAAGTTTAGCCAAAGAATGGCAATCCCTGCACAGTAGTCATGAGAAATATGAACATGCTTCATTAATCATCAAACTCTTTAGTGTCGCTCTAACCGTTGTTGTTATGGTTTTGCTGCTACCTAAAGTTCTTGCAGTATGTCTTTTAGCTCTTTTATGGTTACAAGAAGGTATCTGGAAAACCTTTCAATCAAGAACCAGTTCCCGTATTGAAAAGATCGAGCAAGCAATCGAAAAAAGCCAATCGAATGAAAGTGATGAAACTCCATTTCAACATTATTGCCAATGGGCAGATAACCGACCATCTAGCGCTACATTGATTATTAGCTATATTAAAAGTGCTTTGCGTCCAACAGTAATGTACCCATATTTACCCTTAATGATATTAGCCATATTTTACTAGGGTCTGTAGAGCTTTCGGGATTTTATTTGCAGTAAAGATGACCCACAAACGGGGTCGAAGGATTCGGCTAACAGCGATTTTTTCATTGTTGAGTAATGTTTGCTTAGAATGACTAGGCAACACATTACTCGCCGCGAATGATACGCTTTTAGCACGAACAAAATTTAATCACGAAAGATCAACAGGCCCAACTTAAGAGAAAACAAAATGAATAGAAAAAAGAAGATCAACGAAACTTTGAAAAAAAAGCAGAAGAAGGCCAATGCAAAACTGCATAAAAGTAACAAGCCGAAATACATATCTAAAGCTGAACGTGAAAAACAAGCGCTAAAAGATAACCAAGAAGATAACTTAACTGAGTCCTAGATAGAAAATCAGCAATAAAAAAAGGCGATATAAATCGCCTTTTTTATTCACTTAAACCGAGTTCAGGTTAAGTAAGTTTAGTTTGTTGCCTCACCTTTTAACTTTTCACGCATACGCTGCACTATTAAGTAAAAGTATGGAACGAGTAAGGTACCAAATATAGTGGCGGCTATCATACCAGAGAGCACTGTAATACCTAACGATATACGGCTACCAGCACCAGCACCACTAGCAAAAACTAATGGTAAAACACCTAATACAAACGATAATGCTGTCATCAATACCGCTCGAAAACGCATTCTTGCGGCATTTAAAGCAGCATCAAAAATACTCTTACCTGCCGCTCTTTCTTCCATAGCAAACTCAACGATTAGAATAGCTGTTTTGGTGGACATTCCAATTAATAATACTAAGCCTACCTGGGCATAAATATTATTTGCCATACCAACAGTATATAAAGTCAGCATGGCCCCAAAGAGAGCTAATGGCACCGCTGCAATTACAGAAAATGGAATACTCCAACTTTCATACTGCGCAACTAGAAACAAATAAACAAATAAGATAGCTAAACCGAATAAGATAGGTGCTAAATTACCTGCTTCTATTTCTTGTTTAGATTGGCCAGACCATTCATAAATATAACCTTGTGGTAATGTACTTGCCATTTCTTGCATAACATCAATAGCCTGCCCTGATGAATAGCCTAAGGCTGCTTGTCCTGTGATACTAGCACTACGATACAAGTTAAAATGTTTAATGGTTGTAGGGCCTAATATTGGCGTTAATTTAGCGAGCGTTGTTAACGGCACCATATCATTATCTTTATTACGTACATAGTAATGGCTTAAATCTGAAGGTTCTTTCCTAAATTCTGTTTGCGCTTGAATAGTTACCTTATAGATTCGCCCAAATTGACTGAAATCATTGATATATAGTGAGCCTAATTGTGCTTGTAAGGTCATAAAGATATCTGATAATGATACACCTTGAGCTTTTGCTTTATTACGGTCTACTTCCAAAAAGTATTGAGGAACATTCGCTCTAAACGTACTAAACACACGATTTAGCTCAGGTCTTTGGTTAGCATCATAAATAAAGCCATTAAGAACTTCTGCTAACAACGCGGGATCACGTCCTTCACTATCTTGTAATTGAAACTCAAAACCAGAGCTAGTCCCTAAACCTGGAATAGGTGGCGGGTTAAATACCATAATTTGCGCTTCAGGCATCGACCAAAGCTGTCCCATCAGTCGTGGTATTAATTGCCTTAAACCAAGCTCAGGTGCTGTTCTATCATCCCAATCTTTCAAAATGATGATACCTAAACCATTATTTGAGCCTGGGCCACCTAATAATGAAAACCCTCCCACTGAAATAAAGTCTTCAACGGCTGGATCGTTTTTAATAATAGGAACAATTTTATCCATTACATCCGATGTTCTATTTGCTGAGGCTGCATCTGGTAACTGTACATCCACAAACAAATAACCTTGATCTTCATCAGGTAAAAATGCTGTCGGTACAGAAGTACTCAAAACGCCTGCTCCGGTAAATAAAATCAGTACAAATATACCAACTCGAATTAAGCGTTTTAGTAAAAAGTTAACCATTGTAGTATAGCCACCTGTCATCCTAGTGATCAGTGCTTCCATTGGCTCTAGCCACTTTATTGGCTTCATGTTTTTTTCTGACAGCAATACACTACACAAAGCAGGACTTAACGTTAAGGCATTAACTGATGAAATAAGAACAGCAAAAGATATTGTCATAGAGAATTGTTTATACAATTCTCCGGTAATACCTGGCATAAAACCAACAGGTACAAACACCGCTAATAACACTAATGTAGTGGCTATGATGGGGCCAGATACTTGTGACATTGCTTTTTCAACGGCTTCTTTAACTGGTAGTTTCTCTTCTTTTAAGATCCGTTCAACATTTTCAATAACAATTATGGCGTCATCAACAACAATACCTATCGCTAATACCAAACCAAAAAGAGTAATAGTATTAATGGAGTAACCCATTAATAACATAAAGGCGAAGGTACCAACCAAAGACACGGGTATCGCTAATGTTGGAATAATGGTTGCGCGCCAGTTTTGTAAAAACAAGAACACCACTAATATTACTAATCCAACGGCTTGAAATAGAGTAACTTTTACTTCTTCTATGGAGCGATCAATAAACTCAGTAGTATCAAAAGGCACCACATAATCTAAACCATCAGGAAAACGCTCTGCAAGCTTAGCCATTTCTTCTTTTATCAAACGAGCAACTTCAGTCGCATTCGCATCAGGAAGCTGATAAATAACCACGAAAGCAGTGTCATTACCATTTAGTCGGGCTTTAGTTGAATAGTCCTCCGCCCCCAGTTCAATACGCCCTATATCACTTAACCGAACAAAATTACCATTATTGTGTGCTCGGATAATGGTTTTACCAAATTCTTCAGGGCTTTTAAGTCTTCCCTGCGCTTGAATAGAATATTCGAACTGTTGATTAGGTAGTGTTGGACTTGCTCCTAATTTACCCGCAGCAACAATCATATTCTGCTCATTTAACGCTTGTTGTACTTCGGTAATAGTAACGTTGAGTGATGCCATACGATCTGGATTCAACCACACTCGCATACTGTATGTCATTTCACCCATCACCTCTGCAGAAGCGACACCTTTTATACGACCTAACGGCTCAACTAAATAGTTAGAAGCATAGTTACTTAAAAAGAGTTGATCTATCCCTTCTTGCTTGGAATAAAGGTTGATACCAAGCAACATTGAACTCGATTGTTTCTTAACATTCACCCCTTGCCTTGTAACTTCAGAAGGTAGGGAGCTTGTGGCTAAAGCAACACGGTTTTGCACGTTTACTTGCGCAATATCTCCATCAGTGCCAACTTTAAAATACACTGTGATAGTCGCACTACCATTATTCGATGCTGAAGAATCGATATACATCATATCTTCAACGCCATTTACTTGTTCTTCAATAGGTCGAATAATTGACTCTTCGACCACTTGAGCACTTGCTCCTGGATAGACTGCAGTAATTTGTACTTGTGGAGGTGTGATCTCTGGGTACATATTGACAGGAAGCAGTCCCATCGCGATTAAACCTGCCAATGAAATAACGATAGAAATTACAAAGGCAAACTTAGGACGATGTATAAAAGTTTTACTGATCATAAAATCGTCCTTTGATTAAGGGTTGTTACTCTGAGGTGATGACGATGTACCAGCTTCATCAGTAATAACACCTGTTAAATTATCAACAGATTTAGTTACCGCTTTCACTTCAATACCCGGTCGGACTTTTTGTAAACCTTCGATGATAACTTGTTCATTAACACTCAAGCCATCGGTTACCACCCACATAGCATTTATTCGACGTCCTAACACCACATGACGTTGCTTAACCGTGTTATTTTCATCAACTACCAACACAAACTTTCCTTGCTGGTTAGATTGCACTGCAGCTTGTGGTACCAATGCCATAGCTTGTTTATTTTGGCTTTCAGTAAGTAAGGTTACAAATAGGCCAGGTAGAATAATGCCATTGGGGTTAGCAAAAGATGCTCTTAACTCAACAGTCCCCATGCCTTGTTCAATCTTGGTATCAGCAAAATCTAACACCCCTTTCTCAGCATAATCACTGTTATTAGGTAAACGTAAAGATAAATCAATTTTTACTTCATCTGGGTTTTTCGAGTTTTGGTGCTTTTGTAAATAATCTAAATAAAGACTTTCTTCAACTTGAAAGCTCACATAAATAGGGTCTGTAACAGTAAGTGATGCTAATACATCGCTAGTTGGTCCAACAATATTACCTATATTATAGTTTACTTTACCAATACGACCTGAGAATGGTGCTGTTATAGTGGTATAGCTTAAATCCAATTCCGCTCTTTTTAATGCCGCCTCAGCAGACTTAACCGCCGCTTTAGCTTGTGATTCTTCAGTGGTTAATCGATCAAAATCAGACTGAGAAATATAACCATCGCTAATTAGATCTTTAGCACGCTTTAAATTACGCACAGCATTTTCTTCACCCGATTGTTTACTAATCAAATCAGCTTTGGCTTGAGTTAATGATGCTTCATAAGCTGCTGGGTCTATTTTTAATAATAATTGTTCTTTTTCGACAAGAGCGCCCTCTTTAAAGTGCCTCTCAATTAACTCACCCTCAACTCGTGCTCGTAAATTAGCCTCTTTAAAAGCTTCAGTTCTAGCAACAAATTCACGTTGACCACCCACTTCTGCGGTATGTATTTTATAAACTGAAACTGCAGGAGGTGGTGTTTGCCTTGGTTTATCTGCTTCGCCACAAGCAAAGAGTGTTAACGAAAGTAATCCAACTAAGGTGATTTTATATCGTTTAAATAAATGTGAATTGCGCTTAACCATCAAGGCTTCCTTTTGATAAGGGTTGAGTTTTTTTAAATTATTGCACAGCAAGCATTCAAAAGTGTATCTATTTGTTAAAAACAGGTAAAAAAAAAGCTGCGAACCATATTCGCAGCTTTTAATTTGTTAAAAATACTTAAATGTTATGCCAAATTCATCTCTTGCACTTTCTCATGTGCAATGTCTGGAGCAGTACTAACTGGCTTGCTATGTAAATTTGCTTTCAATTGGCCTTTACGATGTTTTAAGGCAGAATCTAGTTTCTTCGCTGCACTGGCAATCGCAGGATACATTACATCATCAGCCGCTTTAGCTGATATTCGTGAGCCTTCATAGTTTGTGGTTAACTCAACCTGATGTTTATTATGCTCTTTAGAAAGTATTACATTAAGTGAAATTAAGGTGGGAAAATGATTAGCAATTTTGGAAAATTTTTCCTCGACATGTTCTCTTATTGAATCAGTAACTTCAACATGGTGACCAGAAAGATTTATTTTCATAAGTATTCCTTTTAACTGTTACTTTTAACTGAAATTATTAACAAGCAGTGTTAACAACTTTTCTATTCAACTACTTTTTAAATAGCCTATAGTAGAGCTGAGGGTAGAAAAATAAAAAACAAGTTGTTTAGTAAACTTTTTTCTCCAACTCTGTTTTTAAATTAGCTTAAAAGCCTGAGAATTGCTATTGATCCAAGTCAATAAATAGATAAAAGATAAGACTAAAAAATTAACTGCATGATAATTAAAGCAAAGAATCCGGCAATAACATCATCAATCATAATACCAAATCCCCCCGCTACTTTTTTATCAATAAAAGAGATGGGCCAAGGTTTAACAATGTCAAAAAACCTAAAGAGTACAAAGCCGACAAGTATCGATTGCCAACTAACCGGAATCATAAACATGGTGATAAAAAAACCAACAAATTCATCCCAAACTATAGCCGGATGATCGTGGACACCTACATCTTCTGCAGCCTTACCACAAATGTAAAACCCGACAATTGTCAGAAAAAAAACGACCAATGCAAAGAGTGGAGCCGAGAGCAAACTTAACAACAGGTACACTGGAATAGCAGCCAAGGTACCAAAAGTTCCTGGAGCTTTTGGGGCTAAACCACTGCCAAAGCCTAATGCTAAAAACTGTATAGGATCGCTTAAGGTAAACTTAACCTTTGCTGAGGGATTTTGCATAGCTATTTTGCTGAAAAATGTTCAAAGCCGCTGCTACTAATTGGCACTGGCTTATTATTTAAGGTAGTCGATATGGTTTGCGAAGCATTGACTTGACCAATACAAGTTACAGGCGTGCCTGCATGAGCTAAAGCGGTTTCCATTCCTACTTTATTATCTTCAGAGATGGTGAATAACAGTTCATAGTCATCCCCCCCTGTTAGTGCTAAATTAATAGCATCTTCGAGTAACAAAGATTCACGCATAATGTTAGATAAAGGTATCGCATCGAGTACTATGTTAGCACCAACGTTAGATGCTTGGCATATATGGCCTAGATCAGCAATTAAACCATCAGAAATATCTATCGCTGATGATGCATACTCCCTTAACGTTTGCCCAGCTAACACCCTAGGTTTTGGAAAATCAAGTTTTGCTCTAATTGGTTCGACATACTCAGACTCTAAACTGACTTCCTGCTTAAGATGCTGAAGAGCGAGCGCAGCATCGCCAACATCACCTGTGACATAAATCCAATCACCTGCTTTAGCACCCGCTCGAGATAAATATTTATGCTCTGGTGTTAAGCCTTGAGCTGTAATGGTAATACTTAAAGGCCCTTGTGTGGTATCACCACCAATAAGCTCAACATTATAATATTCACATAACTCAAAAACACCTTCGCAAAACTCACTAAGCCAAGTGTCATCAACCTCTGGAATAGTAATTGCCAGGGACAACCAACTGGGTTTAGCACCCATAGCGGCTATATCCGATAAATTTACCGCGACAGCCTTATGGCCTATTGCACGTGCAGATGTACCTAGAGGGAAATGAACGCCCGCTACCAAAGTGTCGGTAGTAACCACAATATTTTGTTTTTCCGTGTTAGCAATAACGGCGCAATCATCGCCTATGCCAAGTAAAACATCTTTACGTTTTACTGACTGCTCAGTAAAAAAATGTTTTATTAACTCAAACTCTTTCATAATAGGGGCTTAGTTCTTTGTAATAAAAAGTTAAATAATTAATCTTTAACTATTAAGCTAGTCTTGAGAGCGAACTAATTTGACGACTTTGTCTAGGACACCGTTTACAAATTTATGGCTATCATCAGCAGCGAAAGATTTAGCTAATTCTATCGCTTCATTGATAACCACTCGGTATGGTACATCTTGACAATCACTTAGTTCAAAAACAGCAACACGCAGAATAGCCTTTTCTACTTGATCAATATCATCAATAGGTCGGTCTACATGAGGAGAAATAGCCAAATCGAGTTCGTTTATACTATTGGTAACGCCTCGAAGTAATAGCTGAAAATACTCAATATCAAAACGACGCTTAGCGTTGTCAGTGATAAAATTCACTTCAACATCAGCTACCGAGTTTTGACTAAGTTGCCATGAGTAAACTGCCTGAACGGCTAATTCACGTGCTTTTCTTCTTGGTGAAGGTTTCAAAATATCTATCCTAAATTTGGCTAAGAACGTTAACCATTTCAAGTGCGCCAAGAGCTGCCTCAGCACCTTTATTACCAGCTTTAGTGCCAGCACGTTCAATGGCTTGCTCAATAGAGTCTGTAGTAATCACACCAAAAGAAACAGGAATTTCTGATTCCAAGCAAACTTGTGCAAGACCTTTGTTACATTCGCCAGCAACAAAATCAAAGTGTGGTGTTCCACCACGAATAACAGCACCAATAGCAATAATGGCATCAAAATCACCTTTTGATGCTAATTTTTTAGCCGCTAATGGCAATTCATATGCACCAGGTACGCGTACAACAGTAATATCAGCATCAGCAACACTGCCATGACGCTTTAAGGCATCAACAGCACCTTCTAATAAGCTATCAACAATAAAGTGGTTAAAACGTGATACTACAATAGCGAACTTTTTGCCCTTCGCTTCAAATGAACCTTCAATGATATTCATCTATAATTTCCAAAAATGTGGGTTGAATAAAAATTGGCGCAATTCTAACAAATTGCGCTCAATATAGGTACTCGTTTGTGATCTTAAGTTGATATTTCCTTTGATCATTCATCGATATCGTCAAACTCATCTAAAAATGCATCTATTTCAGCTTCTTCATCTTCATCAATAATTAATGGAGGATTACCGTCATAAAGGCGATAATTCATATTTTGAAAATAAGCATTCTTGATAAATTCATATGGGTCTGCAGATTCCACAACGAGTTGTTCTTGATCTCGAATTGCAGCCCTTTTCTCTAGGCCTAAAATTCCCAAACGTACTAGATTAGGCCATAAATCTATCACTGCAAGCGGCCAATATAAGCCGTCAACATAGTCACCAACCTCTTCTCTTACGGAGCTTGGCCCTAAACCGGGTATGACAAGGTATGGACCATCGCCTATACCGTAACTCCCCAATACTTCACCAAACTCTTCTTGCTCACCTGACCATTCAAAGTCACTGGCAGGATCATAAAACCCAAATAAACCAATAGTGGAGTTAAGCACAAAACGGCCCGTACTTTTTGCGGCGGCTGTAAATTTCAATTGTAGTAAATTATTGATAATGCTTGATGGCTCATTTAGGTTTAGCGCCATATTATATAAGCCAGTACGTAAAAAAGGCGGTGTATAAGTGGTGTAAAGCTCAGATGCTGGCTTAGCGACATATTTATCGGCATAGTCCCAAGTAAAGGTCCAAAAAGGACGGTTAATAACTTCTAAGGGATCGCGAGGGTCACTTACTGCCTCATCATTAGAAGGTGTAGATGAACAGCCACCAAGAAAGATAAAAATTCCTAGCATTGAAAAACGAAAAAAATGGGATACTGAAAAATTCACTGGCCTAAAATCCTTGCCGTTGAGCTACATAAAATTACAAATAGGAGATAAAACGGCTCAGTTTAAATAAATTTAACGGCCTTTGTCTAGCGGTAATTTATCGATAGACTTGGAAAATATTAAGAATGGCTTGTACTTTGATAAACAGACAACAACATTTCAACTTCCGCTGCAGGTAGTTCACACTCATCAATGATTTCTTCAAGCTTGGCACCTTTTTTTGCCAATTTAATCGCTCGTGAATAAAACTTATCTTCTCCTTGCGCCAATTGTAATTGTTCCATGGAAGCCTGATGTTCACCAATTTGGTCTTGCAAGGTTTTAATTCTATGCTCTAGTTGCTTGGAGACTTGGATATTCTCTAATGATGCCTGTTCGTGTTTGGTTATAGTGCTATTAAGATCTCGCTGTAATTGCTCATTTGCCGACTGCAAGTTCGCAATCAGCAATTCAAAGGCCTGTGATTGCGATTCAAGCACAGCAAAATTAACTTTGTTACGGCTAGATAAAAGTATAATTATGATTAAACACACAAGGCTCAATACTAAAGCTAGCACTGATATAATAGGTACAGCCAACATAGACATAGAATTCAATTACTCAGCACTTACGTTACTAAAACTGTTTAAGCTCGTCCCACTCATCATCTGAAAGTAACTTATCTAAATCAACAAGAATGAGTAATTCGCCTTCGCGATTCGATACTCCCTGAATAAATTGAGCACTTTCTTCATTACCAACATTAGGTGCATCATCAATTTCAGAAGCTTTCAAATATACCACTTCAGCAACACTGTCGACCAGTATACCTATCACTTGTTTTTCAGACTCAATAACAACTACACGAGTGTTATCAGTTACATCACATGGCTCCAAGCCAAAACGTGAGCGAGTATCAATAACAGTAACAACGTTACCACGTAAATTAATAATTCCTAGTACATACAATGGTGCGCCGGGTACTGGAGCTATTTCGCTATACCTTAAGACTTCTTGCACTTGCATAACATTAATGCCGTAGACTTCATTTTCTAGCTTGAATGTTACCCACTGAAGCACTTCATCATTTGCATCTACTTTATCACTAGTACTGCGTCTTTCATCTGACATACCACTTGCCTCTTAAATTTTATTTTTAATTAATTGTTTACTTAATAATAGTATTAATCAAGATGATTAATTCCGCTACCTTCATTTAGCAATGCAATCAGCGCATCAACATCTAGTAAGGCACACATTTTATCTTTTACTAATCCTGCTAACCAAGGACGCTTGCTTGAATTATCTAACCATTTAACTTCATCTTGCTTTAATACCACAGTATCCACTAAGTTTTCAGCTAATAATCCCCAGCGACTATCACTTAACATGATAATATATTGATAGTTTAGCGAATTTTTTAGCTCTTCGTCACATTTTTCTGGCATTACCCATAATGCAGTATCAACAACATTGATTTTTTCATCGCGATAGAGCATAACTCCTTTGAACCAATCGGGCTTGCCCATTAATGAAGTTGTTCTACTAACTTTATGAATCCCACCTAGCTCAATTAAAGGTACAGCAATAGTTAAGCCTGCGACATTAAAGAACAATGCCTGAAACTCACCTTGACGATAGCTTTTAGGTGTTTTGACAATAAAGTCGCCACTACTTTTTTGTGTTGTTAACACTTCATCTTCTTCGGTGGTAACTTCTGCTATTTCATCAACGGATTTTTGCTGAGCTTCCCTCTTTGTTGTCGATACCTCTTCAGGTGCTATTTCAAGCTCTGCATTGACATTCTGTAATAATGCCTCTAAACGATTACTTTCCAATACATCTGGTTTTGAATCCTGAGACAATATTTCTTGTTTATCGAGTTCAGGAGTTTCCTCCGTCAATAACTCGGACAGATAATTTGTCATCACCTTTTTACTTGCTGCTAATGGCTTTTCCATTTACTTTCTACTTTTAATAGGTGATTTTAATAAATAATCTAATAAACTTTTATAGGCAAAAACGCCTCGAGAGTTAGCTGCAAAATGAGATGGAACCTTTTGCGCTATACTGGCGTTTCTAAAGTTAGTATCGATAGGGATAACTCCAGGCCATACTTTTGATTTATAAGCATCTTGAAGCTGTTGATAGGCTGAAATAGATGCTTTGGTGCGCTTATCAAACATAGTTGGAACGATAGTATACTGAAAAGGGTTATCTTGCTCACCTTGCATTATATCCATGGTTTTGATCATTCTGTCTAAACCCTTTAAGGCTAAAAATTCAGTTTGAACAGGCACTACTATTCGATCAGAAGCAGCTAACGCATTAACCATTAACACCCCTAGAACGGGTGGGCAGTCTAATAGAGCAAAATCATAATTACTCGCTATTTTTTGCATGGCTTTTTTTAAGACTAAACCCATGCCACCCTTGGCACCAAGAGAGCGATCTAATGTCGCTAACCCCATAGTGGCGGGTAAAATATCAATATTATTATACTGTGTTGGGCATAAGCTTTGTAATATTTGCTCTTTTGAAGAAACTTGTACGAATAAATCATAAACGCTAAGTTCTAGATCTTCTGATTCTATACCAAAATAATAACTTAACGAGGCATGGGGATCAGTATCTACTAATAGCACTTTTTTGCCACACTCGGCCAATAATCCCGCTAAGGCAATGGTTGTAGTAGTTTTACCTACACCACCTTTTTGGTTTGCTACAGTCCAAACTTCCAATAGATATTCCTATTTATTTATGCAAAGCTAATTTTATTCGATAAACGCAGGAAAGTTAATCGTTAGTTTTGTTGATCAACGCCATCTTCACCTGCAACATTTTCGCCCTGCTCAACTGATTCAGCTTCATTTCGCGTAGTAATTCGAATGCCGCCATTTGGTAAACGAATAATTTTCACTTCATTTCCTTCTTCAGCTACAGAAGGCACTTTCTTAATAGCTTCAACATCTTTAATACTGATTGTAGGTGCGCTCAATAGGTTTGACTTTTCCAAACCGTATTTCGAAATGGCGACAACAACTTTTCTATTTTTAGCACGCCCCACTGCTGTTGCGTTATCTGCACTAGGATAATATTGGCCATACCCTTCTATTGCCATTCTCGCAGGGTTCATACCTTGATCTTCTAAAATTCTTAATATAGAGGTAGCTCTATAAACCGATAATTCCCAATTAGATGAAAATATTTCAGTATTAATCGCCTGATTATCAGTATAGCCTCTGACGCGGACAAAGTTAGTAACTTCTCCTAGAACATCATAAATAACAGCTAATATATTTGTGGCTGCATTAGTAGCAGAAGATGAGCCACTTGGAAATAACAAGCCACTGTTCAATTCAATTTCTAACCAGTCACCATCAATTTGTAACTGCGCGTAACCTGATTCAACGATTTCATAAAGCGCAGTGTGCAGTTCATTTTCTAAAGAAGTTAAATTGGTGCCTACTTGTGAATCTGAAATGTTAGAGAGAGTTTTCTCTCCATCTAAAACTTCTGGCCCAGCAACATCTAAAATTCCATTTCCATATAACTTTTTATTAGTTTTACTGGAATTAACGTTAAGAATATCGTCGCCATGGCCTCTATTTTTAGGGAGTAAATCATTAGCTTGAAAAACCCGTCCCACAGACTCTGTGATAGTTTCAAACGGCTTTTCATTTACCATAGCCATTGCGTACAATACAACAAATAATGCGAATAACAAGGTCATATAATCAGCGTAAGATATCAACCAACGATGTACATTGTCTTGTTCTACGCTATGCCTGTTTTTTCGTAGCCGATTCATTGGGCTAGCCTAAAAGCCGATAATTTATTCTCTATTGCATGAGGGTTTTCTCCCTGTGCGATTGAGTGTAAGCCTTCAGAAATCATTTCTCGATACATGGTTTGCTGATGAATGATCGCTCTTATTTTATTGGCGATAGGAATATAAATAAGGTTAGCAAAGCCAACACCATAAATAGTGGCAATAAATGCGGTGGCAATACCTTGCCCAAGCAGCGATGGCTCTGTTAAGTTACTCATGGCATGAATAAGTCCTAACACTGCGCCTAATATGCCAATAGTAGGACTATAGCCTCCCATTGCTTCAAAAATATTAGCAGATCTTAAATTGTGCTCACGATAAATATCAAGATCTAGTTCTAGAGAAACTCTTAAATTCTCAATTTCTACACCATCAACTAATAAATTCAAACCCTTTTGAGTAAATGGCTCTTCTTCATCTAAGGCAATATCTTCTAGCGCAAGATAACCAGATTCACGTGATTTTTCTGCCCATAAAACGATATTATTAATCCCTTCATCAATATCATAAGTAGGAGGAGAGAAAACCCACTTTAGTAAAGATAAAGCATGAAAAAACTGACCACTGGATGACTGCAACATAACAGCACCAAGCGTACCGCCAAAAACAATCACAAAAGCTGGTAGCTCAAATAAAGTAGCAACAGAGCCACCATCAAGCGCAAATCCTAAATAAATAGCCAATATTGCAACGAATAACCCTGCAATACTGAGCTTATCCATGGGAAACTTCCTTGGTAATAGCTTCTGCAATATCCTCTAATGGTAAGGACAATTGTGAAATTCCCGCGATATGAACTGCTTGTGGCATCCCATAAACGACACTAGTTTGTTCATCTTGTGCCCAAATTGTTGCGCCTTTTGCTTTTAACATTCGAGACCCCTCTCTTCCATCAGCACCCATTCCCGTTAAAATAACACCTAACACATCGCCGTTGAAAATTTTAGCTGCAGAACCAAAACTAACATCAACACTAGGCTTAAAGGTTATTTTTGCTGAATTATCATCAATTATTTTGATTTTAGCTGCATTTTCTGTACCACTAATAATCATTTGACGACCGCCAGGGGCTAAATAAGCACATCCAGGCTTAAGTATGTCTCCATCGCTCGCTTCTTTGACTTTTATATTGCATAAAGAATCTAAACGATTAGCGAATGCTTGAGTAAACGTTGCCGGCATATGCTGGACCATAATGATCGGCAATGGAAAGTTTACAGGAAATTGAGTAAGGATCTTTTGTAAAGCAACAGGGCCTCCTGTGGAAGTACCAATAGCCAGTAGCTTATAGTTTTTTCCTGAGGCTTTTTTAAAACTCGATGAGGTAGTTTTAATCTCAGGTTTTTCAGCTCTAGTTCTTGTTAGAGAAGCTTGGGATTTTCGAGTACTAAGAGGTAATGGACTTGTTGTTGAACGAATACTTGAAACTCGTTTCGTGGTTAAGTTACTTTTGGTAAAACTTCGCTTTCTAGCTAGTTGAGCAACACGTTGACGAAGCAAACTTCCTGCCTCATCACTATTCTGCGCAATTTCACTGAACTTTTTAGGTAAAAAATCTAACGCACCGGCTTCAAGTGCTTCTAGAGTAGATTTAGCGCCTTGATGGGTTAGTGAGGAAAACATTAAAATAGCGGTTGGTGATTGCAACATGATTTTTTTCACGGCAGCAATACCATTTAACACTGGCATTTCGATATCCATGGTAATCACATCTGGTTTTAAAGACAGAGCCTTATCAACAGCCTCTTGACCATTTACCGCGACATCAATAACTTCTAATTGTGGGTCTTTATTTAGAATATCTGTGACTCGTCGTCTAAAAAAACTTGAATCATCAACAACGAGTACCTTATAGGCCATCTACTTCCTCTACTTATTCAAAATCAGCTATGAACGCAACTTCTTATTTACCGGTGATTTTTTAGCATAAAACTTTAACATATTTGCGATATCTAAAATTAAAGCAATACCACCATCACTTGTGATTGTTGCGCCAGCCATACCAGGTGTACCATGCAATAATCTATCAAGCGGCTTTATGACAACTTCTTCTTGGCCAATCAATCGATCCACTACAAAGGCAATTTGCTGATTTCCTAATTGAACAATAACAACATGTCCTTTATCACGAGGTTTATCTGTATAATTTCGAACTAACCACTGATCTAAATAAAACAAAGGAATAGCTTTTTCTCGAACGATAATAGTTAACTGACCGTCGACACTATTGGTATTCGTTAAATCAAGGTGGAAAATTTCATTAACAGCGGCCAATGGTAAAGCAAATGTTTGCTCACCAATAACAACCATTAACGTAGGTAAAATCGCTAATGTTAGTGGTACTTTTATTTCTAAGACCGTACCGACACCCATTTCAGAATCAATACTAACGGTACCATTGAGCTGGGTAATTTTAGTTTTCACTACATCCATGCCCACGCCACGACCTGATACCTCAGAGATTTCAGTTTTCGTGGAGAAGCCAGGAGCAAATATTAAACTAAACGCTTCTTTATCTGGCATTTTTGCGGCGGCATCTTCATCAAGAACACCACGTTCAATGGCAATACTCTTTAATTTCTCTGCGTCCATACCTGCGCCATCATCTTTGATGGTTAATAAAATATGGTCACCTTCTTGCGAAGCCGCAAGTATAACAGTACCTTGGCGTGGTTTACCTATAGCCTCACGAGCATCAGGGTTTTCAACACCATGATCGACAGAGTTACGCACCAAATGAACTAAAGGATCAGCTAAAGCTTCAACAAGGTTTTTATCTAAATCGGTTTCTTCTCCCTCAAGTACCAGTTTAATGTCTTTATCTAAACTTCGGGCTAAATCACGTACAACACGTGGAAAACGGCCAAATACTTTTTTGATTGGCTGCATGCGGGTTTTCATTACCGCGCCTTGCAAATCAGTGGTTACTGCGTCTAGATTTGATACGGCTTTATTTAAATCTTCATCATCTGAAGTTAAACCTAAACTTGTTAAGCGATTTCTCACTAACACTAACTCACCAACCATGTTCATTATTTTATCGAGACGTTTAGTATCAACCCTAACGGTAGTTTCGCCCTGCGGTGCGGCTGGTTGGGCAGCCTTACCTTTGCTTGGCGCAGATTTAGCAGGTTTAGCTGCCGGCTTAGCAGTCGTGGAAGCTTGTGGAGCAGGTGAAGGTTTCGATGTCGGTACTTTTGCTGCTGCAACAGGAGGTGTAACTGGGCTAGGCTCACTTGCTTTAGGTGCTTGGCCTTTACCATGTAATTCGTCTAACAGGCTTTCAAATTCATCATCGCCTATTTCATCTGATGAAGAGGTTGTCACCGCCGAGTTGCCAGAACTAGCAGAAAATGCGCCTTGGCCATGCAATTCATCGAGCAGTGATTCAAATTCATCATCAGAAATTTCATCGGAATTATCAGCCGAAGAACTCGTGCTCGTTGGTGCAACTGCAGCAGGTGCTTCAACAGTGCTGGGTGAACCACCACCATGTAATTCATCTAAAAGACGCTCAAATTCGTCTTCACTCATTTCATCATTAGCATCAGCGGCTTCAATTACAGGCTCAGGTACATCAGGCACTGCAACTACGGCTTCAGGCTGTGATGCTGTTTCTTGTCCTTCAGGAACACTTAGGCGGTTGAGCTCAGCAAGTAATGCAGGCTCTGCAGCAACCAATGGTTCCCTGTTTTGTACCAAAGCAAACATGTCATTAACAGTATCAAGCGCAGATAAAATAGTATCCATTAATTCTGCAGTAACTGAACGTTGTCCGTTACGAAGTAAATCGAATATATTTTCTGCGCCATGACAAACATCAACTAATTCCGTTAATGAAAGAAATCCTGCTCCACCTTTTACGGTATGGAAGCCTCGGAAAATTGCATTAAGTAAATCAGCGTTATCAACATCATTTTCAAGTTCAACTAATTGCTCTGAAAGCAATTCAAGTATTTCACCCGCTTCAACTAAAAAGTCTTGTAGAATTTCTTCATCAGCTTCAAAAGACATTCGTAACTCCTATTAAAAACCGAGGCTTGATAAAAGATCATCTACATCATCTTGATCTTCAACAACATCATCTCTATTTTCGGTATTAACTATTGGCCCTTCAACAAGGTTTTCACCTACTTTAGGAGTTGATTGCTCTTCTCCTTCTCCTGAAGTGATACCAAATGCAGTTAACATATTGATCAAACTATCTTCAACTTCACGTACTAGATCAATTACCTTGCGGATAACTTGGCCAGTTAAATCTTGAAAATCTTGTGCCATTAATACGTCAGTCATTAAGCTATGGATATGTTGAGTTTCTTTACCTGTTGTTAGCAGTAAAGTATCAATGTCACCACATAAATCTTTAAACTCTTTTAAGTCAATTTCATTATTCATTAGCTTAGTCCACGCAGGATTAACTGCACGTACTTGGTCAGCAATGTTATCCACTACCGGGAATATTGACTCAACCGCATCCATGGTTTTATTAGCCGCTTCTTCTGTGCGAGTAATAACATAGTTCAATCGTTCTTTAGCATCCGGAATATCGGCCGTTGCTAAGTCATTTAAACGGGAATCTAGCTGAAAATTTGTTAACGAGTCATGAAGTTGACGTGTTAACTTACCTATTTCAGCAAATAATTCTGAGTTGATTGGGTTTTGAATTTCAGCAACAAGCGCATCCGCTTTGTCTTGCTGATCAGTTTCTAAAAACTCAACCAAAGATTTAGCCTGCTCTAAAGAAACACGGCCCATCATTGCGATACTCATGCAAAGTCCTTAACTATTAAACCAAAGCATTACTTTGTTTTATCGGGAAATTTTCATTTACCTTTAGGAAACTCCCCAATAAAAACAAAAACTAAGCTAAACGTTCAAAAATTTTGTCTAGTTTCGTTTTTAGCGTTGCTGCGGTAAATGGTTTAACAATATAGCCATTAACACCTGCTTGAGCAGCCATAACAATTTGCTCTTTTTTAGCTTCAGCAGTGATCAGCAATACAGGAATATGCGATAAACTTGCATCAGCACGTATAGCTTTTAATAAGTCAATTCCCTGCATGCCAGGCATATTCCAATCGGTAACGACAAAATCAAAATCGCCACCTTGAAGCATAGGTAAAGCAGTACTACCATCATCAGCTTCTTGAATGTTAGTAAACCCTAAATCGCGCAACAAATTTTTCACTATTCGTCTCATTGTTGAAAAATCATCAACTACAAGCACTTTCATATTTTTATCCAAGGCACCCTCCGGCGAAACATTCAAGTTTCAAATTAATATATATATTACTAAGTTACTACTTATTCTACTCAACTTTGCCAAGATTGCATACGTGATTTTAAACGATGCATTGCTTGACTATGTATTTGACTGACCCGTGATTCACTCACGTCAAGAACTTGGCCAATCTCCCGTAAATTTAATTCTTCATCGTAGTACAGTGACAGTACTAAAGCTTCACGCTCTGGTAAAGAGGAAATACACTCACTAAGGCCTTTTTTAAAAGCACTATGTTCAATGTCTTGATATGGATCATCTGAGTGAGATGATTCATCAAAATTGATAGCATCTTCACTAACACCAAGATCATCAATACCGAGTATTTTTCCTGTACTAACCTCGCTTAATATATGATGGTATTCATTTAATGAAATATCAAGTTTTTCAGCCACTTCTATATCGGTAACATCTCGGCCTAATTCAGCCTCTAGTTGTTTTATCGCTTCACTTACCATGCGACTATTTTTATGCACAGAGCGAGGAGTCCAATCGCCACGGCGCATTTCGTCTAACATTGCACCACGAATACGGATTCCAGCAAAGGTTTCAAAACTTGCACCTTTGGTATTATCAAAATTATTTGCCGCTTCAAATAAACCTATCATTCCCGATTGAATTAAATCGTCAACGATAACACTGGCGGGTAATCTTGCTAATAAATGGTAAGCAATACGTTTGACTAAGACGGTATGCTGCTCTAATAACACCGTTTTATCAATTTGATTGTTATAAGCATTAGCTTTTGCCACGTTATATCGTTCTCACTCAAAATTTATAGTTTATTTAAAATGGTTACGTTTTCAGTTTAATATATCTACCCTGTTAAGGGTGGTGAATCAATGACTAATAATCAAGTAATTGTTCAATAAAAAACTCTAAATGACCTGAGGCTTGTTTAGGAATAGGCCAATTTGTCACTTTGGTTGCTAAGCCTTTAAAAGCTTTAGCTGCAGGTGACTCAGGGAACGCTTCAACAATGGCCTGTTGTTTTCGTACTGATTTTCGAATATTTTCATCAAAAGGTATGACGGCAACTAATTCAAGCGCAACATCTAAAAACCTATCAGTTACCTTGGTTAGTTTTGCAAAAAGTTGTTGCCCCTCTTTAGGAGTACGTACCATATTGGCAACCACTTTGAATTTAAACACGCCATGATCTCGGCTTAATAACTTCATCAGCGCATAGCAATCGGTAATAGACGTAGGCTCATCGCAAACAACTAGCATCACATCTTGCGATGCTCTAGTAAAGCTCAACACCATATCTGAAATACCCGCTGCTGTATCAACGATGAGTACATCAAACTGAGTTTGCATTTCACTGAACGCGCGAATTAACCCTGCATGCTCTGATGGTGTTAAATCGACCATTGATTGTGAGCCGGAAGTTGCAGGAATAATTTTAATATTACTAGGACCAGTAATAATTATATCATCAAGCTCACATTCACCTGATAACACATGAGATAGGTTACGTTTAACTCTAAGCCCTAACATCACATCAACATTGGCTAAACCTAAGTCAGCGTCTAGCACTAAAACTCGTTTGCCTTGTTGACCTAAAGCTATAGCAGTATTTAGCGATACGTTAGTTTTACCTACACCGCCTTTACCACCTGAAACTGCGATTACTTTAACTTTTTTTAAGTCCTGCATTTTTCTTAAGCCGCTCGCTTGATCTGCCATTAACGTTACTTCTTTGATAATTCTTATTATATTACTTCTTTACAGCCGTGAAGAAAACTACAATTAATAAAACTTATATCTCGGTTTATATAACTGCGGCTGGTGCTATTGGCATTGGCCGAGCAGTTGAATAAGAGGTATTTTTCGCTGACTTACTTGCCATTTTATCAGCAAGCGTAACTAATTTTTCAGCATTTGCAACTTTAATATCTTCAGGCACTCTTTGTCCGTCAGTAAGATACCCTATTGGCAAGCCATTTTGAATTGAAGTTGTAATTATTTCGCCAATACTGACACTTTCGTCCAGTTTAGTATAAATACAACCCGATAATGGTACTTTTTTAAAGCGATCGACATTTTCTTGCATAACTTGTTGTTGACTGTTAGCCGCCATCACTAAGTAATTACGAATTCTAACCCGCGTGTTCGAGACTAAATTGGCTAGATTTTCAGCCAATCGCATATCCCTTTGTCCCATACCTGCAGTATCAATCAGTACTAACTTTTTCTGGCTAAACTGTTGTAATAGTGTATCTAACGCTTGACCATCTTTGGCAAGTTTAACCTGACAACCAATAATTTTACCGTATGTTTCTAGTTGTTCAAATCCCGCAATTCTAAAAGTATCCGTAGAAATTAAAGCGACCTGTTCAGCACCATTTATTTGTGCGAATCGAGCGGCTAACTTAGCTATTGTTGTCGTTTTACCTACACCGGTTGGCCCAACTAAGGCAATAACACCACCACGCTGAATAATATCATTTTGTGTGGTATTTATTTGCTCGCTAATTAACTTAGTCGCCTCTTGCCATGCTTGTACTTCATGGTGCTGTGCGGGAATATAACCCGCTATCTGATCCGCTATTTGTTCATTCAGTCCTAATGCTAACAGTCTAGAAACTAGCACGGCTCTTTGAGGATCTTTTTGTGCCATGTCTTGCCACATTAAACCAGAAACTTGGTGCTCAAGAAGCTGTCTAATCGAAGCCATCTCTTGCTGAATTTTATCAAAATCTTGCTGGTTTACTGACGTTTGCTCTGTAGGTTGCTGGCTGTTTTTCTGTTCATTTAATTGTTTAGCCATTTGCTGAGCTTCAACTGAACTATGTTGCTCAGATTCACTAACTTGCATTGATTCTGTATTTAGCGCAGTAGATGTTTCATCAGGTGCAGGTATCGTCCCATCAGGACTTGAATGACGTAATCTTTCGGTAAAGCTTCGTAATTGTTGCTCAATATCATCATCAGCGTTTACAGAGGCATTTCTTTTATGCTCATCACCAATAGTATGGTTTACTTCTTTAGGTTGCTGCACTTGGCGGCCTAATAAAGCGGACAAACTATCCATTGGGATTTTGGGCTCAGTTCTTCCTGATTCTTCCGCATTGGGAACAGAAGTAGAAGGCGCACTAATATTAACGACATCATTGCTCATTTCACGTGGAAGATCGTCTCTTGTTTCAATGCTAGCCTGAGCTTCAGGTACAGATTGGCTATAATCTACAGCTGCCATTAATTCAACCCCTTCTGGGATTTTCTTATTTGACATAATAACCGCATCTACACCTAATTCTTCTTTAATTTGTGCTAATGCGCTACGCATATCTTTGGCAACAAAACGTCTAATTTTCACAGCTAACCTCTCATTTAGTAACTTACTCGCTCGTTACTTAAGCTATTATTTACTGCCCTATGGCACTAACAATTTTAATCTGTTTATCATCAGGTATTTCTTGATAAGAAATCACCCGCAAGCCAGGAATAGTGTATTTTACAAACTTAGCTAAAACGGTACGTAAAATCCCTGATGTTAATAATATTGGCGCTTCTCCGGCCATTTCCTGCTGTTGAGCACCATCAGTAAGTGATTTTTGTAAACGCTCAGCTAAACCAGGCTCAATGCCCGCGCCATCATCACCTGCCATTTGCATAGACTGGTGCAACATTTGTTCCAACTCAGGCGCCAAGGTTATGACAGGTACCTCTGAAGCAGAGCCTACTAGGTCTTGAATTATAAATTTACGTAAAGTAATGCGCACTGCCGCCGTTAATACTTCAGCATCTTGACTCTTAGGTCCATATTCAACAAGTGTTTGTACGATTGAGCGCATATCACGTACTGCTACCCCTTCATTCATCAGGCTTTGTAGTACTTTTACTACGGTGCCTAACGTTAAGGTATCCGGTATAAAACCTTCAACAAGTTTAGGGTAAGATTTTGCTAGCATATCAAGTAGGTTTTGAACCTCTTCATGACCAAGCAATTGTGATGCATTATTCGTTAGAATTTGGCTTAAATGAGTCGCTAATACCGTTGCCGAATCAACTACGGTATAACCTAATGTTTGTGCTTGCTCACGCTGATTTTGATTAATCCAAACTGCGTCGAGACCAAAAGCTGGGTCTTTAGTAGCAACCCCATCTAAGGTCCCAAAGACTTGTCCTGGATTAATTGCTAATTCTTGATCATGTCTGATTTCTGCGCTACCAATCGTTACTCCCATCAATGAAATTTGATAGCTGTTAGGATCTAAATCTAAATTATCACGAATATGTACGGCAGGTACCAAGAATCCGAATTCTTGTGAGAGCTTTTTACGAACCCCTTTAATACGGCTAAGCAACTCGCCACCTTGCGCTTTATCCACTAATGGAATTAATCGATAGCCAATCTCTAATCCAATTACATCAACATGATTCACATCATCCCAATCAAGCTCTTTTACTTCTTCTTCTTTTTGTTTATTTTGTGCTTGCTCTTCTTGAGCTACCTTTTCAATTTCAACGGCTTTATTTGCCTTACGTTTACTACCCAAATAGGCACTAGCCGCAATAACCGCAGCAAAAAACAAAAAGACAAAATGTGGCATTCCAGGAATAACACCCATGACGAACATGACACCTGCTGCGATATATAATGACTTCTCTTGTCCTAACTGGCTGCTTACTTGTTCTCCCATATCTTGGGAGGTGTTTTGTCTGGTTACAACTATCGCTGTAGCTACTGATAATAATAGACCAGGAATTTGTGCTACTAAGCCGTCACCAATAGTAAGTAAGGTATAAATCTCAACCGCACTATCAAAGGTTAAATCATGTTGCACCATACCAATGACTAAACCACCGATAATATTGATGAACAATATTAAAATACCGGCTATTGCATCGCCTTTTACAAATTTACTCGCACCATCCATTGAGCCATAAAAATCAGCTTCACTGGTCACTTCAATTCGACGCTCTCGAGCTTGCTCTTGATTGATGAAACCCGCATTTAAATCAGCATCTATCGCCATTTGCTTACCGGGCATTGCATCTAGAGTAAAGCGAGCAGTCACTTCAGCAATACGACCCGCACCTTTAGTGACAACGACAAAGTTAATGATAATTAGGATTAAAAATACCACTAAACCAACAGCGTAATTTCCACCTATGACCACTGAGCCAAAAGCTTCAATTACCTTACCAGCAGCGTCAGTACCTTCATGCCCTTCTAATAGAACCACACGAGTACTGGCGACATTGAGTGCTAAACGCAATATTGTTGCAATAAGAATAACAGATGGGAACGAGCCAAACTCGAGTGGCTTTAGGGTGTATACCGTAATGAGAAGTACAACCAGAGATAAAGCAATATTGAAGGAAAAGAGCACATCCAAAAGCCATGCCGGCATCGGTAAAACCACCATACCGAGCGCAGCCATAACGAGTAAAGGCGTACCTAAACCGGAAAAATGGCTTAATTTTGTTTGTTTAAATTGATTGATATAGGTGGTTAATTGCATTCGTTACTGCTAGCTCTTAATGATAATTTTTTGACGCTAGTTGTGAAATTGCAAAAGCTATACCAAAAATCAATTCGTGGCGAAGTTTAAACCTTAAAATAAAACGTTTAGCTGTTTATGCTTTGATTTAAGATCTTAGTACTTGAAGTCGTCTGGTATAGGTAAGTTTTTCGCAATTGGGATAGGTCTTTTAGCACGACCTCTTTTATGTAAGTCCAACTGATAAATAAAGGCTAATACTTGAGCCACAGCAGCAAATAGCTCTTCAGGAATATCTTGATCAACTTCCGCAGTATAATATAGTGAACGTGCTAAAGCGGGCGCAGGAATAATTTCCACACCATGCTCTTTACCTATAGTTCTAATATGAATTGCCATTTCATCAATGCCTTTTGCGATAAGAACAGGCGCACCACCTACTGCAGAGTCATACTTTAAAGCAACACTAAAATGTGTCGGGTTAGTGATAATCACATCAGCATTGGGCACTTCAGCCATTTGACGACGCTGTGACATTTCATATTGAGTACGTTTTATACGCCCTTTAATTTCAGGATTACCTTCAGTATTTTTATGCTCATCTTTTATTTCTTGTTTAGTCATTTTTAACTGACGAGTATGATTCCAAACCTGATAGGGGGCATCAATGGCGGCAATGATACCGACTGACAAAGAAAGGACTAAAAACATCCACAATAGCATGTTAACTGCATGTTCAAAGTTCGTTGGTATGGTTTCTAAACTTAAACCTAAAATTTGATCGAAGAAACTACTCAGCAATAAAAAAGCCACGATAAAAACGACGAAAAATTTTAACAAGGATTTTATTAACTCTACTGCGGCTTGTACACCGAACATACGTTTAAAGCCAGCGAGGGGTGATAATTTACTGGCTTTAGGTGCCATTGCTTCCCAAGAGAAACTCATACCACCTAACATAGTATTGCCAACAAACGCGGCAAGTATAACGATAAAAAAGATCCACAATATTGGCCATATAACAGCACCAACGGTGCTACTAATAACATTAAATAGGGCATTAACATCCATTGCTTCAGCTCGGGTGATAGTAAACATACGTTTCATCGCCTGAAATAAGCCATCCACTAGTGAGCTGCCCATTAAGAACATGGCGCATGCGGTGCCCACTAAGACAAACATGGTACCTAAGTCTTTAGAGCGTGCTATCTGACCTTTTTTTCTTGCGTCAGTTAGCTTTTTCGCTGTCGGTTGTTCGGATTTTTCACCGCTGTCTGAATCTGCCATAGTGTTTTACCCTAAATCAGGGAGTTGCTCTACAGTCTATAAGGTAGCAACTAAAATCTAACGCGCGTTGCCACTGTAGTTCAAAATGGGTTAGGAAATTACCAAAAGTCAGCCACATAATAAGTAAACCTGCCATCATGGTAATTGGAAAACCAATAGCAAATATATTAAGCTGTGGCGCAGCTCGAGTCATGATCCCGAAAGAGAAATTAATAACAAGCATCGCCGTAAGAGGTGCTAACGCTAATGATAGCGCCGTCGCAAACATCCAACTTCCCCACTCTGCAATCTCTTTAAATTTAGTACTTGATAAATAATCACTGCCAATGGGTAAAGTATCAAAGCTAGCCACAACAAACTGCAAATAAGCAAGGTGTCCATCCATCACCCAAAAAAGTAATGAAGATAATATTAAAAAGAATTGACCAACAGCGGGAACATTCATACCACTTGCGGGATCAACTAATGAGGCAAAGCCTAACCCAGACTGCATGGCGATAATTTGTCCGGCTAAGGTAAAGGTATTTACCACCATCACTGTGATAAAACCAAGCATGACACCAATAATAGTTTGCTGCGCCACTATAATTACCGTATTAAAAGATAATAACTGTTCAACATTTGTTGGTGGAATAGCCGGCATTATTGCAAAGGTTATTGTTATGCAAAGAAACAGTTTAATACGCGTAGGGATGGTGCGAGCCCCAAAACCTATCATAGTCATTACTAAGGCGGAGACACGAGTGAAAGGCAGAATAAAATCAGCCAGATATTGATTAATAACTGACTCAGTAAATTCCATTAGCTAACCACACTTGGAATACTAGCCACTAACCTGAAAGTATAATCCATCAACTTTTCAACCCCCCAATGACCGCCATAAATAAGCGCTAGCAGAGTAACAATAAGTCTTGGCAAGAAACTTAAAGTTTGTTCGTTGATAGAGGTTGCAGCTTGGAATATAGCGACAATTAAGCCAATAAATAAACTAGGCAAGATCACAGCACTAACCAGTATAATTACTAGTAGTAACGCATCTCTTAATATGTCAACAAAGACCTCTGGACCCATTTTATCTTCTCTTGTTTACTTAAAGGTCTACGCCTTTAACTGCCTAAACCATAACTTGTAGCTATGGTGCCTATCACTAAATTCCAACCGTCAACTAACACGAATAGCATTAATTTAAACGGTAATGACACTATCATTGGCGATAACATCATCATACCCATGGCCATTAAAATACTTGCTACGACTAAATCAATGATCAAAAAGGGAATAAACAAAATAAAACCTATTTGAAACGCAGTTTTTAATTCACTGATAATAAAAGCAGGAATAATCACCGTCATTGGTAAATCAGTTGGCTTATCAACTGCATTTAAACCTGCCATAGAGGCTAAAGTATCTAAATCTTTTAATCTTGTTTGCTCAAGCATAAAAGCGCGTAATGGCACCTTACCTTGATCAATAGCTTCCACTGATGTGAGCTGTTTTGCAAGGTAGGGCTGTATCGCCGTTTCATCTATTTGATTATAAACTGGCGTCATAATAAATAAGGTCATAAATAAGGTTAACCCTATTATCACTTGGTTTGACGGTGTTTGTTGTAAGCCAAAGGCTTGTCGCAAAATCGCCATAACCACAACAATACGTGTAAAAGAAGTCATCATAATAACGGCTGCAGGAATAAAACTGAGCGCCGTCATAAAAATTAATATTTGCAGTGTGACAGAGTATTCTTGTGACCCATCAGCATTGGTGGTGAGTTTTAATGCTGACATAGACAAATCTTCTGCCGCATAGATGCCAAAGCTTGGGCTAAAAGCGATTAAAAATAATAAAGTCAGTAAGAGCGTTTTTTTCATCATAATTATTTATCGTTAACTTACTTTTAATTAATTTTCTTTGAGTTTAGAGGGCTGGTTACTGGCCTTTTTTAAAAAGTTAAGTACATTACCCGCCATTGGCAAGGCTGACTCACTATTTATTTGTAAGGGCTCTTCTAGGTTTTCAATTAAGGTAATTTGTGAAGCTGTAACACCTAACACGAGCTGTTGTTCGGCTATTTGCACTACCACAACACGCTCTTTAGCGCCTAAAGATAAACTGGCTACCACTTTCAATTGACTGGTGTTTTGCTGGGTAATATTAAAACGTTTTAACACTAGGGCACTGATAATGATTATGGCTAATACCATCAACAAGGATACGATCATGCTGCCGGCATCCATATTTGCCATCACATGCTTTCCTACTTCTGGAGTTTGTTCAGCCGCAGCAAGTTTAGACTCTGTACTTTGTTCAGCTATACGCTCGACTCCCTGCTCTGCCTCTTGTTGTGTCTCTTGCTGTGCATAGGCTACTTGGAAAAATAAACTCAATATAATGGCTGATAAAACACTAACGAGTCTTGTCATTATTTTAACTTTTTAATACGTTCTATTTGGCTGATCACATCGGTTAAACGAATACCAAACTTGTCATTAACCACCACAACTTCCCCATGGGCGATTAATGTGCCGTTAACTAAGACATCAAGCGCTTCACCTGCGACGCGGTCTAATTCAACAACAGAGCCTTGGTTTAACTGTAATAAATTTCGGATGCTTATATTACTGCGCCCTACTTCCATTGAGATAGTCACAGGAATATCTAAAATCGCATCTAACTTGCGCTTTTCTTCCCCGGTTATCGGGTTGTCATCTTCGGTAAGCTCTTCAAGCTCAACCGCTTCGGCTTCTTCAGATTCTTTCGATGAGGCTTCGGCTTGTTCGTCTAAAGCCTCGTCCCACATACTTAGATCTTCATCATTATCATTACTCATACCGCTTGCCTCAATGTTCAATTCTGTAAAATATTATGCTTGATTTACAACCCGTTATTTAGGTTATAAATCATCTTCAAGTAGCTGCAACTCTGCATCACTATCAAGACGTTTTCCGCCTTTGGTTAAAATGGTCAACTCAGATTTAACTGATTCTGGACGCCTAATTTTTTCTTCAATTTTCAATGCTACGTTATCGCGGCTTCGACCTAGCTTAGCCCTAAATGTCGGTAAATCTTCGATAAGCACAGTAATATGATCTGGCATTTCAATTGGGATAATATCGCCAGCTTGTAAATCCATTACTTGGCTTAAAGGTATTTCTACTTCTAAAAATTTGGTATTAATTGCAACAGGAACATCCATAATTTCATCTCGAAGTGCTTTCGACCAACGCATGTCAGTATCTTCTTTATCACTTTGCACACCTGCATCGAGAAGCTCCCTAATCGGCTCTAACATAGAGTATGGCAATGCCACATGAAAATCGCCGCCACCGCCATCAAGTTCAATATGAAAGGAGCTGATCACGACCACTTCTGTTGGACTAACAATATTTGCCATTGATGGGTTTACTTCTGAGTCTAAATATTCAAAAGAAACATCCATTACCGGCGACCAAGCTTCTTTATAGTCTTCAAAAATAAGCTTTAACAACATTTGAATAATTCGACGCTCTGTTGGCGTAAATTCACGACCTTCAATTTTTGCGTGATATCGGCCATCGCCACCAAAAAAGTTATCCACTAAAATAAAAACTAATCTTGCTTCCATGGTGATTAAGGCAGTACCTTTTAGAGGACGAAAGCGCACCATATTCAAACTTGTAGGTACAAATAAAGTGTGAATATACTCACCAAATTTAATCATTTGTATGCCATTAATAGACACTTCAGCCGTACGGCGCATCATATTGAATAAACTAATCCGCATATGACGAGCGAAACGCTCATTGACCATTTCCAGCGTTGGCATACGACCACGCACAATACGGTCTTGTGAAGAAAAATCATAGTCAGAGGTACCGTCTTTTCGCTCGGCAACCTCTTCAACTACTTCTTCTTCTTCAACGTCATCAACACCATGTAACAATGCATCAATTTCGTCTTGCGATAGTAAATCACTCAATGGTCATTCTCTTTTTTAACTTAGTTTCTATTAATAACTTAAAGGTTAATTTCTCGTGCACTGGCTTTTGATTACTGCATCACAAAACCGGTAAATAATACTTTTTCAATTGTCTTATTGCCTTCAACATCCGTCATGGCTTTTTGTACAGCGGCTAATGACTGCTGCTTCAACGATTCTTTACCTGCACTTGTTGATAAATCGTCGGCATTGGCTTGTGAAAAAATACCTAATAAGGTGCTTTCAATTAAAGGCACATGCATTTTGGCATTTTCTTCATTATCGCCACCGCGAACGAGTAATTGCACTCTAATCTCTACAAAGCGATCTCGTGCAGCACCAGGAACATTAAATCTAAAAGGTCTTGGCATTGGAACATAAAGGGCAGTACCAACCTGTGCACCTTGTTGTTCAGTGCTTTGCGTGGTTGCTGATTCTGAATCTAATGCTGAATCAAGTTGCTCTTGACTCACTGGCTCATCACCACCTGACATAAAAAAGAAATAGCCACCTGCTGCGCCAAGTAAAACGACTACAGCAATTATGATGATTAGCATTTTTTTCTTTTTACCACCACCATCTAATTCTAATTCAGCTTCATTACCTTCGGCTGTTTCTTTCTCATCTGCCATGATTCGCCCTTGTTTGTTTTATATTGAACATAACTATCATTAGATAATATCCTTGAAACGCATCCTAGCCAATGTGTTTTCATCAACTTAACTACATTTTGCTCAATTTCTGATCGTTTAGCGGTAATTATTTCTTATTAAGCATAATAATCAACAGCATTTACCGATGAGTTAATCATATTTCCTGATAACGTGTGCTCCATCATATCTTCTGCTTGAGCAATATCTTCGTTTTGTTGAAAGCCTGATTTATCACTACCTTTGTTGTCTGACTGTTGTGATTGCTGCTCAACATTGGCATCACCAACATCAACCCCTTGCTCGGCTAGCATATCTCTTAACTTATGCATATTTTGCTCTAATGCGTCTTTAGCATGTTGATTTTGCACCATAAAACTTACCGCGGCTTGCTCGTTCTGCAAGTTTACTCTCACTTGCATATTTCCTAACTCAGGCGGGTCTAGGGTGATATCAAATTGTTGTAACTTTTGTGAAATCATCAACATAACTTTATCTTTTACCGCATCAGTAAAGTCTTTTCTAAAAATAGAAATCGTTTCTTGGTGCAACTGTGCATTTGATTTCTGACTTTGAGGAACTTCAGTTGCCACAGCAGGGTTTAATAGTTCAATTGACTGCTGTTCTTGTGCTTGTTGAGCAACTTGTGTTGCTCTACTACTGACGTCGGTGAAGCTGGCATTTGCTGTCACCTCAGCCTTTACATTTTTAACTGTTTTATCAGCTGCTGCCACCTCTTCAGTGACTACGGCTTGTTTTTTGGCCGCTAACTGTTCTTGCTCAGACAATTGTGATACATCTTGCTTTTGAGCATTATTTTCTTGTTGGGCAATAACTTCATTTGCTTTTACAGCTTGGTTTGTATGCTTCATTTTTTGAACATCAGCGGCTGCAGAACGAGACTGTTTAGTATTTTCAGAGTTAATTGCCGTTTTTCCTGCAACCTGATTACTTGTTGCTATTTGGTTATTCGCTATCGCAACTTTACTGTCACTTTCAGAAACTAATGGCTGCTCAATGTTAACATCACTACCGTCACTAACTACCTCGGTACTGTCTTGTATGGTTGACTCTGTAAAATTCGTTTTTAATTGTTTATCAGCAGATAATAACGACTCTTTGTTTTGCTGTTGTTTCGCTTGTGCTAACGCTTCAACTTTTTGTGATAGTGCCGATTGAGCCTGTTCAAACTGACTTGCCGCATCTGTTGCTATTTTTATCGCAACAGTTTTTTGTACTTCGATCAACTCCGGATTCATAGCGTTTTTGATACTTTCTATCGTAGTATCAGAAATATCAGTAGCATTTTTAACACTAGAAGTAGGTGTAGCATTACCACTTAAACCACTTGTTTTAATTTTGCTCTCTAGATCTTGCTCGGTATGATTTTGAGAGGATTTTTGACCATTACTTTCTTCACTAGGCGTCAAAACTGAAGCATTAATGGCTGTCACTTTTTGTTCTGATTTTGATTTTATTAATTGAGCTTGCTCTGATTCAGTTAAGGTATCAGCACTGCCTGTGGTTTTAACACCTCGCTGCTCACTCCCTATAGCCTCTTCACTTTTGCCTTCAACAAAGGGCTCTACAGGTAGCTTAGCTATACCTTTATCAGCTTTTTCATGTTTAGACTCACTGCTTAACAACTGCTTTTTATCAATAACACTTTGCGTGACTTGTTGCTCAATTTGCTCTGCCGACAACGCTTTAGCAACACCCGATAAATCAGCAACTAGGTTACTACTATTGAGTAAAAGTTTAGTTTCATACAAGGCTTTTTGCTCTGCAGATAAAGGAGCTACGTCTTTATGTGATGACTGAGTGTCATTGAGTAATGTACTGTCGGCTTTATGTAAAAACGACATCAGCTGCTCTGACTCTGATAATGCTTGTTGCTCAGCAGCTTTATCACTTTCTTGACCGTTATTGCCGCTCGCGGCAACTTCTTGCTGCTCAGATGTTTTATCTACATCACCACTGATATCATCTTTATTAAGCTCTCGACCCTTGCTTTGATTTGCTGATTTAGTTGTGTGCTGAGCGTTATCATTATGCCGGGAGTTTTCTGTTGAGGTGTTAGCCTCATCTTTTTTTGCATTCGACTTTTCGTGACTTGTAGCAAGGTGCTGGTCGATAAGTTGTGAAAATTCTTCATTACCCTCAGTGCTAGAAAACCTTGCGTTTTCTTCAGTCGACTCGACATGTTGTGAGACACTAATCGGTAATACATTAAGTTGCGGCATATTTATTCCAACACTAAAGCTAATAGCAAAGTTAACACAGACGGTATATTAATTAGTATAAATGCTGCAAAAAACATTCCAGATTAAAATACTAACTAAGTTTTATGACGATTGACGACGAATAAATTGCTGTGTGGCGATTTCATCAAACATATTTTGCTCTTTTTTATTAGCAATTTTGGTCAGAGCAACTTGCCGTTTAGCTGCCAACATTTCAACGGCCTGTACTTTTTGTCTTTGCTTTAGCCATAATTCTCGACTCTGTGTAACCAATGCTTTTGCTTGTTTCATGGCTATTTCGACTTGTGACGAGGCGTAATCCAGCTTACTAATAAAAGCATGATAATGGTTATACGTAGCGCTATCCAAACCAATACTAGAGCGTTGGCTTAACCGTTTCATATACTCAAGACGATAATCAGCAACACTCTGTAGACGTATAACATTTTGTTGGTAATCGTTTTCAGCCACTCGTAATGTGTTTGCTGCTAACTCTTCTTTACCTTGTTCAAACTTTAATAAGGTTTCAAGTTGCTTTGTCGCCATTACTACTCTCCCAAAATAGTTATAATCACCTAAGCGGGTGCGCCTTGGTTAGCATTTGCTTGGCTGTTGGCATTCGCCGCAGCAATGATTTCTTTTAGCTGACCAATACTTTGCTCATAAGGAATAACTTCTTGCATTTGCTGTTGTAAAAAGAAGTTAATGACAGGGACCACTTTAATCGCTTGATCAATACGGGGATCATTACCTTGGGTATACGCACCAATGGCAATCAGATCTTTGTTTTGTTGGTAAACTGCATATATTTGTTTAAGTTGACGTGCCAAAGATTGGTGCTCTTCACTTGCCACCATAGGCATAACCCGAGAAATAGAGCCTTCTATATCAACGGCTGGATAATGCCCTGAATCAGCTAGCTCTCTTGATAATACGATATGCCCATCTAAAATGGCTCTTGCAGCATCAGCGATGGGATCTTGTAAATCATCTCCTTCCGTTAATACGGTATAAAACGCGGTGATAGACCCTTGACCTTCCCCACCATTACCTGCTCGTTCAACCAACTGTGGTAATTTTGAAAATACCGATGGCGGGTAACCCTTTGTTGCAGGAGGCTCGCCAACAGCTAAAGCTATTTCACGCTGTGCTTGTGCGTATCGTGTTAATGAGTCGAGTAATAATAAAACGTTTAAACCTTTATCACGAAAGTATTCGCTAATTTGTACCGCACTTTCACAGCCCTTTAAACGCATTAAAGGTGAGTTATCCGCTGGTGATGCCACCACTACTGAGCGAGCACGTCCTTCTTCGCCAAGAATTTCTTCAATAAATTCTTTTACTTCTCGGCCACGCTCTCCGACTAAACCTACAACAATAACATCGGCATTTGTACCTCGAGTCATCATGCCCATCAGAACACTTTTACCAACACCTGAGCCGGCAAATAATCCCATTCGCTGCCCTTTCCCCACGCTGATAAAACTATTAATAGCTCTAACACCAACATCAAGTGGCTCAGTAATCGCGCGTCTAGATAAAGGGTTAATTGGCTGATTATCGTTTACATAATCGTTATCTGACTCTATAGGCCCTTTGCCGTCTAATGGTTTACCTATGCCATTAATGACTCGGCCAAGTAATTTCATTGATAAAGGTAAATGTAGTTTTGTTGATACGGGTAAAACACGAGCTCCAGGTGAAACACCTCGCAAGCTTTCTTCTGGCATAAGATAAGTAATATCTTGAGCAAATCCAACCACTTCTGCCAGTAAGTCACCATGAATAGTTTCGACTAAACATTGGCTGCCAACATGCGCTTTAACGCCAACGGCTTCTAAAGTTAGTCCCACCACCCGCACTAAGCGGCCAGCCACACTTTCTTTAAAAGGATGAACAAAGCGTTGACTGTTTTTAAGTCGTTCACTAATGCGTGCACTATCTACCATGACTTACCTTTTTAAAATTACTAAAGCGCGAACAAGTTCCCGCCTACACTTTTTGCATCAAGGCTATTGATGTAAAGCATCTTGCAAAAATGACTCCAATACTTGTTTCAAACGCGATTTCATCTGTAAATCAATATTTGAAGTACTGTTTTCAATTTGACAACTACCTGGAGTGAGTTGAGGTGCTGGCAAAAGGTGCCAACCACTTTCTTTAAGATGTTGTTCACCAAATTGTTGTGCTACTAATTTGATGTCATCTGGGTGTAAGTGAATTTGTGTTTGTGCTTCATTACTTGGCAGGACTTTAATGCCAGTACTGATTGCCGCCATCAAAATATCTGGATTTGTTTTGGCTTCTTGTAATACCACGGCTTCTGTAAGCTGTACCACTAAATTAAGTAGTTGCTCTTCAACATTTTTTTCAACACTTGCTAGCGGTTTATCAAGCTGTTCAATTAAACCTTGCCAGTGAGCGCTTAAATTATCTATGGTTTCTTTACCTGCGGCGAGCCCTTGCTCTGTGCCTACTTCGATTCCTTGATTTGTACCTTCTGTTAGCCCTTCGCTCTTGCCTTCTTCGTATCCTTTGGCAAAACCTTCTTCTTTACCTTGATTAAAACCTTCTTCATGTGCCGCTTGTCTTATGGCTTCAATTTCTTCAGCGGTAAGGGGCTGTACTTCAAGCTCTTCTTCTTCAGGTGGCTCATATTGCCAATTTGTTTTTTTACCTAACGCATTAGTATGCTGTTCTTCTTGTGCTGTTGGCTTAGATTCAACATTAGGCAGTGCCCAGACATCAGAGTCTTGTTGGTCTGCTTTAATGATACGAATAGGTGATTTGTTCATGTTAATTTACTCAATACTGCTAAACATCAAAATAATACCAGAGCATATAAGCTTATAAGAACTCATCGCCGCCGCCGCCGCCGCCAAGCATAATTTCACCTGCATCAGATAATCGACGCGCGATAGAAAGAATTTCTTTTTGTGCCGCTTCTACTTCACTGATCCTTACAGGCCCCATAGCTTCTAAATCATCCGCTAACATTTCGGCAGCACGTTTAGACATATTGCCTAATATTTTCTCTTTCAGGGCATCATCAGTCCCCTTAATAGCTTTCATTAAGGCATCTTGTTGTACTTCACGTAAAATAGCCTGCATGCCTCTATCATCAACATCCGCCAAGTTTTCAAAGACAAACATTAAGTCTTGAATTTGTTGACTCATTTCTTCATCACTTTCACGGATAGCATCCATCAACATACCTTCTACATTAGTATCAAGGTAGTTCATAATGTCCGCTGCTGCTTTCAAGCCGCCCATCTTCGCAGCTTGCGCACCTGCTTGGCCAGCAAACTGTTTCTCCATGATTTCATTTAATTCTTGTAGTGCCGCTGGTTGTACTTCTTCTAAATTGGCAATACGCATCATTAAGTCTAAACGAACTTTTTCAGTAAATTGCCCTACAATTTCAGCGGATTGCTCTGGCTCTAAATAAGATAAAACTATGGTTTGAATTTGAGGATGTTCATTACGAATAATATTAGCTACTTGTTTAGAGTCCATCCACTTCAATGAATCTAAACCTTTAGCACCACCACCCATAACAATTTGGTCAATCAAATTCCCTGCTTTATCTTCACCTAATGCCGCGGTTAAGGCTTTACGCACAAATTCTTCACTTTGGAAACCAATAGTAGAGAAGTTTTGTATTTCATGAATAAACTGCTTGTGAACAGCCGTTATTTTTTCTTGAGTAAAATCTTCCATCGCCGCCATAACCGTACCGACTTGCTGTACTTGCTTTGGCTCAAGATGTTTTAATATTTGCGCAGCATCTTCTTCAGATAAACTTAACAGTAAAATACCTGCTTTTTCAGCGCCTTCTAACTTATCTACATCAAAGCCTGATGGTGCTGCAGTTAATTCAGCAACTTCTTGGGTTTCATCACTCATCTTCGTTCAACCAACTTTTAACTACTTGCGACGACAATTCTGGCTCATTTGCTACTAAGGCACGAACCGCTTTTAATACATCTTCATCTCGGTGCAGATCAGGTAATTGTAAACTACCATCTGGGGCGAAACCAACATTACCAGCATCAAATTCAGAGGTAAGCATATCCATAGTTTCATCACCTAAATCAATATGACTATCCAGTGACTTATCACCATAGTCTTCAGGCGTACTGTCTGGGTAAATTAAGCGTTTCAGCATTGGGCGAACAACGGCTAGAATAAGCACAATAATCACCAAAGCTCCCATCACTAATTTTAGCACCTTCATAAACCAAGGTTGCTCCCAGATAGGAACTTCTGCAACTGCGCCAAAATCAGAACGACTAAATGGAATAGTAATAACTTCTAGGATATCACCACGCTGTAAATCAAAGCCGATACTTCCTTGCAATAAACGGCGTATGGCTGCAATTTCTACTTCAGATCTAGGTGCTTTGCTCGCACTCGCTGTTTGTACATTTTCACTATCCCCCTCTACAGGGGCTGGAGTTGCACCATCAACATAATCTAAAGCGACAGAAACACTGACTTTTCTAATAATACCGGCCTGCTGCTTCGTATGGCTTATAGCTTCATCGAGTTCATAATTTTTAGTGGACTCACTGTGTTTTCTACTCGGCATAGCTTTATGTTGGCCTGTGGTAGCATCTTCTGGAATACTTGACTCTAACGGAGGCTGGTTGGTTAATGCGCCAGGGATTCCCCCTAATGCGCCACCGATAGTGTTATCTTCTACTTTCATTTCACTGCGCAGTGCTGGTAAATCAGAGTTATACCTGCGCGCTGTTTCTTCTGTATGTGTGAAATCCATAGTGACATCAACTTGAGCAGTATAATTACCTAAGCCAACAACAGGAATCAAAATACTATCGATTTTATCTCGATACTCTTGTTCACGTTTTTGTTCAATTTCAAATTCACCACGAGAACGTGATGAAATGGAGTCTTGTGAGCCAGAGTTAAGTAAGCGACCATTTTGATCGGTAACCGTAACTCGATTCGGACTTAACCCTTGTACTGCTGAGGCAACAATATCCACCACAGCATCCACTTCTTCTGCAGATAATAAGCGACCACGTCGTAGCGTTAATACCACAGTTGCCGATGGATTCTTTTCACGGCGAGCAAAAATATTTTCTTTTGGGATGGCTAGTAAGACCTTGGCACGAGAAATACTTTGCAATTGCTCAATAGTTTTGCCTAACCTTTGCTCACGACCGTATTTTAATCGCTCTTGCTCCATTCTTTGGCTGACACCAAAGCCCATGTCCTTCATCAATACGTCTTCACCCTGAGAAGGCTCACTGTTTAAACCTTCACGGGCAAGTAATAATTTAATGTTCTGGTATTCGTCTGTTGGTACTGAAATAGTGTTGTTTTCTTGACGATAATCCACTTTATTGGCATCAAGAAAATCCATTGTTTTGATAAGTTGCTCGGTGGGTAATTTAGATAAAAAACGGTAATCTGGCTCATTGGCTAAAATAATGACAAATACCGCGATAGCCAAACAAATGGATAAAGCCACAACTAAGGTTATTTGACGTAAAATATCAACATTACCTAATGTGGCAGAAAAGCCTGATTTTTGCTCTTGCATGGCACCATTGTCACCTGAATCGCTGGCAATCATATCTGTGCCACCATCAGTTGCTACCATTGTATTTGTGTCAGCCACTTAACTTCTCCACTACTACTTATTTTTAAATTGTTACTTTAGATTTTATTAACTCACATTTAAGAGTGAATAAACCATCAAGAGCAAGGCGCTTGAATGATGAATAGCTTGCCTATTGAGAATGAAAGCAACGAAGCTATTATTGGTTTAGGCCGCTTAAATTAAACTGGCATGCTCATAATTTCTTTATAGGCCTCAACAAATTTATTTCTTACTTGCACGGTTGCATCTAACGCAATACCTGATTTACTTGAAGCGATCATCACTTCTGCCAAAGTCACGTTACGATCCCCCATTTCAAACGCCATTTTTTTAGCGCCGGTATCTTGTTGTAAATCATTAACCGTTTTTAATGCATCGGTGAGTAAATCGCCAAAATTATTCGTTGATTGATTAACTTCTCTTGGCGCATTTACGGCTTGTAAGTCACCACCCACAGCAGGAATTTTACTGCCTGTAGCTTGAGATGACATACTTTGCATTTGAGCAAATAAAGAATTTGTGTTGATATCCATGATGGGCTCACTTGTGTCAATTTTTTGCTTATTAAAGCTTTTAACAACCTATTAATGGTAATAGTGCAAGCATGGTGCCAAAAGGACAGTTTCAACTAGGATGAGCGCTATGCCAGACAAGAGAGCTTGCCGACTGCATAAAAAAGCCACAAGTATTAATGTACCTGTGGCTTGAGGGATTATTCTTTTATTGATTACGCGGGAATTTGAATGCCAGAGTCTCGCATACGGGCTATTTTATAACGTAAGGTCCTTGGACTTATTCCTAAACGCTCAGCAACCTCTTTTCTACTACCGTGACAGGCCTGCAAGGTATCAAGAATAATTTGATGCTCTTGTAGCTTTAATTCACTGCCTAACTTGTCATCAGGTATTGCTTGCTGATCAACCTGACTGACATCTGCGGTCTCAAAGTTTTCAATCAACAAATCTTGCGCATCAATGATTTGATTATTATGTAAAATAAGCGCACGCTGAATAACATTATCTAGTTCGCGAACGTTACCAGGCCAACTGTACGCTTTTAACTTACTACGTGCAGCGGGACTAAACTCAGCAACTTGCTCGCCACTTTTTTGACAGTAACACTCAACCAAATGTTGCGCTAAAGGTAAGATATCATCAACCCGCTCAGCCAAAGGTAACCAAGTTAATGGAAATACATTTAAGCGATAATACAAATCTTCTCTAAAGTCACCTTTACTTACTGCGTCTTTTAAATCCCTATTACTTGTGGCAATAACACGAACATCTAAATTAATCGTTTTTCTACCACCTAAACGCTCTACTTCACGCTCTTGTAATACTCGCAGAATTTTTGCTTGTAAGCCTAAATCCATCTCGGTAATTTCATCGAGTAAAATAGTACCACCTTGGGCTTGTTCAAATTTACCAGGACAAGCTTGAATCGCCCCTGTAAATGCGCCTTTTTCATAGCCAAATAATGTCGCCTCAAGCATATTCTCAGGAATAGCGGCACAATTTATCGCCACAAATGGCTGTTTTGCTCGTGGTGAATTGTTATGCACATATTGCGATAACACTTCTTTACCTGAGCCACTAGGTCCAAGTACCATCACAGAGGCTTCAGTAGTTGCGACTTTTCTTGCTAAATTAAGCAGTTCGATACTGCGTTTATCGGCAACAATTGGAGAGTTACTATTGACAGAAGACGGTGGAATATATTGGCTCACCATATTCAATAACACTTCTGGAGCAAATGGTTTAGCAATATAATTACAAGCGCCATCTTTCATAGCTTGTACGGCATCATCGATGGTGCCGTAAGCGGTCATCAGCAATACCGGCATATTCGGTAACTGACTTTTTATACTTTTTAACAGTGATAAACCAGACATGCCGCCCATTTGTACATCACTGATCACCAAATCTACTTTATGATTTTTAAGTAACAAGAGTGCCGCTTCAGCTGAGTCGGCTTCAACACACTGATAATTGGATAAACTTAAGGTATCAATTAAGGCTTCTCGTAAGCCAGCATCATCCTCAACGACTAAGATCTTATGATGGTTCATTCTATTTCTCCTCGTTTAACGCTGGCCAACTGCGGTAACTTCAGGCAAAAGTGTGCTCCTTGTCCTGCTTGGCTAAGGTAACTAACTTCTCCCTGATGCGCCTCAAGTACCGACTTAACCACAGACAAGCCAAGACCAGTGCCTTTGGAACTCGAGGTATAAAACGGTTCAAAAATTTTATCAACTATCGCTAAATCAATACCGGGACCATTATCTTGAACGCTAATAAATACCATGTTTTGCTCGGCGTACACTTGAATGTTAATCACCGCTTGCTCAGTGCCAACTTCAGCTGCTTGTAAAGCATTATGAATTAGGTTTTGTATTGCGCCAGCCAGAGCATTTTTATTCGCTAAAATTTGACAATACTCATCATTGACATGGACATTAACTTTGGCATTCGCTTTGGTAACTAACGCGTCCATTGCTTGTACAGAATCGTTAATGAGCTCATTAACAAATAATGGTGACACAACTTGTTCGTTGCCACTTTTAGAAAACAGCAACATATCATTGACCTGTTGTTCTAAATCATGCAAACGGGCAGTAAGTTTTTCTTGAAATGTAGCGCGGGCACTATCAGCAAGTTTTCTATTAGACAAGTTAGCGCTGTACAACATAGCTGCAGATAACGGGGTACGAATTTGATGTGCTAGGGTTGAAACCATTTTACCTAACGAAGACAATCGCTGCATTTGCCCTACTTTATCTTGTAATAAGCGGGTTTCAGTTAAATCAGTGATCATAATTAACTGACCAGGCTGATCTCCTAAACTGGCGATTTCTAACTTAACTCGACGACCATCTTTAAGGGAGACTTCATGCCAATCATCGGCTCTGGGCTTAAAAGACCGAGCAATTACGTTAAACCAAGGTTGTCCTAGAATAGGCTCTTCAAGTAAGCTTCTAGCAACTTTATTGATTTTAACAACAATACCGTTACCGTCTAACATCACCAAACCTGTTGGCATCATTTCAATCAGTTGATCCGCCATCTGCGTTTGTTTTAACGCTTTAGCTGATCCTGATGAAATTGGTGTTGGCTGTATATTCGAGCTTTGTTTTAGCTGAGAAAGCTCATTACGAAGAGCCGCTAACTCACCAGGGAAAGCCTCTTTAGCAAGCAAACTATTGCTGCTATAAGCGACGTTAGCTGGGTTAAAGGGTTGTGTGGCATCGAAATGCTGTGCTAGTGCCATAAAACAAAGTCCAAATAAATAACTATCTACTTTGTTTAAAGCATTTTACGTACCACTATTTTTTAGTAGCTAACTCAATAACTTAAAGTGAAAAACCTGACTAACTGAGCGTCAAGTTATTGGCTTTTGCAGATCATATTTACGCATTTTCTCTACTAAAGTCGTTCTACGCATACCTAAGGTTTCTGCAGCTCGAGCAACAACATAATCATGTTTAATGAGTGATTGTGATATTAAAGAAACCTCTAATTCGGCAAGATGTTCTTTAAGGTTTAAGCCATCATTGGGTAATAATCCTGCATTAGATTCAGGTGCTAAATCTTCATCCGCATCAGTGTCATCATCGTCATAATCAAACCCTGCAAACAATTCATTAATAGCGTCCTGCTCTTGTAACTCTTCAGGGTATTCAGGCGTATATTCTTCCACTTCTATATGCTGATATTTATGAGGTAATTCAGCAACATCAACAATTTGCTCACCATACATGATCAACATACGTTCAATTAAATTAGATAATTCACGAACATTGCCCGCCCAAGGATGCTCCATTAATGACTCGATGGCTTTTTCGGTAAAACGAACGGTTCTTCCTTGCTCATGTTCGAAGCGGCTAAGTAGCTCTTTCAGTAATAACGGAATATCTTCCTTACGTTCACGCAGTGCAGGAGTCTCAATAGGAAAGACGTTTAAGCGATAAAATAAATCTTCACGAAAATCACCAGACTTAATCATATCTTCTAAATTTTGATGAGTCGCGGCAACGATTCTAACGTCAGCTTTGATGCTTTTACTGCCGCCAACACGTTCAAAAGTTCGCTCTTGCAACACTCTTAATAATTTCACCTGCATAGGTTGTGGCATATCACCAATTTCATCAAGAAACAGTGTGCCACCTTCGGCTAACTCAAAGCGGCCTTTTCGCGCTGAAATTGCGCCAGTAAAAGCGCCTTTCTCATGACCAAATAGCTCACTTTCTAACAACTCTCCGGGAATAGCACCACAATTTACGGGTACAAAAGTCTCTTTGGAGCGATCAGACAAATTATGAATATTGCGAGCAACCACCTCTTTACCCGTTCCAGACTCACCGAGAACTAGCACACTTGCTGGCGTTTTAGCCACTTGTTCAATAAGAAATCGAACATCATTCATTGGCTTACTTGAGCCCACTAAAGAACGAAATAATGCACTCGTACCAAAATTGCTGCCAGCTCTAGGTAATTTATTATGATATTGATGACAATGATGAATAAGCTCGGTGAGTTGAGCATAGTTTAACGGAGTGGATAAACTGCCAATCACATTGGCGTAACTACTGACTTCACTGGCATCAAGTAAATCATGCAATAAAAAAGGGGTTTTGGGGTTGGTTTTAACAGCCGCTAACGTTGCCGGATCAATATCTCCAGCAAGGATCACCGCCAGTAAGCTATCGTTATTCTTAGTAATCGAGGATATTTCATCTTGCCTACATTGCTGAAAGTGTTCACCTACAAACGATAATACTGTCGCCAGCTGATGCGATCTAGCACTGTCATTATCAACAACAATAATTTGTTTGTGACCTTGAGGATGCGAAAGTGGAACTTTAGAAGCAGTGTCTGGCATAAAAGAATAATATCAATGAATAATCTTAGAGCTGATTTTAGCTACTCAAAACAATTTAGCAACAAAAAATTGACGGTTTTAAGAAAATATAGGCCAGTTTTTTGACTGGCAAAAATAAAACTAATAATTAACCAACAACTTGCTGTAAAAACCAACAAAATCAATTAATTTAGTATCATGGGTATAGAATTTGCTATATTAGTAACTAAGTATTTGGTTATGTTGGTTAGCTCCTTAACGTTTGGAAAGTATTATGACGACGATGTTTGACGATAAAAGTATTTTAATTACTGGTGGTACAGGCTCATTCGGTAAAAAATATGTAGAAACACTATTAAAAAATCATCGCCCTAGAAAAATCATTATTTTTTCCCGAGACGAGTTAAAGCAATTTGAAATGCAACAGGTATTCAACCAGCCTTGTATGCGTTACTTCATCGGCGATGTTCGCGATAAAGAGCGATTAAACCGTGCTATGCGAGGGGTTGACTATGTTATTCACGCCGCAGCAATGAAACAAGTACCTGCCGCTGAATATAACCCTATGGAATGCGTAAAAACCAATATTAATGGTGCAGAAAACGTCATTGATGCCGCACTTAATAATAATGTTGAGAAAGTTATCGCGTTATCAACAGATAAGGCTGCGAACCCGATAAATTTGTATGGCGCGACCAAGCTCGCTTCAGATAAAATATTTGTTGCCGCGAATAATATTTCCGGAGGCCATAACACTACTTTTGCCGTAGTGCGTTATGGTAATGTTGTTGGCTCACGCGGCTCAGTGGTGCCGTTTTTTGAAAAACTTATCAATGAAGGCAGTGATCATTTACCTATCACCCATATGGAGATGACACGCTTTTGGATCACATTACAACAAGGCGTTGATTTTGTCTTAAAGAATTTTCAGCGTATGTTAGGAGGAGAGATATTTGTTCCTAAAATCCCTTCCATAAGGATCTGTGATTTAGCAACAGCCATGGCGCCTAACCTACCCCAAAAAGAAGTAGGGATCAGACCCGGTGAAAAACTTCATGAAGTAATGTGCCCTGCTGATGACTCGTATCATACCTTTGAATATGAAGATCATTTTGTTATCGCACCAAGTATTATATTCTCCAGTCGCAGTAACGACTTTACCATTAATGCCATTAAAGAACGTGGCAAACCTGTTGATCATGCTTTTGAATATAATTCAAAAAATAATAGTCACTTTTCAACGATTAGTGAAATTCAAGCCTTTAATAAGCAAGCTTGTTTATAGTGGTTAAGCCCATGTTTCCAGATGAGATGATCCCCTATGGTAGACAAGATATTAATGACGATGATATTGCCAGTGTTCTGGAAGTATTAAAGTCTGATCTTATAACTCAAGGGCCAAAAGTTATTGAGTTTGAGCAAGCCATAGCCTTAGCCTGTCAAAATAAAAACGACACAACCCCACATGCCATTGCCACTAATAGCGCAACTTCAGCGCTACATATTGCCTGCTTAGCGCTTGATGTGGGCACAGGCGATAATGTTTGGACATCGCCAGTATCTTTTGTAGCTTCCAGTAACTGTGCTCTTTACTGTGGGGCGAGTGTCGATTTTGTCGATATCGATTTAAGCTCAGGTAATATGTGCCCTAAAGCCTTAGCAATAAAACTGGCTGACGCCGAGAAAAATAACTGCTTACCTAAAGTAGTCATTGCGGTACATTTAGCTGGACAGTCTTGTGATATGAAGGCGATAAAACAGCTAGCAGAGCAATATCAGTTCGCCATTATTGAAGACGCCTCTCACGCGATTGGTGCTCGTTATAACGACTTTGCTGTTGGCTGCAATACCTATTGTGACATTAGCATATTCAGTTTCCACCCGGTTAAGATCATCACCAGTGCCGAGGGAGGAATGGCCTTAACTAACAGTGAACCGTTAGCTAAAAAAATGCGTGCATTACGCAGCCATGGTATTACTAGTGATCCTAAAGAGATGACGGAAGAGTCTCACGGCCCTTGGTACTATCAGCAACAATCATTAGGCTTTAATTACCGTATGACAGAGCTACAAGCTGCCTTAGGGGTTAGTCAAACCAAGCGCTTGCACCACTTTACAGCCAAACGAAATGCTTTAGCTAAACAATATGACCAGCAATTTGTGAGCAGCGGTTTAACACCCTTAATTCCCAAAGAAAATGCCTACTCGGCCTACCACCTTTATGTAGTGTTATTACCTAAATTGATTGATAAATCAAAGCAAATTAACATTCATAAAGACATTATAATTCGCCTAAGAGCAAAAAATATTTTAGCGCATGTCCATTATATTCCGATACATTTACAGCCCTTTTATCAAACCTTAGGTTTTGCTGAAGGAGATTTTCCAGCAGCTGAAGAGTATTACCAGCGTGCTATATCACTGCCTTTGTTTCCACAACTCACGAAAGATGAACAGCAATATATTATTGATTGTGTACTATCAGAGGTTGCTAGCATTCCTGTCGAAGATATTGATAAGCTCACAGGTGAAAACCAGCAATGAAACTCGCCTTAGGCACAGTACAATTTGGCCTTGATTATGGTGTCAGTAATAGCCAAGGGCAAGTTGATAAAACAGCAGTGGCTGAGATTTTATCACTGGCTCATTCTCTAGGTATCGACACCTTAGACTGTGCTGGAGCTTATGGTAATAGTGAACAAGTTATCGGCGAAACGCTCACTGAAACGCTCACTGAAACACAATGCACTGCGGGATTTAAACTGATCAGTAAAATTCCAACGCTGGATAAAAGTGAACGTGATATTGACGGCTATATTGAGCAAAGCTTAACTGACTTAAAAACCGATAAACTTGATGCACTATTATTTCATGATGGCGATAACTTAATCCATCATCCCAACAAAGATGAGCTTTTCCATCAACTAGAGCAACTTAAAGCAGAGCGGAAGATTAGTCGTATTGGTGCCTCGTTATATCACCCAGCACAGTTAAAAACTATCGCTGAACAATTTAAGCTCGACCTTGTTCAAGTGCCGTTGAATATATTTGATCAGCGCTTTATCTCAGCAAAGAACATAGCTTTGTGCCAACAACAAAATATCACCCTGCATGTCAGATCGTTATTTTTACAAGGGCTGATATTTTTAACAGAAGATAAACTGGCCCGTTATTTCACCCCTTATAAAGCCAAGTTAAGGGCTTTTTCTGAGCTAGCTCAATTTCTTGGTTGTTCCAAACTAACCTTAGCGCTTGCGATTGTGGCACAAGAGTTGCCTCATTCAAATGACAATCTCGCAAGTGATATTATCGAAAAAGTCGTTATTGGTGTTTGCTCTAGTAAACAGTTAACTGAAATTGTTGAAGACTATCAAAAAGCAAAAACAATAACGGTCAGTACTGATGAATTAATCGCTTTAGCCGATGATAGGCTTGGATTGATTAATCCGAGTTTATGGTCTCTTTAACGACATTAACCAATGAATAACAATATAGCGCCAATGCAAACAGCTGAAACCTTAATTATTTTACAAGCCAGAATGTCATCTTCTAGGCTCCCTAACAAAGTATTAAAGCCAATCTTAGGTAAACCTATGCTTGCGCATCAATTATCGAGGTTGTCTCAAGTAAAAACACCTCATCAATTAGTGGTTGCCACCAGTGACGATACTAGCGATAACGCCATTGATGATTTATGTAAAGCGCTGAATATTCATTGTTATCGAGGCTCTCTTGATGATGTGTTAGCAAGGTATTACTTTGCTGCTACGGCCTTTAATACCAACAAGCAATTGAAAACCATAGTGCGTGTGACCGGAGACTGCCCGGTGCTTGATAGTGACATAGTCGATCAGGTTATTTCCCTGTACTTTTCATCACAAGTTGATTATTGCTCTAATTGCCAGCCAGCAACCTTGCCAGATGGTTTAGACGTTGAGGTTTTTAGTTACGCCGCACTTAAACAAGCATATCAACAGGCTAATAAACCCTCAGAGCGCGAACATGTTACCCCCTACATTAGTAATAATCCAAGCTTATTTACTTGTGAAAATTATCACTATAACGTCGATTTATCGCATTTTCGCTGGACGGTAGATGAAGCAAGTGACTTTGAATTAATCAGTAAGATTTACCAAGCGCTTTATGATAAAAACCCTTACTTTAACTTAACTGATATGGTCAAGCTCATGGCAGAGCAACCACAACTAAGTGAAATTAACCGCCATATTATGCGCAATGAAGGCTTACTTAAGTCAGAGTTAGCCGATCAAACAGCAGGCAAAAATCATGAGTAACACCAGACAATTTACCCAATCAGATTTATTACTAAAGCGAGCTGAAACGACTATCCCATTAGGGTCACAAACTTTTAGTAAAAGCCGTATTGCTTATCCTAACAAGGTTTCACCTTTGTTTATTAAGCGCGGGCTAGGCTGCCAAGTTTGGGACGCAGACAATAACCAATATACTGACTTTGTCAGTGGCTTATTATCAGTGTCATTAGGTTATTGTAATGAAGCGGTTGACGAGGCGGTAATTGAGCAGATTAAATCTGGCGTAACCTTTTCATTACCACACCAGCTGGAAATGCAGGTGGCAGAAAAGCTAGCTGATTTAATTCCCTGTGCTGACATGGTTCGCTTTGGTAAAAATGGTAGCGACGCTACATCAGCTGCTATTCGTTTGGCACGGGCATACACAGGTAAAGAACATATTGCCGTCTGTGGTTATCACGGCTGGCAAGACTGGTATATTGGCTCTACCACTCGAGATTTAGGGGTACCAAAATCAACCAAAGCTCTTACTCACAGTTTTACTTACAATAATATTGATTCCTTAATAAGTTTGTTTAAGGAGAATGAGGGTAAAGTTGCTGCCGTTATTTTAGAGCCAATGAACACACACTTTCCGCAAAATAACTTTTTAGCTCAAGTAAAAGCGCTTTGCCAAGCCAATGGTGCCGTACTTATTTTTGATGAAACCATCACCGGCTTTCGCTACCACATGGGTGGTGCACAAACCTTATTTGATGTTACGCCTGATTTAGCGACTTTTGGTAAAGGTATGGCTAATGGGTACCCTATTTCAGCGGTTGTTGGACGTAAAGACATAATGATGCTGATGGAAGATATTTTCTTCTCCGGTACTTTTGCTGGCGAAACCTTATCTTTAGCAGCAACCTTGGCAACCCTAAACTATATGGAAAAAAACAATGTTGTCGACCATCTAAATGCCATGGGTGAGAAGTTGCGTCTAGGCCTACAAGCGATTATTGATGACATGCAAGCACAGCATTGGCTTAGTATTAGTGGCCATAATGTTTGGTCATTTCTCACCATTGCAGAGCAAGGTAACTATAGCGCTATTAAATTAAAATCTTTATTTTTACAAGAAATGGCTCAACATGGCTTTTTACTCGGCGGTGGACATAACTTAAATTATGCTCATAAAAGTGCTGATATAGAGGCATTATTAAACGCATATAGCCTGGTATTGCCTTTACTTGCTAAGACAATAACAAACAACGATTTTCAATCAACATTTCACGGTGAGTTACTTGAGCCGGTATTTAAAGTACGATAAAGGCAGGAGTAAAATATAGATGCATATTGCCTTTCGTGTAGATAGTTCAACGACTATTGGTCATGGTCATGTGATGCGCTGCTTAACACTAGCGTATGCCTTAACTCGTACGCGAAAAAAACTCCATATCAGCTTTATTACTAAAGCGAATCAAGGAAACATCAATCATTTGATCTGCAATGCAGGTTTTCAATTAGTACTCATTGCCACAGGTGAAGAAGCGATCATTCAATCTGACAGCTCCACTTGGCTTGGCTGCTCAATCGAAAAAGATGCCAGCCAAACCCTTGAAGCAATAAAAGTAATGCCAGCAATAGATTTACTGATTGTGGATCATTACGCCATCGATAATCAATGGCATAACGTTATTGCTCCCCATTACCAAACGCTAATGGTGATTGATGATTTAGCGAACCGAGCACTTGATTGCGACGTGCTTTTAGATCAAACATTAAATCGAGATGCTAAGCAATATCAACCTTTAGTTCCTGAGCATTGCCAGTTTTTACTAGGGCAAGATTACATGTTGCTAAGGGATGAGTTCAGCCATTTGCAAAACGATGCTCAAATACGACGAGAGCAACGATGTGAGAAACTTACTCAAGCCAATATTCTCATCAGTATGGGGGGCGGCGATCCAGATAACCTGTCTGAGCGTGCAATCTTGGCAATAAAAAACCTACGTAATTTATTCCCAAACCTCACCGCGACTTTAGTATTGGCCAGCCAAGCAAAACATCTAATAAGACTCAAAGCATTACAGCAAGAGCTAAGCTGGTGTCAATTAATCACTGACGCAAATAATATGAGTGAATTGATGCTAAACGCTGATATCGCTCTTGGCGCTAGCGGTGCCACCGCATGGGAGCGGTGCTGTCTAGGTTTACCTAGTTTAATTACCATTAACGCAGACAATCAGCAACTTATTGCCGGTAACTTAACAAGTGCAGGCACCAGTATTAATCTTGGCTGGCATGAAAAAATTACCAGTGATGACATCACAGCTAAACTGCATCGCTTAATCGAAAACCCTCAAACTTATTCTGCTATGGTGGCCTCCTGTTTTCGTGCTTGCGATGGTCAAGGGGCGAGCAAAGTGGTAAAAACATTATTAGCGAGGTGGCAAAGCGATGACTCATAATAAAGACATCAACATCATTACTGTCTTGGTTGATAACGACTCTTGGATCTTACCTTATGCTGAGCAGTTAATCGCGGAATTATCATCTAGCTACACCTGCCTTTTAGTGAGACAAGCAGATGATATTCCAGTAGGAGATATTTGCTTTTTACTCGGTTGTACACAATTAGTCAAAAATGAAATTCTGAGCAGAAATCGTCACAATTTAGTAGTGCATGAAAGCAATTTACCCCATGGTAAAGGTTTTGCCCCAATGAGTTGGCAAATTTTGGAAGGTGAAAACATCATCCCCATATGTTTACTATCTGCTAGCGAAAAAGCCGATAGTGGTGATATTTGGTTAACAGATACTATTAAGTTAACCGGTACTGAGCTACATGATGAATGGCGTGATAAACAAGGGCAAGCGAGTCTCGCTTTAGCTAAAAAATTTATTGAAAACTATCAAAATTTAACACCACAAAAACAACTGGGGAGTAGTAGCTTTTATCCAAGAAGAGCCGCCAAAGATAGTGAGCTAGATATTAATAAGAGCTTAGATGAACAATTTAACTTAATGCGCGTAGTGAGTAATCAAGACTACCCTGCCTTCTTTATAAAAGATGGGGTTAAGTACAAATTGCAGGTATCACTTGATGACGAATAACTATGTAGTTGCCACGATTAAAGACTGGCAAATAGAACAGTTTAATAAAACTTGCCCGACACTTGCTGGACAATGGACGTTAATTTCAGAGCATAACAAGCTCACCATAAAGAAGTTAAGAGAGCTAAAACCAAAGTATGTATTCTTTCCACATTGGAGCTGGATCGTACCAGAGGACATACTCAATGAATTTACCTGCATCTGTTTTCATATGACCGATGTTCCTTACGGACGCGGCGGCAGTCCATTACAAAACCTGATAGTACGTGGTAACAAAGAAACTAAACTTAGCGCGCTTAAAATGACCAACGAGTTCGATGCTGGCCCTGTGTATTTAAAAGCACCTCTATCTCTTAACGGTAGTGCCCAAGAAATATATGAACGTAGTGCCGTGTTAACCTATGAAATGATAAGCACCATAGTTAAACTTGAACCCGATGCAATAGGACAAACCGGTGAAGTCACTGTTTTTGAACGTCGTATTCCTATCCAGAGTGAAATTCAAGGTGATGAAGAAATCACTGAATTATATGATTTAATCAGGATGTTAGACGCTAAAAGCTATCCTAAAGCATATTTACATTATGGCGACTTTACCTTAACCTTCGAAAAAGCTAATTTAACGCATAAAATGACATCGTTAGCGGACTCGATTGATAGAAAAAAAGAAACCACTCTTACCGCAAAAGTACATATATTAAAAAATTGAGACCGAAGGAATGACATGAAAAATATAGCAAGTGATACATTATTAGACTTAGCTGCAAGCTCGCAAAACTTACAAAATCGAGCGGCAGGAAACCAACGGTTTGCTTCTGCTGATTTTAGTGCTTGGGTAAATAGCCTCTTTGATAACTATCCGATGAATTCAGTATTAGATATTTGCTGTGGAACTGGCAATCAGCTGGTTATTTACGCAGAAAAGTCTGTTGAGTCAATCACGGGATTAGACATCTCAGCCCAATCGATAGAAAAAGCACAACAACGTCTAGAGAGCTATCAAGGTGAACTTACTTTAGTCGCTTCAGCAATGGAAGATTACTTATCAGCAACACCATCAAACTCCAAAAACTTTATTTCGAGTTTTTATGGTTTATATTATAGCAAAGACATTGCAGAAACTTGTCAGCAAGCACACCGCATATTGTCTGATAACGGCCATTTTTTGGTGTGTGGCCCTTATGGAAACAATAATGCCAGCTTGTTTGCCTTATTAGAAAAATACTACACCTTGCCAGAGTTTGTCACCTATAGCTCAGCGACTTTTATGCAACAGACTCTAAGCTCAACATTAACGGCTTTAGGCATGACACTTGAAAATAAAACCTTTGTTAATACGATAAGTTACCCTGACACAGACGCCGTTCTAAGCTATTTAAAGGCTACCACTTTTTTCAATGAAAACTATCTTGAAAATATTAAACAAGATTTAGACAAACATTTTGAAAGTCACGACAGCTTTCAAGTAGAAAAACATGTTATGGCGCTGATTGCCAAAAAATAGCGCTAAAGACAGTTAATAAGCAGTAGGAAACCTTATGAAAGAAATAACAATTAATGGTCGCGTGATATCAAGTAATCACCAACCTTACATTATCGCTGAGTTATCAGGTAACCATAATGGTGATTTGACCAAAGCCTTAGCTATAATGGAGGAAGCTAAGCAACAAGGCGCTGATGCGATAAAAATCCAAACCTATACTGCTGATACGCTGACTATTGACTGTGATAAAGATGATTTCTTAGTTAAGGGAGGCTTATGGGATGGTAAAACACTTTATCAACTATATGAGTGGGCTCACACACCTTGGGAGTGGCATCAGGCTTTATTTGAAAAAGCAAAAGAGCTAGATATTACCCTTTTTAGCTCACCTTTTGATGAAACTGCTGTCGACTTTTTAGAAACATTAGACTGCCCTGCTTATAAAATTGCCTCGTTTGAATGCACAGATTTCCCTTTAATTAAAAAAGCTGCTGCTACTGGTAAGCCATTAATCATTTCTACTGGCATGGCAAATCTTGAAGAGATCGAATTATTAGTTAACTACCTCGAAGAATTACAAGTTGAGCAATACGCTCTTTTACATTGTATAAGTAGTTACCCAACACCTATTGAGCAATCAAACCTACATACCATGGTTGATATGCAACAACGTTTCGATACGGTTGTTGGCTTATCTGATCATACATTAGGTACAACAGTCGGTATTACCGGTGTCGCCCTTGGCGCAGCAATTATTGAAAAACACTTTATTATTTCAAGAGATGATGGTGGACCTGACTCTGCATTTTCAATGGAGCCTGCAGAATTAAAAGAGTTATGCCAGCAGAGTAAAACAGTATTCTCTGCACTTGGAAAAGCTAGCTATGAGTTAAAAGAAGCAGAAAAAGCGAATATTGTTTTTAGGCGTTCCATCTATATAGTGAAAGATATCAAGCAAGGTGAAGTGTTAACTCATGAAAACACACGTCGAATCAGACCGGGATATGGCTTATCGCCAATACATTTCGAGTCCGTAATAGGTAAAAAGGCCACTCAAAATATCAGCAGAGGCACCCCTTTGAATTGGGAGATGATTGAGAATGAGCACTAAACAAAGTAAACAAAATATCTTAGTGGTCGCCGCTCATGCGGATGATGAGGTACTCGGATGTGGTGGTACATTAGCTAAGCATATTCATCAGGGCGATGCCGTTAAAGTGATATTTATGACCAACGGCGTCTCTTCCCGCTTAGGAAGTTCATCAAGTGATAAAAGTAACCGTGAGATAGCTATGATACAAGCATTAAAAGTGCTTGGCATAGCAGACTATCAATGTTTTGATTTTCCAGATAATCAGATGGACTCAGTGCCATTACTGAACATTGTACAAACTATAGAGCAAGTTATCTCTTCATTCACACCAGATACTATTTACAGTCACTACAGTCATGATTTAAATGTCGATCACCAAGTTACTCATCAAGCGGTGATGACAGCCTGTAGGCCTATTAAAGGTAGCAGCGTAAAAAAAATATTATCCTTTGAAGTATTATCAAGTACCGAATGGCAAACATCCAACCATGCTAACTTTAGGCCTCAGTATATTGTTGATATCAGCCAATACTGGTCGGTGAAAGAGCAAGCTTTGGTTTGTTATCAAGAAGAATTACGTGAATCGCCTCATAGTCGTTCCTTAAATTGTATAAGCGCATTAGCCACTCTGCGCGGTGAAACTCATGGCATGGTAAAAGCAGAAGCGTTTCAAGTTGAACGTATTCTTAATTAAAAGCTAAACCTAGCAACTCTGCACTAATCATGGCATTTAATTTGCTCTAATTAGTGATAAGCACAACACAATAAATAGCATTGGAATAGAGCACTATGCAAAAATGTACTGCCTGTAACTTACCTGAAACTTATGAAACCATTGAGTTTGATGAACATGGTGTTTGTAATATCTGCCGACAAAAAGTATTTAAAGATGAGCAAGTAGACTGGAAAAAACGCGCCGAAATGTTGGCACGTGTGATCGAAAAGCATCGTGGTAAGTATGAATATGACTGTATATTGCCTTTTTCTGGCGGTAAAGACTCTACATACACCTTATGGTATTTAGTAAAACACTTTAATATTCGCCCTTTGGTCGTACAATTTAATCACGGGTTTATGCGTGATACTTTATTGGAAAATAACCGTCGCACTTTTAAAAAACTTGGTGTTGATGTTATTTCATTTACGCCAAATTGGAAGTTAGTCAAACGGCTAATGTTAGAAACATTAATCCGCAAAGGTGATTTTTGTTGGCATTGTCATACCGGTATTTTCGCTTATCCTATGCACATAGCCCTTAAATACCAAGTACCGCTTATTTTCTGGGGTGAGCCATCATCAGAGTACACCGCTTATTATAATTATGAAGATAATGAAGTGGAGCAAGTAGATGAAACTCGATTTAACCGCTTTATTAATTTAGGTATTACAGCTGAAGATATGTATTCGATGATCAAAGACGATTATCAATGTGATCCGCGTGAATTAATCCCTTATACCTATCCTAAATTGAGAGATTTAAAGAAACTAAAATATCAATCAGTTTGTTTAGGCTCGTATATTCCTTGGGATGTAAAAGCCAATACTAAAATGATTGAAGATGAGCTGGGTTGGCAAGGTGACCAGGTTGAAGGGATGCCTTGGGAAGAATATTCTTATGAAAAAATAGAGTGTTCTATGCAAGGAATGCGCGATTATATTAAATACTTGAAGCGAGGTTATAGCCGAGTCAGTCAAATGACGGCGCTCGATTTACGAAACGGTAGAATTGCCAAAGAACATGCCGATAAATTAATTGCCGATTATGAAGGTAGAAAGCCGCCATCATTGAATTTATTTTTGGAGTACTTAGGTATTAGTGAAGATCAATTTAATCACATCGTCGCCAAAACAGTAGTCCCTCCCTTTAAACCAGATTTTGACGGCATGGAGTATGCGCCTAAAACCAGTGATTTCGATCGTTGGTATCGAGAAGATCCTCAAGACCGAGGCATAATCGCGAAGAACTCAGTGTGATAGGTATACTTAATATTGGCTTAGGTAATGTGCAATCGGTTTATAACGCCATCTATGAAAATGGTTATGATCCTGTTTTTGTCAATAAGCCTGAAGAGCTTGATGAACTAAGCCATTTTATCCTTCCCGGTGTTGGAAACTTTAATGCGGTAATGGCTCGTATGCAGCAACTTGGCTTTGTTGATGCAATCAAAGCATTAATTGCCCGTGGCACTCCCACCCTAGGCATTTGCTTAGGAATGCAGTTATTAGCAAGCTCAGGAGAAGAAGGAGGAGTCACCTCAGGCTTTGATGCCATCAATGCAAAGGTCACTAAAATACCGAATAGCTCAGGTTTACGGGTGCCACATGTTGGTTGGAATGAAGTTAAGTTCACCCAAGCACACCCTGTATTTGAAGAGATAAAAGACAGCCGAGATTTTTATTTTGTGCACAGCTACCATATGCAATGTCAGCAAGTAGATTCAGTTATTGCCACAACAGAATACGGAGAAAATTTTGTCTGTGTTGCTGCTCATAAAAATGTTATCGGTGTACAATTTCATCCTGAAAAAAGTCAGAAAAACGGCATGCAATTACTCGAAAATTTTTGTGAATGGGATGGAGTTTTTTCATGTTAAAGAAGCGCATCATCCCAATGATGATGTTACTGGATGATCAGTTAGTAAAAACGAGTCAATTTGATACTTGGCGTAATGTTGGCGATCCAATAAAAAGTGCTAGCGTTTATAACTCACAATATACCGACGAATTAGTACTAGTAAACATCAGCCGCGAAAACAGAAGTTTAGAACAATTAGCTCAACTAATACCTGAAATAGCGCAAGTGAGTTTTATGCCGTTAGCCGTAGGTGGCGGTATTAATAGCCTTGAAGATGCCGCTTATTTGATTAACCAAGGTGCGGATAAAATTATTATCAACTCAAATGCTTATCGTAACCCTGAACTAATCAGCGAAATAGCCAATAAATTTGGCCAGCAAGCGGTGATTATTAGTATTGATGTTAAAACCGATACTCAAGGCGAACACCTGTTATTTTCCCATTGTGGCAAACAGGCAGAAAGCATTAGCTTATCTGAACATATTAATACCTGCCAAGAAGCCGGCGCAGGTGAGTTTATGATCCAATCGATTACTCATGATGGCATGATGGCTGGATTTAACTTACCCTTATTAACACAAGTAATGTCATTGGCTAGTGTGCCAGTGATCGGCTGTAGTGGCTCTGGTAATTACCAGCACCTTAGGGAGGCATTTGTTGAAACAGATGTCAGTGCGCTAGGTTGTGGCAGTTTGTTTAACTTTTCCGATAGCAACCCAATACGGGCTAAAAACTATCTAACCAATTATGGTCTCCCTTTTAAAAAGGTTTAGCTATGGCAGATGATTTTAATAAAAAAGTGAGTGTTAATTATGCTCAGTTAAATCACATCGTTCTTATTGGCGGTGGTGATTTAATGGCAGAAAGCGCTCATATATTGCATAGCGCAGGCTTTAAGATAAGTATCATTGCTGCTACACGTCACATTAATGAGAAGTTAGTGCTAACAGATAGAACCTTGGCACAAGCTTGCGATGAATTATCTTTAAAGCAAACGACACTCGATGATATTAACCAGCTCAGTAAAGCTCAATTACAAGAGCTGCTCCCTGAAAAATCCATGGCCATTTGTTATGGACCCGCTTGGGTGTTTGGCAAACAAGTGATAGCGCAATTTCATTTTGGTATGTTTAATATTAACGCCATCCCTATTCCACATTATTTAGGTGGTGCGCACTATACTTGGCAGTTACTCAATAAAAACCGCCAAGGTGGCTGCTTTTTTCAACAAATAACCCAAGATATTGACCAAGGTGATATCTATGCCAAACATGAGTTCAGTATTAGTGAACAAGCGATTACGCCTGATGAGTACTTTATAGAGAATATAAAACAAGGGAAATGTTTTATCGAAAAACTGGCTGAGCAGTTTAAACAAGGTAGTGGCTTTTCCCCAACCCCCTACTCGCCACTAAATAAAGATAGGCTTTACCTACCTCGTCTTAGAACAGATAAACAAGGCTATATTAATTGGCAATGGTGTGCGGAAGATATTATTAGCTTTTGCGAAGGCTTTGACTCTCCTTATATTGGCGCAGCAAGCTTTCTTAATAACAAGATACTGCGCTTTAAAAACGTAAAATCGATAATATTAACCGGTAATAATGGCGAAGAAGTGCCACCGATGCACCCCTTTTGCGCAGGACTCATTGTACGGAAAACCTCAGATGAAAATAGCTGTCAGATTGTGGTTGCAGCGCAAGGTGGCTTTATCTCATTAGACGGCGTTTTTGATGAGCAAGGTGATTGCGCTAAAGAGACATTAAAAGAAGGTATGCGTTTACATACACCACAAAAAATCCTCGATGAGGCGCTCGCCTATCAAGTGATTATTGATGGTCAAGGATTTAAGGATTAATGACGATGACGGTACTTGCATTAGTCAAAAAGCTCTTCCCTTTTAGTTATTCAATCACAGGTCAAGGTAATGATGATGCCATTGCTCAATACCTAACTGAGCTAGATTTTACTGTTCATGAATATGCTTCAGGTCAAAATTTGAATGGTTGGTTTATCCCACATGCTTGGCAAGTGAATAAAGCCTGTATTTATCAAAACGAACAATTAATTTATGATGCTAAAACATCGCCATTAGGTGTTGCTAGTTTGTCCCCCAGTTTTTCAGGTGAACTTACTTTAACTCAACTACAAAACCATATTGCCAGTAGTGAGTTATTACCAAATGCAGTGTTATATCAATGGCAAAATTTATATCGACCTAATGACATTACTTGGGGAATTTCTATGCCCCATCAGCAAAGAGAGCAATTAACCGATAGCCGTTACCGTGTGGAGTTAGAAACCGAACAGTTTCCAAGCACCATGAAAGTATTAGACTATCTATTAGTCGGTGAAAGTGAAGAAACCATCGTTATTAATGGCCATAATTGCCATCCTTTTCAAGCCAATGATGATATTTCTGGCTGCGCAGTAGCGATTAGAGTGATACAAGCGCTAGCAAAAAAAGCAAAAACTAAGAGACTAAAATACAGTTATCGAGTGCTAATTGCGCCTGAATTACATGGTCCTATGTTTTGGCTAGACGAAATGACAACGCAAGCACAGTCACAACTTAAAGGCTGTATTTTACTTAAATCAGTAGGTAATACCGCCGCTATGCGCTTGCAACGCAGTTATTTAGGGGATAAGTCACTTGATAAAGCGGCGCAACAAGCGTTTGCCAATCAATACGGTGAATTTGAACAAGGAGCATTTCGCAGTATCTATGGTAATGATGAAACGGTTTTTGAATCACCTCCCTATAATATTCCAACAATCTCACTTACTCGTTGGCCTTTTAGTGAATATCATAGCGATTTAGATACTCCGGAAACATTATCTGAACAGCACTTACAAGACAGTGTCGATCTGGTGCTTAATATTATCGACTGTTATGAAGAACTACCGAGTGAAAACCCTATATCTGCTAGCAATACAATAACGACTAAGCTTGCCAGCGACAATTATTCACAAAGTTACAACATTAACTTTCAAGGCTTAGTTTGTTTATCTGCTTATGGTCTATACAAAGCCATTCCACCGGTCGATGATGATGGCGTAGACTATAATTCTTTACATGGTCGCTGGAATAAATTAATGAATTGCTTGCCCAGGGAGCTTGACGATAATATGACGGTAAATGAACTAGCAAACAAATATCAATTACCTGATGATGAAGTGTATCACTACTTACAAGAGTGGCTTGAACACGGCTTACTTACTATTAAAGATTAAGAAAACTTAGGTTAAACATATGACAGTAATCAAACTCTCAAGTGAACAAGTACCTTTAGTTTACTTGCAATCAATTACCGAGCAAGACGCCAGTGAAGACTATGTACAATGGCTTAATGATCCCTTAGTTAATCAGTTTCTAGAAACCCGGTTTTATCTGCAAGATTTAAATGCTGTACTTGGCTTTATTCGTAGCATGGTAACAAACCCTAATGAGCATTTATTTACCATACGTTTAAAAGAGAATGATCAGCACATAGGCAATATCAAAATAGGAGGTATAAACACTCATCATAATATTGGTGATGTGAGTTTATTTATTGGTGATAAAAACTCCTGGGGCAAAGGTATCGCGACCCAAGCGGTGCAATTAATATCACGCTATAGTTTTGAGCAATTAACGCTTCGAAAACTTTGTGCTGGCGCCTACCAAGACAATGTCGGTAGTACAAAGGCCTTTTTAAAAGCTGGCTACCAAAGTGATGGTGTGTTGGCTAACCATTATACCAGTAATGGTAAGCCTGTTGATTTAGTGCAAGTTTGTTTATTTGATCATCAACAAGCACAACTACCCAACATTGTTATTGAAAGTGACTAAGTCACTTAAATGACAACGCTACGACTCAGTAACAAATATTTCTTTGAACATATTAACCACTTTTGCCACGGTAGATGATTTCACGTGACGTGTATCACTTTCCCAGGCATCAGGCGTACATTCAGTCACTAACTCATAACTGGGTAAATAATACATATCTTTATTGGCGGCAACTAACTGATCTGCTGCGACACGAAGTACTGCTTTAGAATGACAGTTAGCACTAATGATGTGCTGCTCATCTGCTCTACCTGTTGCTAAAAATGGGATTGGAGAGACACTTATAATCAATTTAAAATCAGGGTTATGCAGTTTTATAATGTCAAAAAATCTTTGTATATTGGCAACATTTTCTTCTACCGTTAAGGTTTTATGTTTTACTAAATGAAACATATTCTCTCTTGGGTTACGCGACATTACCGTGCCATCAGCAAGCTGCCAACATTCATTTAGACCTAATGTCACCACGAAGACCTGACATTGTAAAAATGCCTGTTTTACCGCATCAATATGTTGCTCATAATCAGCTAAATAAGCTTGTTGTGAATTAAAAGCGACATTTTCACGGTAAGGGTCGAGGTAGTGACCGGTTTCAGATTGTATTAATAATTTATTAAATTCCCTAACTCCAAACGCTTTTTCAGCTAATTGGCAGAAGCTTGGTGTGTTAAATAGTATGCCGTAATTAGCACAGAACTTGGCTATCTCATCTCCTGGAGTATAGCCATCAACTTGCATACCTGAATACAGATTATCATTCCGCTCAGTGATGACATAGTTATAACCTTCTTGCTGAAAATATTTTGCTATTTCAAAAGCAAAACAACTACCGGCTGAGCCAATAGCAGTGCCCATATCCATGATTGGATGTTTTTTGGCATAAGGCAGCATTTCAAATTTCGATTGAGGATATTTTTCATGGGCTGGGTTTGGCCAGAATACGCCATTAGGGTTAGGCTTATTAGCTAAGGCATAACGCCCCATACTATCAATAAAGCTGCTTTCATAATCAGAAAATTCAGTTAATGCTTTTACCCACTGTTTTTCAAAAACTTTTTCAATAGAGAGCTGATTGACGATTAAAGTCTTTACATATTTTAATAAAGTAAAAACCGAATAACATTCAATCAAATGAGCATCGTTAGACTTGATATATTTAGAAACCGTAGCCGCCGTTGCTATATCACTAAAGATATTTGCCATTAAATATTCAACGTGTTCAAAATTTTCTACGTTATAACCAAGTCCTATCTCAATTTGCTCTTGAGGCTTTAAGGTCTCGATCGTTATTCTTTTACTGATTTCAGTAAAATCCCTAAAGTCTTGGCAGTCATAAATAGGAAAAAAGTACTCCTCTACCACTCGTTTCCAGTGAACCTCACTAGGTACTAAACAAAAATTAAGGGCATATCTTGGTATCCCAACTTTAGGTGGTATGACACGGTGAGCAATTTGATTAGGGTTAAAAATTAAAGTATCGCCTGCGTTAGCTTGTATACCTTTAGGTTGATAATCAATATTAAAATGCTGACATAAAGGCTCGATATCGATATTTCGTTCATGAACTTGATTAAAAATATAGCCAATTTCCTTTAATGCTAATGTCGATGCTTCATCAAAGTAGCCAGTATCACTACCATGCTCTTCAAAACCATTCAGGTAAGTAATCAGTTTTAAATGTTTAGACGGACCGCCATCACAATGCCATTTAGTAGAGTACCAGTCTTCTTCATCATCAATTTGTACTTTATTGATTGACCACCAATACACACAATATTCACTGTCAAAATATGAACGAATATGATCATCAAGCTCAGCGGTAATTACTTGCGGCAAAATAACTTCTAATACTGAAGGGTGTTGAATACCTTTATCGTCATTTTCAAATTCTTGAATTAATGACTGACAAAGTTCAGAAGGAATATGATTACGTAAAACGTGCAGGTGATCTTTTTTTAAGGGAGTATTAACCGAGTTTCGCTGATAGGCTGATTGTGCTTTTTTAGTAATTTCATCAAATCCATGTTCATGCTCAAAGAATTTAAATACTTCTTTATCAGCATTGGCTAACAAAAAATAGTTATGCTCACCTATGGTTAATTCTTCACGTTTTAAATCATTTGCAGACATCATTTACTCCCTAAAAATCATCTTTCTCAGTTATCAAGCAATAGCTATACCAATACTATTAGCTAATGATGACTACAATTAATCATTCCACCAATCAGAAGTGGTGATATGCGGCACTAAATAATTTTCTTTATAGTAGACAGGTGCTTCTTGGAAGAAGTTTTGAAAATGCTTTTTCGCTTGATTAAAGTCATCAACAGCGACACTTTCATCACGTGCTTCATAAAGTGTACGCATTAACATGGCTTGGTAATGTAAAAGCGTACCATCAAGTAGCAATGAGAAATTAGTAAATTCACCCGTTTCTAATTCGGCTGCAGCACGAGATTGCTCTCGAATCATCTTGACGCCTTCAGCAATGCTATCAACAGGCTTATCAATAATGTCACTTAGGTTTTGGCAAATTTCTTCAAGCTTTTTACAATCGACTTTTTCTATGACTCGTTGATAAAGAGCATGATCTTCATCCAACCATGCCGATTGTGTATAAGCATCATCAACTAATTGTTTTTTATCAATATCGTTTTTGTGTGATAAATCAATACTTTTAGCTGGTTTAGCATTTTGTATTTTCGCACCATCACTTAAATTGCTACAGCGTATATCACTTTTGGAGAGTAATAATTTTTCAATCATAGCTCGTGACATATTAAAGAAATCATTACAAACAAACTCACCACCGAAATTACCTTCAATACGGTTTTGAGAGTCTTCACTAAGGTATAAAGAAAGATCTTCACCATCTTTATTATAATAAATACTTTTAGAGCTATGGTGCTGACCGCCCTGTTTATGCCCTAGGTCGACACCAAATAAATAAAATTCTCTAAAGCCTAAAAAGTACCCCATCGCCATCGCGGTATTAGATACTGTTGGGTTAATAAACACTGTCGGTTCGAACAAGTCTTTACCGACAATATCATTAACAATAATATCTGTAGACGGCTCTCTAGATTTAGGGCACATGATAGCGCGGTCGAACAACTTAAACGTTTCTGGATGTACTGTAGAAGGCGCGAGAAGCATATGAGTGCGAACAAACTCAGCATCACCATAATCTTTCACTTTTGCCGCTACTGGTAAAGTTCTTTCTTGCTCACAATGAAAATCTACCTTGATACCGTAACTCATTAAGGCACTTAGCGCTGAGCCACAACTGATCACTATCGCTTTATCTTGATATTTTTTAACTAAAGCTATGGTTTGATCTAAAGATGGACCATTGCCAACAACGAAGACTGGCACGTCTACTAGCTGCTCATTAAATTGCGCCGACTTCTTCAATAGTGGGATATTACTTTTTAGGTTACTTAACGTATGAGACAGTGACATCACACCATCATCAAAAAATCCCCAACCTTGTATCATCTCATAAAAACGGCCTTTATATATTGCCAATAAGTTTTCTATAAGTGGTGAATGGTAGTGGACATAGCCAAACGTTTTAACAACATCATAACGGCCATTTTGATAGGTTTGAAATAATAAATCCTCAAAAAATTCATTATCTTGTACGCCAATAGATAAGTGTAAATTACTTTTTTGATTATCTAAGCGATCAAAAATATATTGCCAATTGGCGGTATACAAAGAAGCATAAAAAAGATCTAGCTCGGGCTCAATTAAGTACAAGTTATTAATATGATGTTGGTTAATCAATAACTCTATATGGTAGCCAGCACCGGCACCAAATAAGACTAAAGAGCCGATGGTATCGGGTAAACCTTTATTTGGAGAGTTCTCTTGCTCTACCCGGTTAGTCAATATTTTCAACACTTCATTTAAATGTGTTGAATGAATAAAGTTGCCTTTATTCTCTTCATTCATTTCGAAAGTTGAGTGCGTTGATTGCGGTGCCTGTTGATATTGAGCTAATTGAGCGGTAGCCATTAAATACGCAGGATATGGGTATATATGCTGCTGAGTTTCTTCATCAAAAATATTGGCAAAACCATCAACAATCTCAACAAAATATCGACTAGGTTGGTAATCTTTTACAACCTCATAAACCTCAGGGAAATACTCCTGAAATGCCAAGAGATTTTGCTCAAATTGAGCTAGCAGCATTTCTTCATTGCTAGCAAGAAGAGACATAGTATCTGCAATAGCTTGCAAATTTTCTTCAGTTTCTGATGAGTGAAGCTTGCCCTTTATTTTCTGCTCAACCGCTTGTGCTTTTTCTTCTAATAAACGGATTTTTTCAACAAGCTCAGCTTGAGTGGGAATGTGATTTGACAAAATAATTAACCTTAATAAGACCAATAATGAAACTATAATGCGTCAATATAATGATGGAAACTAGCGACTATTCGATTGGTATTGCTTTAATGCATATTTAGTCTTTGATTGTTTAACACTTTTTTGCAAAATAGTCGATTTTTGCTCGTTAAGTTTATTAATCGCGGCTTCATCAGTACGTAATATCCATGACATCAAATCAATATAGCTTTCCACCGAGGGGGATTTTGAATGTTCGGGTAAGGATGCTTGTATGGTTTGATCAAGCGCTACTAACATGGTTTGTCTTTGTTTTAGCGCTTGCTGGCATGATGCTATTTCATCATCAAAAGTAAATTGAGCCGCTGCAAGGGTTAGCTTTTTAATCTCACTTATTTGTTGTTCAATAGTATCAGTCATAATAAGTCGTCATAAATACTTGAGCGTTATTAAGCTTGTTTTTCTTTTGATCTTAATAATTGATGACCTTCAGATTTATCGGCCTCAGACATCTCGGCCCAAGCATCTCTTAATGGCTTTAATAATGAAATCACTTCATCAAGAATAGCAACATTTAAAGTAGCACTAGCATTCATCAATCGATCTGCACAATACTCATATAATGCATCAAAATTCGCAGATATTTCTGGTTGGGCATCATCATCAAGTGATGCACGTAATGAATTAATGATATTAACCGCTTTGGTTATTTTTTCTGCTTTTACAGTAAAGTCTTTACGCTCTATAGCGCCTTTCGCAAAAGCAATACTTTCTAACGCACCGTTAAATAACATTAAAATAATAGTGTGTGGCTCTGCAGCAAGTAAGCTACTTTCTCGATTTACATTTTGATAGGTTTTTAAGTTACTTCTCATTAGATTCACCTTAATTAATTATTAGTGAGTATTTCATCGTTAGTCGTCACCGCTACCTATAATATTAGATAGTGAAGACTTAACATACTCAGCAGTCGCGTTATAACCAGCAAGTGTTGCATCCAATGCTGTAAAACGCTTTCTTAATGTATCTTCATAGTCACGTAATCGGTCTTCTAAATCGATCCACTCTTGATCTATATCAGAAATTTGCTCATTTAAGGTTGTTTCTCTTGAAGATAAAACACCAGTAGATGAGTCAATATAGGTATCAATGAACGTAGTCATTTGAGTCGCTATACCATCTGTAGAAGCAAATATCTCGCCAACTTGATCTAAGTTGTTTTTTAATGCATCGGCTAAGCGCTCTTCACCGCTTGGTATTGAGCTACTGCTAAAGCTTGAAATTTCAAGCTGGCCGTCTTTATTTAAATCAATTCCTATCTTGCTTAATGAGTCTAAACTTCCGGTTAAGCCTGTAACGCTGTTAATAACAACATCAGTAAGTTTTTGTCTTACCTGACGTAAATTAGGATCGAAAGCCAAGCGCCCTAACTCAGGCGCACCAAGGCCTGTAATGTTATACATCAAATCATTAAAACCATCGACAAACTCATTAATAAGCGCGGTGCCATTTTCTTCATCTTGGGCAATACTTAGAGTCGCAGGTGTACCAGTATTAACTTTTTCAGCGGTAATAGTGACGTCTTCAATAACGTTTTGAAATTCATTTGTGTCATTAGTTATGGTATTGCCATCAACAATAATAATAGCATCAGTCGCTGCTTGCTCAGTGACATTATTAGTCGATATTTTATCTAGTGAGGCATCTGACGTTGTTACCGTCAAATTATTGGCTAAACCAGTAACCGTAGAGCTATAAACTAAATATGAACCAGCATCACTATTAATAATGTTAGCAGTAACACCAAAATTTTCTGACTGTTCATTGATTTTGTCACGAATAGCCGAAAGATCATCGCCAGCATCTATGGCAACATCAAAAGTATCAGCACCTGCCGTTAAGGTTAATGTCCCTGAGCCAACAGTATCAGTTGCACTGGTAAAAGAATCAGACTTTAATCGAGTTCCTTGTGCAAGTTGCTGTACTTCCACTGAAAAATCACCATTACTAGCAAAACCGTTCGTAGTAACACTGATATCTTCGGTTGAAACACTAATCGTTTGTTGATTGAAAGCATCAGCATCGGCAAGCTTTTCAAGCGTTTCATTAAAAGTAGATAGCGCTGATTTAAAACTACCAACACCTGAAAGTTCAAGGGTTAATCTTTCTTCTTTTTCTTGAAGCCTTATTTCAGTAGGGATCGCTTCAGCATCAATAAATGCCGTCACTATACCTTCTAAATCTAACCCTGAGCCAATACCCAGAGAGGTAATGCTAGTCATAATAACTCCAAAAAAATACTATTTAATTAAATCTATAAAGATGCTATTCATGTTACAGCAAGGATAAATAAATTTATTTTACTCAATTTAAGAGTATCTTCAAAATATATGCCAAAAACAAACTTTTAACCAATAAAAACAAAAAGGCGACTAGTAATTAGTCGCCTTTTACGTATTTATTAGCGACTATGTAATTATAGTAGCGATAAAGCAATTTGTGGTTGCTGATTCGCTTGAGCAAGCATTGAGCTTGCCGCTTGTTGTAATACTGAATTACGAGCAAGCATTGCTGATTCTGCAGCATAATCTGTATCTTCGATACGAGAGCGTGATGCTGATACGTTTTCAGCTGCGTTATCATTACTACGGATAACACTTGAGAAACGGTTTTGCTTAGCACCTAAGTCAGAACGAGTACTGTTTACTGTCGATAATACTGAATCTAAGTCAGTAATACGCGATTGAGCACCATCAAAAGTTAATAATGAACCCGAAGCGCCAATTGTACCTGAATCAAAATCTTGTGCGATTGATACAGAAATCGTTTGTCCTGCTTCAGCGCCGATTTGGAATTCTGCAGCGTATGAGCCATCAAGTAGGTTAGTACCACCAAATGAGGCTTGAGTAGAAATACGCGTTAATTCTAATTCTAATTCACCGAATTCAGTATCTAGTGCCGTTAAATCAGCTGCAGTATTTGAACCATTTGATGCTTGTACTGCTAAGGTACGCATACGCTGTACTGTATTTGTGTACTCATCAAGTGCACCTTCAGCGGTTTGTGCTAAAGAGATAGCATCGTTTGCATTTCGTGAGCCTTGATTTAAGCCATTAACTTGTGAAGTTAAACGACTTGAAATTTGTAAACCAGCAGCATCATCCTTTGCACTGTTAATACGCTTACCTGATGATAGGCGTTGGTAACTTGTCCCTAATTCTTCAGTTGCTGCTGACAACTGACGCTGTGAGTTTAATGAGGCTATATTACTATTAACACTTAAGGCCATGATGCTTTCCTACTATAGTTATTTATCTTCTGTAGAAATAGTTAGTATAAATCACTAATTATTTCCTGTTCTAATATCTATATCGACCGCTTTAAACAAAGCTTTAATATTATTTAACTTTTTTATTAAATAATATTAAAGCCATCACAAAAACAAAGTAACCAATTGAAACTAAAGGATATTACCGATTTACCTTTCCTAACCATGCCTTTTATAAGCACTTTAGGGAATATATATTTGTACTCTT